>CAYQAP010000108.1:0-1584 GCA_964415515.1 uncultured Gammaproteobacteria bacterium | reverse complement strand
CCCGGCGCATTCTGGAGATCGCCAAAGAAGAGCAAATTCACATCCATCAGGATGATACACTGGCCAGGCTACTGGCCCGCGTGCCAAGCGGTACCGAGATCCCTGAAGATGCCTATCAACTGGTCGCTGAACTGCTGTCATTCCTCTATCAGACCGACCGCAAATTAGCGGAAAAAATGACCGCATCAGATCGGTAAAAATTTCCCAGCCACCCACTTTCATTCTTCCGACTTTAACATAACATATTGATTTCATGGGAATATCCCATATTCCAGGATTGGCCGGAATTTTGCTCCTTATTGAGTATAACGCATCAATCAAGGAGCAAACATGCAACGCGGTTTTTTTGTGGCAGGTAATGCCAACCAGATGGCCCAAAACAAGCTCAATGACATCAGTCATAACCTGGCCAATGCCAACACCGTCGGTTTCATGGCTCACAGGACTGCATTCTCAACCGTGTTCACGGCCGCCAATCAAAGTAGCAGCACGCCCGAACAAACCCCAGCGGGTTATCTATCGCTGAATCGGCAGTTTACCGATACCGGCAAGGGCATTATGACCTATACAAAAAGTCAGCTCGATTTCGCTATTCAGGGAGATGCATTTTTCCAGGTAAAAACCGAAGAAGGCAAGGATGCACTAACCCGTGGCGGAAATTTCACCATGGATGGTTCCGGCAAGCTGATGACCCAGAGCGGTTACGCCGTACTCGATGATGCAGGTCAACCGATCACAGTACCGGCCGGAGAAATCTCCGCTGCAGCAAACGGTACGCTTTATGCCGATGGTGAACCCTTTGCCACGCTTGGCCTCGTCTCGCTGAAAGACCCGGCCAAAGTTGCCGTGCGGCATGGCGTCTTGCTACTGACCCCAAAGGATAATATCACCGAACCGTCAGCCCATGTCTCTGTCCGGCAGGGAGCCCTGGAAGAATCCAACGTCAACAGCATTCTGGCCATGACCGAGCTGATTGACGTGATGCGCAGTTCCCAGTCGATGATGAAGGTCGTCGAAATCTATAACCAGCAAGCAAGCCTGCTCAATGACCGTGTTGGTCTGGTGCAGGGATAAGGAGTAATCAATGCTACTAGCACTTCATACCGCCGCCACCGGCATGGCAGCACAGAGTCAGAACGTCGATGTCATTTCCAACAATCTGGCCAACGTCAACACCTCCGGCTTTAAGCGTGGCCGGGCCAATTTCCAGGATTTGATGTATCAGCAGATCAAGGCGCCGGGTGCCGAAGCCAGTGCCGCAGGCACCCAGTTGCCGACCGGCATCCAAATCGGCATGGGCGTGCGCACCGCGGGGGTGGAGAACCTGTTCACCCAGGGTGAATTCAAGCAGACAGGCAGTCCACTTGATCTGGCAATTCAGGGTAGTGGCTTCTTTCAGGTTCAGCTTGCCAACGGCGACACAGCCTACACCCGCGCCGGTTCATTCAGTATTGACGGACAAGGACAGGTGGTCACCCCCTCCGGCGATCTGTTGCAACCCTCCATCACCATCCCACAGGATGCCCTATCCATCATGGTCGGAGCCGATGGCACTGTTTCCGTGGAACAACCGGGAGCCGTACA
>CAYQAP010000107.1:0-1694 GCA_964415515.1 uncultured Gammaproteobacteria bacterium | reverse complement strand
TCCTGATTCAGGTAGAGGCGACATAACATAGGGGGAGATTCGACTTGAATTGGCGAATAGTTGCAAGCTCTTGACCCTTGGTTCCGATAGCCCATGATGCGCGCATGTTTTTTGGCAGTCTGGATTCACAACAATGGCAGTCGGTTCGCTACTGGAAACCGAAGGAGGCCGGCATCAGTCGCGATTGTGCGGCGGTGTTGACGACTGCAGGTTCACTGACACGCTTTCTTGAACGCCATTTTGGTATTCGGCTGGAGGTGCGCTTGCATGACCAGTTTGTCGATCACACCAGACCGGATGAGGCAGTGTTGCTGGATAGCCAGACGGCTGATTCCGCATTGAGAAGACAAGTGTCGTTGATGCATCGCGGTTCGGTAATGTTTGATGCTGAATCAGTGCTGCCTCTGGATGCATTGCCGGCCGATCTGATGCATGATCTTCAGGAAGGCAAACGGCCGCTTGGTAATCTGCTGCTTGACCGTGGCCTGTCGTTGGCGCGTTCCGATTTGAGCGTATCACAATTGGATATGGATGGTTTGCACAATGGTCGCTGGGCACGGCGTTCGGTATTGCGTTCTCCATCGGGAACCCGGGCGCTGGTCGTTGAAGTGTTTCATCCTGAGATGTGGAAACGCATCGAAACCACGGCCCGCAGATATTTCAGCTAGGCGCTAATCCGGGTTATGCTTTTTTCACCTGTTGGATCATGCCGGGACTGGTATATGCTGCTGCGTATTGATCGGCCGGTAGGTTACTGGTTGTTGTTGTGGCCGACGTTATGGGGCCTTCTGGCCGCATCAGGTGGTTTGCCAAGCCTGAAAAATACGGTGGTATTTGTTGGTGGTGTGTTATTGATGCGCTCAGCCGGGTGTGTTGTTAACGATGTTGCTGATCGTGATTTTGATCCTCATGTTGAACGTACCAAAGAGCGTCCGGTTGCCGCAGGGCGCATTTCGCCGGGGGCGGCGTTGATTGGTTTTGTACTGATGCTGTTGATGGCATTGTTGCTGGTGGCGCAAACATCTGCTTTTGTGGTCGAACTGGCTGTGGTCGGCGCGGTGCTGGCTGGCTGTTATCCGTTTTTGAAACGATATACCCATTTTCCACAGGCGTGGTTGGGAATGGCATTCGGTTGGGGTGCTGTCATGGCCTGGGTAGCGGAAGCCGGTGATATCTCGTCGCCAGTTCCATGGTTGCTGTTTGCTGCGAATATCTGCTGGTCACTCTCCTACGATACGGCTTATGCGCTGGGTGATCGCGACGATGATTTGAAAATAGGCGTTAAATCAACGGCGCTCTGGCTGGGAGAGCACGCCGTGCCGGCGATTATTCTGCTCGGACTGTTGACTATGGCGCTGCTGGGTGTCGTTGCATTCAAGTTTGGTGGGTTCTGGGTAGGAATAGGTTGGTGGATGGCACTGATATTGCAACTGTTGCTGTGCGGCCGGTTATTGCGTTGTGGAGAGCGCTGGGGGTTTACCTTTTTTTTGCAATCCCATTACGTTGGAGCACTGTTTGTTGCCGGTTTTGTATTACAGGGCTTGTCGACTCTGTTCTAAGGTATAGAATTGCCGGTTCACGGGGGCGACTTGGTTTCGACGGAGATACTGAACCCTGTGGGGCATGTCGGGTTGTTGGCCCCGTAAAAAGCTGGCACTTGCATATAATTGCAAACGACGACGTAGAACTAGCTT
>CAYQAP010000106.1:0-1812 GCA_964415515.1 uncultured Gammaproteobacteria bacterium | reverse complement strand
GGCTGGAGCGATTTTGTCAAATTCAACATTTGGTCTTTGGGGTGCCTATCTTGCCTATTACAACTGCCGGGAATCTAATCCATTGTTCAAAGCTTTTATGCCCAGTCAGTGGGTTGGGAAAAAGCATATTCAACATGCAGACGTAGGGAAATATATTTTTCCTACCTGGTGTGAGAAAGTCGATCTGTACTAGTACAGTGTATACCTTAAATCTAGCCCGGACTATTCATGAATCACCACGATAATTGCGCAGAGATTTGTTTGTACAAGGATTTATCCGAACGAGCGGAATACCAGTGTGTATTCCCGAGGGAGGAGAAAGTCTTGTGCGGACAAGGATCAAGCAAGGGCGCGAGTGTATTCATGAATAGTCCGGGCTGATATGTTTTGACCTGTCAATAGATTGATTCAATTCATTTTCTTTATCAGGCACGTTGGGTCAGGACACGGCCAGGCAGTTTGCGATGGTGGATTAAGCTGATATGCGTGGATTGGTTACCACCAGACTTCATTACATCGCGGAGCTGGCCTCTCTCTAGTAGCAGGGTTCATCGACCGGGATACCCCATTGGGGATTATCCTGTTGGTCAATGCCGGTATAGCCCGAACGAGGGTTCTCCACACCGGCCCAACCATGCCCTGACTCAACCTACCTGTTTCCTCCTTTTTATGTCCTGTAAAAATAGTTTCTCATACACTACTGGCTTATCATGAAGCCTGCTGTACTTTTGGCATCTCGTGGCAAGCAATATCCCAGATAAAGCCTGACAGTTCACGGGCAATCGCCACGGTTGTCTGCTTGGTGTTCTTGCCCGCGTGCAGCAAGTGCTGGTAGCGACCACACAACCGCTTCTGAGCTCGCCAGGCGATAACCTTGGCCTCGTCAGAAGCCGGTTTGGCTTTGCGTTTCAGATGGGCCGTCTGGCGGGCCGGGAAACGGTAGCTCCAGGCTGATTCCACCAACATCCGCCGCGCATGGCTGTTGCCCGTCCTGGTAATCCCCCCTTGCCGACGGCGGCCACCCGTGCTGTGCTCACTTGGCACCAGACCAAGAAAGGCCATCAACTGACGGGGTGAGTCAAAGCGACTGATATCCCCCAGTTCTGCCAGCAACACCATCGCCGCCAACTTGTCGATACCACGCAGGGCCACCAGCGAATCAACCACCACTGCCATTGACCATTGCGGCAATACCCGCATCATTTGTGCCGTGATATCAATCACCCGCTGTGTCGACACTTTTACCGCATCAATGTATTCCTGCAATACCACCTGTTGCCAGTCATGCGGAAACTTGAGTGCCTCCAGCCAGTTGCAGTGCGTCTTAGTCCAGCGGGTCCTGTTGGACGGCCAGGCATGACCATGACGCAACACATAAGCATTGAGTTGCTGGCGTGCCTTACGCTCCTGGCCCTTGAAATCATCGCGGCTACGGGTCAGATCCCGCATCGCCTCTTGCTCTTCATCCGGTACCCACACCGCCGTCAGATCTCCACTGCGCAAAAACCGCGACAACTTGCCAGCATCACGCCGGTCGGTCTTGATTCTCTCACCCGGCTTTTTCGGAATCAGCGAAGGGGCCACCACCTGGCAATCATGACCCAGTTCCAGAAGCTGACGATACAATACATAGCCACAAGGACCGGCCTCATAGCAAAACAGCAGCACCTCACCGTTGAACTCCTGACTCAAACGCTCAACCAACCTGGCTACCTTCTTCGGCTTGTTGGCAATCTCACCTCTAAACTCCGGGTCAGTCCGACCCGCCCGCGCCACCGCCACTGCGATCGTCTCCTTGTGCACGTCCAGTCC
>CAYQAP010000105.1:0-2005 GCA_964415515.1 uncultured Gammaproteobacteria bacterium | reverse complement strand
TGATGAACGAGCCTATATTCTCTAGCCCCAGTCCCAATTCTCAGTATTCCAATTCAAGAAAAATACTTCTCTGCATCCCCACCCCCGGCTAGCCCGGGGGTTTTTTTTTAGAGAATCAACACCTCACATTGCGCCAATACCACTGTCTGCTGTTAAGCTGCGGAGTGACCACCTGCAATGCCATTACGAGAGGGAATCAATGCACTTTTCGCTACCGAATCTCAACAGCCTCCAACCCCTGCATGTTATTTTTGTGATTCTGCTCAGTGTGCTGCTCACCTGGTTCTTCGTGCGGCGGTACTGGATGCGCCGTGTGACCGATCTGCAACAAAAGAATACCCAGCTGAAGGAACAATTGCTGATGTCATCACTGGATCGCGAGCGAATCGATCGACTCGATGAGGAACTCACGGCGCGCGATCAGCTGCTACAAACCCGCACCGACGAAGCCCTGAACCTGAGCATTGCCAATGCCCAGCTACAAGAACGCCTGACACAGCAACAACAGTTGTTTAAACAACAAACCCACATGATCGAACAGGCACAGCAACAACTTTCCACCGCATTCAAAGCCCTGTCTGCCGATGCGCTGGCCCAGAACAGCCGCAGCTTTGTCACCATGGCACAGGAAACATTCAGCCGCTTTCAGCAACAATCGACCTCGCAACTGCAACAGCGCCAAGCCGCAGTAGATGCCTTGATTGCCCCCATTCAACAATCCCTCAGCAAGGTCGATCAACAATTATCTGCCGTCGAAAAAGTGCGGATAGAGGCCTATTCCGGGCTGCGTGAGCAAATGCGTTCACTCATGGAAACCCATCTGCCCGCACTGCACGCAGAAACCGCGAATCTCGTCAAGGCACTGCGTCAACCAAGCGTGCGGGGGCGCTGGGGTGAAGTGCAATTGCGACGGGTGGTGGAAATGGCCGGTATGCAAGAACATTGTGATTTCGATGAGCAGGTCAGTAGCCAAAGCGAAAACGGTCGCTTGCGCCCTGATATGATCATCCGCTTACCCGGCGATCGTCAGGTCATTGTGGATGCCAAAGCCCCCCTCGAAGCCTATTTGAAAGCCATTGAAGCGGCGGATAATGACCAGCAAGCACACTGGCTCAATGAACATGCACGGCAGCTGCGCAGCCACCTCACCGCACTGGGTCGCAAGCACTATTTTGCCCAATTCAAACCAACCCCGGAATTTGTGGTGTTATTTCTTCCCGGCGAAGTTTTTTTCAGCGCCGCGTTGCAGGCCGATGCTACCCTGATCGAATACGGGGTCGACAATCAAGTAATTCTTGCCAGTCCCACCACCTTGATTGCCCTGCTCAAAGCGGTTTCTTACGGCTGGCAGCAGGAGGCGGTAACCAGTAATGCTCTGGAAATCGCTCATCTTGGCAAAGAATTGTACGACCGAATACAAACCCTGGGCCATCACTGGAGCCAACTGGGTGGGCAGTTGGACAAAGCTGTACAAGCCTATAACGAGGCCACAGCCAGTCTAGATTCCCGGGTTATGGTGACGGCTCGACGCTTTAAATCGCTTCAAGTCAGTGGTGACGAACAGCCACCCAGCCAACTTGAACCACGCAACTGCAGCAGTCAAACGGCTCGCTCAGAAGAGTTACAAAACGGTGATTAGGCACCGGCTCATAACCGGCAATTTCCACTTTATTCTGCAATGCCGGTTTGGCCCCGAGTTTCTCCAGCAACGCCTGCGAAATATCCACCGCAGTGATTTTTTCAACATGTGCTGCAGTCTGTGGGCAAATCAGCCCCGTACCCGCACCAAAATCCATGACTTGCATCCGCTCATACAGTGGAACATGTTCCACTATCGAGGCACCCACTGCGGTGGAAGGTCGTTTTACTCTATTCTCTCAAGGCCATTAGTACACAGTAAATATAATTTAATTTCATCGGATTAGATCGATAATTTAATGTCCTGTCCCAGCATTAATTTCTGCTTGGGTTTTATCAAATATCCGATCTTCAATGTCCGATCTTC
>CAYQAP010000104.1:0-2099 GCA_964415515.1 uncultured Gammaproteobacteria bacterium | reverse complement strand
TCGATGTTAAAACGCGGCAGGAATTCGCTGAACAACACATTGGTGCCACCGTAAGTATCCTTAACCGAAACCACACGTTGGCCTGGCGCCAGCAATGCGTAAAGGGTACTGCTGATAATCCCCATGCCCGTGGCGGCGCTGGTGACCGCCTGAGCGCCTTCAAGCTGGCGAATTTTCTGTTCGAAAACATGCACCGTCGGGTTGGTATTGCGGCCATAGATATGCCCGGATTTTTCGCCCAACGCGACCTGCATCCATGTGTCGACATCCTCATAGCCAAAACCGACACTGTGAACGACCGGTACCTGGGTAGCGCCCTGTAACAAAGATGCCTCTTCGCCGGCCCAAAGGCATTGGGTCCCTTTTGATATTTCGTTGCGTCGCATGATGTCCTCCGTGTTCATCGAATGTGTTGATACAAAATTTTTGAGCCTGTCGTTTATGTCCGGCCGGCAAATGGTTTATAAATTTTCGCACATACCCACCCAGCGCCGCTACAACGAATGCCAGCGCTTGCTATTTGCTGAGTACGGTTATTTAACGAGGCCGGGACCGCTTGAGTCGTGGATCGAGTCGATCCAGATCTGCCTGAACCTGCTCGCGGCTTTGTTCGTAGACAATCTCGCGGCCCATGATAGACCCTGCATAGACCATCCCGGTACGGGTCGGAGTGAGCTCACAACTGACATTATGCTGGCCCTTGCCCAGGACAATATCGATTCGCTCCGGGCGTTTTTTGAGCACTACCACTTCCATCAGATCGCCCGTTTTCGTCACCCGCACGTTAATTTTTTCGTCGTTCATGTTTTGCCTCAGCAGAAAATATAACTGTGATTAAATTGATCCACTGCCCGACTCTACCAGCGGATTTTGTAACGATTGTGTAGCGGGACGTGGCTGCACCAGCGCCAGCCCGGCAATCATCAGCACCAATGCCGACCAGACCCAGCCTGAATAACTTTCTCTCAAGATCAGCGCACTCAGAAAAACCGCTGACACTGTGACAACGTAGGCAATCTGACTCGAAAATACCGCACCGGCCACCCCAACCAACCAGATATAGCCGGTATAAGCCAGCGCATGAAGGGCTGATGATATCACCAGTGCCCATTCCGCTGCACCCCACGGCAAAAGAGGATTCACCCAGCTACCCGTAGCCAACGCAATTGGCAGAGCCATGACCGTACCGATGGCGGAAGCGCCCAGCAAGGTGGCCACTGGATCGGCTTGCGGCGGGCTCCTGGAGGCAATGTAATTGCCCTCGAGCCCATAGCATAGAGGCGCCACCAGGGCCACGAGCACATAGAACGCCTGCTCGGGTTCCGGCAAACTGGCCTGCGGGCCGATCAATAACACCACTGCTGCCGCCCCCAGACAAACACCGAGAACTCGACGATACGAGGGTCTCTCACTGTTAATCCCCAGGGCGATCCCCAGGGTAAACATGGGCACTGATGCAATCACAATTCCCATCACACCTGCCGGCAGATGCGCTACTGCCAGATACGAAATACTATTCGGTAATATGGTGCCAAGCAGACCCAGCATTGCGAAATAACGCAGGTGGCGCGAATCAAAAACAGGTCCGGTGCGGCGCATGAATGCGACCACCGACAACAACAACGTCACCACCACCAGTTGCCAGAAGATCAACCCCGGAGGCTTGTGTCCAGTGGACACCGCAATCTTGGTCAGCGGTATGGTCAGACCCCAGACCACACCCAGGACAATCAGCATGAACGCCAGGCTGGATCGTTTCATTTCCATTTGCACTCAAGAAACCATACTGATGACATGTCCATTGTCTGCTCCATAGTCGATGAGTGTGACAGGTTTGGGCGCGGTTGGCTTGACTCAGGTCTTTTTACTGTCATCGATGATCTTCATGGTGGCAAGGCCACTGTTGCCCAGCGCTGTAGAGGCAAAGGGACCTGAAATCAGCATTGTGCCGTGGCATGCAACCGGCGTCACCTCGAACAATTCATCCTCTCACTTACCCCCTGTGTCAGGATAAATCGCTGTGCGAAAATCCTGTTCACTTAAGGCAATGCTAAATAGGTGCGCATAAATCCAGATCACTGTAGCCAGTAAGAGGGGAG
>CAYQAP010000103.1:0-2218 GCA_964415515.1 uncultured Gammaproteobacteria bacterium | reverse complement strand
TGCGTATTCGCGCTCAGGATTTAGAGAGTTTTATTCAGCAGAATTATCAAGGAGGGACAGGGGAATAGACCACTCGATTACTCGACTGGTGAAGTGTCCAGCACAGTTGTCTCAATCTCTTCAATTAGGAAAGGTAGATTGGGAGCTGTGAAGGTGATCGTCGGGGCCGGAATGCGATGACGTTTGATATTTGGTGGAATGTGCTTGTGATGGGGATGGGTTGAGGCCAGGGTCAGATCGTTGGGATGTGGAAATGAGTCATACCAATAGAGTTTCTCTTTGTCAGGATAGGCTGGGCGGCAATACTCATCGGCCAGGGGCAGTTGATCCAGGGGTAATTGACTGCGGGACACTTCGTAACCGTAACCCTCAATTACCTGAAGCTCAAAGTTGAGGAACTCTTGTACACACAGAAGCACCTGCCCCGCAAAGAACAACATTCCCGTGACTTTGCCCACCCGTGTTCCGAGAGGAATATAGACCAGCGAAGATCGCTCAACAATGGGATACTGGTTTGGCAAGTCGTATATAAAGGCCTGGTAGTCGGTTGCAGAAGCAAGTGGATTTGTCATTTACACTGCCAGCGCTGTCTTGATTTGAATAGCCACCGGCTGACGGGCAATCAACTGTCGATACTTCGTCTCCAGACTGAGCCAGGTTTTGTAAAGAGCTTGCCACTCAATAAATTCCATCCGGTACTCATCCAGAGCATCAAACTCTTCCAATTCACCATCGGTCATGGCCTGGTAAAACTCGGCCGATTTAACCCCAAAGTGTGTTTCAAATCGGCTCAGTTCTGTTTCCAGACCGAGCATATCTTGAAGAAGGATTTTAAGTTCCATCTTACTTGATCTCCTGAACCAAAATAATGAGAACAACCTTCACAATTTCAGTCTTGATTTAGAGTTGTTTTTGTTATAGATGGATTATAAACAGGCCCAAGGTGTAAGTCAAACAAAGTAGGTCAGCAAAATAAAAAACACCCGCTGCGGCATCGAACACTGACAGCGGGAGGATCGGGCGATAGCAGTTCCCGACCAGAACCCATTGTATCGAAATAGAAAGGATAGCAAAAATGACCACAACAATCACGACATTAAGCAGACATCATTCACTGGCGTCACCGCCGGTCACATCCCGGTCACGCCAACTGACCGACACCCTGCATAATCTGCATCAGCGCTTTGGGCAGAATGCGCTCATCAAACTGGGTGAAGTAGCGTGTCTTGAGGTCGATGTTATCCCCACCGGTATGCCGACGCTGGACGAGGCTCTGGGCGTGGGCGGGTTACCGCGAGGGCGTATCGTGGATGTTGTTGGACCGGAGAGTTCGGGCAAAACCACGTTGTGCCTGCAAGTGATTGCCGAAGCTCAGCGGCAAGGAGGTATCGGGGTGTTTGTGGATACAGAACACGCTCTGGACCTGGCTTACGCCCGCCGGTGTGGAGTTGATATCGAAAATCTCTATATTTCACAACCGAACAGTGGTGAGGAAGCGCTGGAAATTGTCGAGGCACTGGTGCGGGTCGGGGTGGATGTGGTGGTTGTATGCACCGCCACCGCCTCTGGCTCATCCGGGCGATAAATCTTGATCTGGAAGGGATAAAGTTTGACCCGCATCTGGGCCGTGGCCTGGTCGGTGGGTACACTGTAACGATTGGTCTCCACTACGACCTGGCTGTAACCATTGAGCCGGGCCGTCACTTCCCGGCAGCAGTCAAAGGTCTGCGTGGGCAAGGGCCGCAGCAAGGGTTGCTCTTTTTGCCAGGCCTCGCCAATGGTCTGGGGCTGCCGATCCACTCGGCGCTGATCATCCTGCCCACACAACTGCCGCAACTGCTCATTGAGATCAGCAAAGGTGTCGGCCTTGAGCAAGGGGGTCATAAAATTGCGCCGGACATAGCCCACCCCATCTTCCACTCGCCCTTTTTCATGACCCGCACCGGGCGTACAGAAATGGCACTCAAACAAGTAGTGGCTCCGAAACAAGATGAAGTGTTCTTGCTGCTGCCGATTACGGCCTTGTAACATCCGCTTGACGGCTGTTTTTAGATTGTCGTAGCTCAAACGGTGGGGAATACCGCCCAGATACTCAAACGCGGCCACGTGCCCGGTATAGAAACACTCCTGTTTCTGACTGGGAAAGGCCATTACAAAAATCTTGCGTGAATAGCACAAACGCAGCACAAAGATTTCCACCGTCACTTGCTCTCCGGCC
>CAYQAP010000102.1:0-2312 GCA_964415515.1 uncultured Gammaproteobacteria bacterium | reverse complement strand
CACGGTACACTGCTGGGTATCCAAATAACTCATGCAAAAAGTGAAAGGAGAGGTTTATGCGCAAATATATATTTGGTGCTGCTGTTTTTGTGATTTTGCTGGGGGCCGTTGCCGGTATTTTTGCCGTCATTTACGAGTCGAACCCTGAAGTGGAAATACGGTCGCCCTATGTTTCTCAACTGGACAGCCCCGTGCGCGGATTAGATTCAGAGGAGGTTAATGATTTACTCAACGGGCGTGGTGCCGGTTTTGCCCGTTCCGCCGAACTCAACGGCGTGCCCGGCCCGCGTCACGTGCTGGATATGCAACAAGAGTTGGAACTCTCCCCGGAAGTGACCGAACAGTTTGAGGCGATTTTTGTTCAAATGCAAAGCCAGGCTAAAGTGTTTGGGGAGGAGATTATCCATAAGGAGTCATTGTTGAGCCGCGGCTTTGCCGCTGGCACCCTCTCCGAAACCGAAATGCGGGAACAGGTGGAAGAGCTCGCGATTCTCTACGGAGAGTTGAGAGCTACCCACCTCCAGGCTCATTTCCACACCGAACCGTTACTATCTGCCAAACAAGTAGACCAATACAATACCCTCCGTGGGTACACCAATACATCTGGCCAGCCGATGCCGGGTAACCATCCACAACACCAGGGCCATTAATTGGTGCATACGGCAAGGGCCACCTTATTTGAGTGGCGTTTTGCCGTAAATTATTTCCCTTCTTCTGTTGACATAATCAAAAATTTCTCTTAAAATATGTAAGACTTTCTGTTTCGTTTCTTCCAAAAAACCCAAGACAATTTGAACAGGCGGGGGATGCAACATGTTCAAAATTGCAGCGATCTTATTTGTAGCATTGGCCGGATTCGTCCACATTGTAATTGCGCCGGCTCATCTGGCGCATGCACCGGCCCATGGCATCACCTTTCTACTCATTGGTTTGACCCAGATATTGTGGGGTGTGGCCTTCATTCGTTTCTCAAGAGTCGGTCCGGTTTATTGGGCGGGTATCGCACTGTCGGGGGGCGTGGTCTTACTGTGGGTATTGACCCAGGTTTTCTCGCCTCCCTTTGCCATAGAAGCCGAGCCTGTCGATCTACCAACACTCGTCAGCAAAACTGCGGAAGGGATTGCCTTTTTTGCGTTGTTGTTACTGGGGCAAAAACAGCACGAACAATCCGGGGTAAAGCTGATTGGCGGCGCACTGGTCGTGATTTTTATTGTTGGTGGGGGGATGCTCTGGCCCTCGGTTATGCGGCTGAGCCCCTGCTCCCCCAGTTAGGCCACGTGGGTGAGGCGCACGCTCACACAGAGGACACGGCACACGGTCACGCTGCGCAAGATGCTCATGCCAATGAAGAGCCGGCACAGCAACACGCTGACGCCACACAGGCACATCACAATCAGGCCGAAACTCAACCGGAATCGCATGCACACGCCGATAACAACCACCCGCATTCTGAAGCGACTGACAACGCAGTAGAGACCTCACACCCGAATGCATCAGAGCAAACGGTTGAACAGGAAGCGCAATCTGTTAAGATCCAGCCAGAGTCAGCGATGGTAACTGATCATCACAGCGAAGATCAGCCTGAGCACGCCCATCAAGCTGAGGCAGAACATATTGACTCAGATCAGCATCACGCCGAAGTGCCTCAGGTCGTTTCTGCTGTTGAAGATACGGCAATCGATTCCCCTCACAGCCACAGTGAAGGAGATCACACCCACCAACCGGAGACAGCTTCAAATCAGGTTAGCGCAGACAACACAACTTCGGCAGAAGAACTTACCGTCCAGCTGGTAACATCGTCATTATCCGAGTCCAGTAGAGATGCATCAGGTAAGATTTCTGACAATCACGATCAGTCGGATCACGTTCATTTCGAGCCAGAGTTAGGCTCGCCCGTTGAAAGTGTCCCCTCGATGCCTGCTGTCCCCAGTTACAGTCACCCCCAGCATTGGGGAACTCAACCTCACCCGGAGCATTACCCGGACATGTGTCATCCGATGATGTGGCATCCAATCCATGGCCCATCGATTCAAGATTGTCCCATCGCGCAGCAACAGTTTCGAGATCGGTGGCGATTTGCCCGGCTTCCAATGCCACCCCCGATCCCACCACAGTGGGGTTGGCCACCGCCCGCGCCATATTGATAATTATCGAAGATCCCAAAGAATATCGGGCAATCCATCTCAGAGTGCCCGGTTTTTTGCAGAATGCGCCTCGCTCAGCAACTCGAAATATCAGTTTCCGGTGAATGAACCCGCCGGGTCGAACACAAACGTCCACAAATAATCAACCACCAGCCGGCTTTCTGCGGG
>CAYQAP010000101.1:0-2366 GCA_964415515.1 uncultured Gammaproteobacteria bacterium | reverse complement strand
CGATTTTCTGAAGTGGATTTATGCGCAGCTATTTAGGGGATATGGACAAGGAACCTTGACCACAATCAATCCTGTGTGCTGTCAGCACCGATAAGGTAAACAATACCGTTGGCCACCAAGACCGTAAACGCCAGCATATAAAACACCGAGGTCAGACCGTAGCGGTCGGCGAGCAAGCCGCCGATGATGGGCATGAGGACGGAAAACATGGATTGAGTGCCGAACATTAAACTGGTGGCACTACCGGCAAGTTCCTTTGGCGCCATATCCATCATCCAGCTATGCACCACGGGTCGTACTGCAAACAGGGCAAAGCCCAGCAGCGAGACACCGGCGACAAATAACAGGTCGTTGTTAATGAACGTCAACACGGCAATGATCACCGTCGTCACGCTCAACCCCGCCAGCACCACTGGCCTGCGGCCGATGCGATCAGAGACCGTGCCCGCCACAGGTGCGGCAAAGACCCCGCCAAGCTGCAACACCATCATGGCGGCCCCCAGCATCACCGGCCCGGTGCCCAGCACATCGACCAGGTACAGAGGTAAAAACACATACAGCCCGTTCTGGGTCATGCTGCGAAACCCTGCCATCAGACACAGACCAACAATGGAGCGGTTGGCGACAATTCGTTTCAGGCCGGAGAAATAACCCGACAGTCCCTTATGCGCCTGGGGGTTAGTGCTTTGCAGTCGATCCGCAGGTAATAACATCAAGGCGAGAATCACCGCCACCCCGATGACCGGCACCCCGCCAATACCGGCAGCAGTCTGCCATCCTGCTGCGGCGATCAGGGAACCGGCAGCAATGGGTGCCAGCGTATCACCGAGATTTGCACACAAGGCATGAACCGACAACGCGTAGCCACGATTATCCGGGTAACGCATGGACAAAAATGCAATCGCCGGCGGGTGCCAAAGGTTATTGGAAATTCCGATCACGACGGTCAGCAGGCACAGCAGCAGGTAGGCATTCGTGGCGGCCATGGCCGACAACGCCACAGCCCCCATCAGCAACGAGGCAATCTGAAAGATAACCCGCCGACCTGTGAGATCCACCACCAATCCGCTGACGAAGTTCGCAGCGAATGCACTGGCATGGAAAATGGCCACCAACGCCCCAGCCTGGGCATAGGAGAGATCAAAATCACGATTGATATAGGGCAACAGAATATAAAATATTCCCGCGACCCAATGCGTGCCGCCATGACCGAGGCCAGTCAAAAATGCTGGACCCTGATCCTTTCGCTCCACACCCGTCCAGCGCCCCAGTGACATATTGCCTTCCCGTCCCGTTACCTGACAGCGTGGCACCCTACTTCAGTGCGCCTGCGGGTGCCACTCCCACCGTGCCGAATAGCAGGCTGGCTGGGATAGCGAGGGGCGTGAAGAACAACATCATCATCAAAGCTAAGTTCGTTGCTGCAGCACAAACATACAGCACACTAATCGCGCCGAGTGTGGCCAACGATTAGGCATAATCATTTAATTTTTATTAATAGCATTTCAACACCTGACCCCTCTTACCTCTTATCTCATTTCTGCCGCCGCCGAAGGAGCGCCAGCGACGTAGACGGTCGGCAGGAGTGACTTGTTATATACCGCTTTACTCATGTGTTGAGTGTTTGAGGATTTCGGATACCCACTGATTGATGCTTTTACCAGTAGCTGTTGCTCTCGCCGCTATTTCACTATGCAACCTAGGCGGGATTCTTAGATTGAACTTGCCCGAGTATTCTTTTTTCGGGGCTATACCCTTTTCTTCGCAAACTTCCAGATACACCTTCAACGAGTTCTTAAACTCCTTCCGAAGGCTTGCAGGGCTTTTACCATAAAAATCCGCGCTCCCATTCAACCCGAGAATCTCTCCTCGAAATTGATCAAGGTCTGGATCGTACTCAATCTTTGCCTTGTAACCATCGACTTCCATCATATTCATGGCTTCACCTCATACAACTCTAACCATTTACGAATACTGGCTATCGCTCCTTTATCAGTATTCGGCGAGGGGTGTGGCCTGTGAAATACACGGACTTCATTGAATAGCACCACGGCTATCCTGGATCCTGCCCTTTCAGATATATCCGCACCCAACGCTTTGAACAGAGACTCAATATCCTTCCATGGGATATTACCGCTAGTGGGTCGATTGTAGATTTGTTCTAGCGTTTTCTGATGCTTGCGCTTCATACAAGAATGGTACTATATTATGGTACCATGTCAAGCCTCAAGGCATATAACGTTGAGTATACCGACGGTTTCCAATAAGCAAGCATGGGCAGTTCTGCCTTCTCTTCCCTGCATTTGCAAACTCCTCATTAACTGACTGATTTCGCACAAAGTTTCTACTTCCATCGCTGCCACCCT
>CAYQAP010000100.1:0-2387 GCA_964415515.1 uncultured Gammaproteobacteria bacterium | reverse complement strand
CAGGGTGTTTTTGTTCTATAGTCCTTTGCAAGAAAAAACAAAAGCTTAAATAAACCTCTGGACAACAGTTCCCGATGCTGTATAATTCCAACCATGTAGCAAATCATTGCGGAGCTGACAGTGATAAACTTATCCCGGGTCATCGTTCGCCCTGTCCAACAATCCGAGCAAAAACGTTTCCAGCAGTTGCTGCAGCAACACCATTATCTGGGTACCATACCAAAAATCAGCGAGACCCTTTGGTATGTGGTCACGATTGAGAATCAGTGGGTTGCGGTGTTGAGCTTTTCCGCTGCAGCCTTAAAGTGTTCGGCACGGGACTGCTGGATTGGATGGGACTTTCGCCACCAGTACGATCGGCTCAAGTTGCTAACCAATAACAGCCGCTTTCTGATTCTGCCAGACTGGCATGTGCCAAATCTGGCTTCCCGTATTTTATCGCTGTGCCAAAAAAGACTTCCCAGCGACTGGCAGACAACCTTCGGGCACCCGATTGTATTGCTGGAAACCTTTGTAGATCCACAAAGGTTCCGGGGCACCATCTACAAGGCGGCAAACTGGTTATGTGTTGGCAGCACCAAAGGTTTTTCCCGCACTCGTAACGGCTACAGTGCTACAGCATCCTCACCAAAACTGGTTTTCCTCAAACCTCTCATAAACAATGCCCGGGCGATATTGTCACAGCCTGTGCTTGATCCATCATATTGTACAGGAGGGCGCAAAATCATGCTCAACGTTCAACAGATGAATTCATTGCCCGATTTTTTCAAAGACATACCCGATCCGCGTCGCGGGCAGGGCCGGCGCCATCGACTCTCAGCAGTTCTGTCCATTGCAGCAGGCGCAACCCTGTGTGGTATGCATGGCTACCTTGCCATCTCGGACTGGGCCAAAAACCTGGGGCAAAAGGCTCTGCGGTTGTTTGGGTGCCGATATCAAAACAATCGCTACATTCCACCGAGCCTTTCCATTATCCGCGATGTGCTGATCCGCGTTGATCCCACCCATCTGGATCAGGCTATCGGGCGCTGGAACCAAGCGTTTGCTCAGCATGACGAATCTCTGGCCATCGACGGAAAAACCATGTGCAATGCCATTGATCCGCAAGGTTTTCAAACCCACATCATGAGCGCTGTAGGCCATCAGAGCAAAACCTGCTATACCCAAAAAAAGTAGGGACACTGCCCGTATCCGACCAGGAAGTTAAACGAACCAATGAAATCAAAACCGCTATTCCGCTGCTTGATGCCATCGATATCAAAAACAAAGATATTACCGCTGATGCCTTATTAACCCAGCGCACGATTGCCAGCTATCTGGTTGAGCAGCGCGGTGCCCATTACCACTTCACCGTCAAAAACAATCAGCCCATTCTTTTTCAAGACATAGCTTTATTTTTCAAAGACCGCCAGGAGCCTGATTTTGTCCTTTGCGACCCACCCGATCATGGGCGTGTTGAAACCCGCAAAATCTGGACCACAACCGATCTCAATGGGTACTTGAATTTCCCTCATGTCGGGCAAGCTTTTGTTGTTCAACGGGAATCCATCAATAAAAAAACCGGTAAAAAAAGTTGTGATACAGCCTATGGTATTACCAGCCGAACACCGCAGCAAGCCGATCCAGAACGTGTGCTTCTTACCAACCGTGGCCACTGGACAATCGAAAACAGTTGCCATTACATTATCGATTGGAATTTCAATGAAGACCGCAGCCGTATCAGAACGGGCTATGGTCCCGAAAATATCTCCCGTTTGCGGCGCTTTGCCATTAGCATCATCAAATCGAAAAAACCGCGCAGTGTCTCTCAGCAAATGCGAAGGCTTGCCGGTAACGTGCGCATGGTTTGCGACTATCTGCGGTTAACAAAAAATGCCTGTTGCGCACTCTCTTAGCGTTAGAACAAATTTACCGTGCCGGTCAGGCGGGCTGCAGTCATCTTCCTCACAGCTGCTGAGCACAACCGCACACAACACTACCAAAACAACTACGGGTAATCTTTTCCCCATAATGTCACTCCCGTTTGTCATATGCGAGGAGTCTGGCGGAGGATCGCCTTGCAGAGAGGTTCAGCGGTAATAGTTCACAGTTTCAGCTGCCGGAAAGATGTCCGGGCACTCACCCTCCGGGCTGTAATACATCTGCATTTCATCAGGTGTCACCAATCGCAGGAACAGATACCCCTGTCGAGAGCGATCCACCGTGCTGATGAGCGCATAGCAGTGTTCATCGGTAATCTCAGCCGGATCTCGCCAGGTAGGATTATCGGCTGCAAGGCGATACTGCGTGCCGTTTATAACATTAATAACCACTTCTGCGGCAAGGTTTCGATATACAGCAAACGGTGTTGTGTAGCCGTCCTCGCGGCCGATTGCAATGCCGCTCGC
>CAYQAP010000099.1:0-2439 GCA_964415515.1 uncultured Gammaproteobacteria bacterium | reverse complement strand
CTAGTGTCCCCGACGTGGCGCTAACAGGGCATTGCCAAACAACAGACCACCTACCAGCGATATCAACAAACGCAGGACCAACAGGCTTGTATCAGTGATATCAGTCCCACCATCAAGAAACAGGGCAGTTGCGCCATGATAACCCACGGTACCAGGAACCAGCAGAATGATGCCGGGTACCCTTATAACAGCACCGGTGCGTTTAAATACCCTGCCGAAGGCATTGGACAGGATGGCGATTGACATCGCGGCCAGCAAAACGCCAAATTCAAGGCCGCCCACAGCCACACCCACCCGCGAAATCACATAACTGATGATGGCCGCGAACATGGCAATGTGAAAATCCTTCTTACGTGCTGAAAACAATACGGCGAAACTGAATGCAGCAGCCAACAGTGCCGGCCAGCGAAACCAATCCGGTGGTACAGTTAAGTTTGCGAGTACTTCCTGATTTTCAGACCATCCAAGCCAACCCACCATCACTGTTCCAATCAGCACACCCAGTGAGAGCTTCAATATGGTGATCAATGCACCTGAGAGTCGCGCAGAACCAGATGCCAGATGATCCGTCGATAACTCCGCAACCGCAGTCGTCAAACCAAGCCCGGGTATCAACACAATCAGGCTTGACATGATGACAACATAAACGTCCAGACCCGGTATCATTTCATTCAGAGCAAATACCAGGAAGGTACTGAACAGGGCAGCAAGCGCTTCAAGACCACCTTCACGTAAAACCTCACTTGCCTGTGTGACCAGTACACCAAGCAACGCACAGGTCAATGAAGCAGCGGCAATTCCTGCCCAGCTTGTACTCAACATGACGGCGACCGCACCACCAGTCAAGCCCCAGCAAATAATTTGCAATGATAACGGATACAACTGCTCTGCTTGCCAGTCCTTCAGGGCAGCGTTTGCATCTTCGATACTGATCTTGCCATCGAGCAATCCGTTACCAATATCGTAGAGTTGTGCGGTATTGCCAAGATTGATCGACGCTGGGGTCATTCGTTCCAGTTGCATCGGGATGGGACGTTGGTCCTCCTCATCATCCTGGTAGTGGAATGATAAAAATATTGCTGTGGGACTGGATAACACCTGGCAGTTAAACCCGAGTTTGTCCGCCAGCGTAGAGACCAGACGCTCAAACTGGTTCGCCGACACACCGCTCGAATGCAACTGGCGGGCGTAACGCTTCAGGAAACGGACCTCCAGTGGTAATTGATTGATCATTGCTCATACTCGTCAAATTCGATTCGAAAAAGCCAGAGTGCAACAAGCGGGTGCTTTGAGCAAGTTCCGGGTGGATGTTTGGTGTGGCATTGAGTATTATAATTTTGACTGCAAGTCTCTCCCCTTCACATTTCAGGATTACAAAAGTCATGGCCAAATTTGCCGCGATCACTGGCTGGGGTAAGTGTGTTCCACCCGCCGTATTGACCAACAATGATATTGCAACCGTCATTGATACCTCCGATGAATGGATCAGAACACGCAGCGGCATCAGTGAACGACGCATCTCCCACGTTCCGGGCAGTGATCTGGCTGCAGTGGCAGCACAACGCGCCATGGCTGCAGCCGATGTCGGTGCACAAGACATCGATCTGTTGATCGTTGCCACCTGTTCACCCGACACGGTCATTCCCAGCACTGCTGCGCATGTTCAACGCAAAATTGGGGCAAGCAATGCCGCCGTATTTGATCTCAATGCGGGCTGCAGCGGCTTTATTTATAGCTTGAGTGTGGCAACAGCCATGATTCGCTCGGGTGTCAACAAAAAAGCGCTTGTCATCGGTTCGGAGCGCCTCAGCTGGTTTCTGAACTGGTCTCTACGTGATACTGCCGTTTTGTTCGGAGATGGCGCGGGCGCCGTTATCGTTGAACCTTGTGAAGCAGAGTCCGGCTTGCTGTTTTCTCATCTGGGCTGCGAGGGCGAGGCTGCGCATGCACTACAAGTCCCCAATTTTGGAACAGCCGGGAATCGCTTCGTAGACAACTATGGTGTATTCGGCGTTCAGTTTGATGGTCGTGAAATTTTCCGCCGTGCGGTCAAAGGTATGACCCTTGAAACGAAGCTGGTATTGAATGAACTGGGTCTGCACGAAAACGATATCGACAGGGTTATTCCACATCAGGCCAACCTGCGAATCATCGAGTCATTGGCCAGGCATCTTGGTGTCGATATGTCCAGGGTCGAAGTGAATATCCAGAAGTATGGCAATACGTCGGCCGCAACGATTCCGATTGCGATGGTTGAAGCATTGGAAGCCGGTCGTATAAAAGCCGGTGAAAGAATATTGCTGGCTGCTTTCGGTGCCGGTCTGACACGAGCAGCCGGTTTGCTACGCTGGGGTGAACGAACATCACCATTGAAACAAAGTGAGGCAGAATTACCACGCTGCGACCAGACCTCGCTGGAAATCATGGCAGAGGCAATCA
>CAYQAP010000098.1:0-2488 GCA_964415515.1 uncultured Gammaproteobacteria bacterium | reverse complement strand
AGTCCGATTAGCCATTTTTTAGGAGCGGAACAATGAACAAACCATGGTTTCAAAATATTACGGTTCTTGTTAGCGCTGTGTGGGTTATCCTGTCGTTGATTGTAATTGAACTATTGTTGTCCCAGTGAGTAAACCGATCTAAAAAAGCTGAATTCAATGCGGAGGATGGCAGACCTGCCATCTGAGTTGTCCACTTTGCCTGACTATTCAAAAATGGAGCCGATGTCCGGAATCGAACCGGAGACCTTCTCATTACGAGTGAGATGCTCTACCAACTGAGCTACATCGGCCTATGGATATCGCGCAAGGCGGCGCATTGTAGCAGTGCTTTACAGGATTGGAATATGTCAGTTTTTGGCTATCGACTGGATTGCAGCCAGCAGGGCCGGTGCAGCGGTTTCAGTACGCATGATACGAGGACCGAAGCTGAGCGATTGAAACCTGTTTTGTGTTAATTTGTCGAGATCGTTTGTGCTCCAGCCACCTTCAGGACCGATAGCCAGTGTAATATCTGTTGCCGTGGACATATCGTCTCGTTGCTGCTGCCAGCTCACATTGGTTTCCGGGTGCAGGGTAAAACACAGTCCGCGTTGATCAATGTCCGTCAGGCGGTTGTGCCAGTATACTTGAGGAACTGCGGTGCGACCACTTTGTTCAACAGCTTCAATGATAATTTTTTTCCACCTCTGCATCCGTTTCATTAACTTTGCACCGTCCAGCTTGAGTGAGCTGCGTTCGCTCCTGACGATTTGGAAACTGGCCGCGCCCATCTCTGTTGCCTTTTGCAGTACTATTTCAATTTTTTCACTGCGGCACGCTGCTTGCACGATATGCACCCGGCAGGACATTTCCCGATTGATATCCGAAAATGATTCAATCCGGCAGGATGAGTCTTGGCGGGCCAGTTGTTCTATTCTGCAATGGAATTCGCCGCCTTTTCCATTGAATAGTACAAGTGCTTCCCCTGCGGTAAGGCGCATGACATTGCGCAGGTAGTGGGCTTGATCATGCGGAAGCGGGATGCGGGTTCCGGATATAAGTTCCTGATTCAGGTAGAGGCGACATAACATAGGGGGAGATTCGACTTGAATTGGCGGTTAGTTGCAAGCTCTTGACCCTTGGTTTTGATAGCCCATGATGCGCGCATGTTTTTTGGTAGTCTGGATTCACAACAATGGCAGTCGGTTCGCTACTGGAAACCGAAAGAGGCTGGTGTCAGTCGTGACTGTGCAGCGGTGCTGACTACTGCCGGTTCACTGACTCGTTTTCTTGAACGCCATTTTGGTATTCGACTGGAGGTGCGCTTGCATGACCAGTTTGTGGATCATACCAGAACGGATGAGGCCGTATTGCTGGGCAGTCAGACGGCTGATTCCGCATTGAGAAGGCAAGTGTCGCTGATGCATCGCGGTTCGGTGATGTTTGATGCCGAATCGGTGTTGCCTCTGGATGCGCTGCCTGCCGATCTGATGCACGATCTTCAGGAAGGCAAGCGGCCACTTGGTAATCTGCTGCTGGATCGTGGTCTGTCGTTGGCGCGTTCTGATTTGAGTGTGGCGCAACTGGACATGGATGGCTTGCATCATGGTCGCTGGGCCCGGCGTTCGGTGTTGCGTTCCCCGTCAGGAACCCGGGCACTGGTCGTTGAAGTGTTTCATCCTGAGATGTGGAAACGCATCGAAACTACGGCCCGTCGATATTTCAGCTAGGTGCGAGCCCAGGTTATGCTTTTTTCACCTGTTGGATCATGTCAGGACTGGTACCGACTGCTGCGTATTGATCGGCCGGTGGGTTACTGGTTGTTGCTGTGGCCAACTTTATGGGGGCTTCTGGCTGCATCGGGTGGTTTGCCAAGCCTGAAGAATGCCTTGGTGTTTGTTGGAGGCGTGTTGTTGATGCGCTCCGCTGGCTGCGTTGTTAACGACTTTGCAGATCGCGATTTTGATCCTCATGTTGAACGCACCAAAGATCGCCCGATTGCCGCAGGTCGCATTTCACCGGGGGCGGCATTGATCGGTTTTGTACTGATGCTGGCGATGGCATTATTGTTGGTGGTGCAAACCTCTGTCTTTGTGGTGGAGCTGGCTGTGGTTAGTGCGGTGCTGGCTGGTTGTTATCCATTTCTGAAGCGGTATACCCATTTTCCACAGGCATGGCTGGGCATGGCATTCGGTTGGGGTGCGGTTATGGCCTGGGCAGCGGAAGCCGGAGATGTCGCATCACCCATTCCGTGGTTGTTATTTGCCGCCAACATCTGCTGGTCGCTTTCCTATGATACGGCTTATGCACTGGGGGATCGTGAAGATGACCTTAAAATAGGCGTTAAATCAACGGCGCTCTGGCTTGGTGAATATGCAGTGCCGGCTATTGTTTTGCTCGGGCTGTTAACTGTGGCGCTGTTGGGTATCGTTGCATTCGAGCTTGGCGGGTTCTGGGTGCAAACTTACTTGTATCAAGTGGTGCTGCTGTTGCTGCTGTTAATTGTGTT
>CAYQAP010000097.1:0-2596 GCA_964415515.1 uncultured Gammaproteobacteria bacterium | reverse complement strand
GTAAGCGTTCAAACCAGGCCGTTCTTCCCCTGATCAGGTATCCCCGCTAACGTACTCCGTTTTTGCAAATGAGGAGTACCATCATGTCAGCAATAACCCAGGTAGGCAAACGACGCGGCCAGGAAGAATGGCAGCATCTGATCACGCAACAGCAAAGCAGCCAACTCAGCCAAAGGGCATATTGTCAGGAGCACGGCCTGGGGCTTTCCACTTTCCAGTATTGGAAACGCAAACTGGAATCGGCAGGGATTCCTGTTGCATCGCCAGATACATGGCTGGAATTGCCCTCGGCTGTGGATGGTTCCCTCGTTGCCGGTTGGGATGTCGAGCTTGAGCTCGGTAATGGCGTCTGCCTGAGACTCAAACAACACTGATGCTGTTTCCGGAATCCCAGGTTCGGATCTGGCTATACAACCAGCCCTGCGATATGCGTAAATCCTATGATGGCCTGTCAGCCCTGGTCAAAAACCAATTGCAGGAGAATCCTCTCAGCGGTCAGATGTTTGTCTTCATCAACCGCAGAAGAACCCAGATGAAGATTCTTTATTTTGATCGCAGTGGCTATTGTATCTGGAGCAAACGTTTAGAGCAGGGACGGTTTCACGCGCACGCAGGTGACGCTGACAAACGTCGCCTGGAATGGACTGATCTCAAGCTGATTCTGGAAGGCATTGATAGCCGATTTATTCGCCGTTACAAGCGTTATAAACACCCTGCTAATAGATCTGTTCTGGTATAATACAAACCCATGAAAGCGGCTGTTTCCAAACAAGAAATCACCCCTGCAACCGCCGCACAACTAACCGCAGAAAACAGCGATCTCAGACAGTGTTTGCAGCAACTTGAGCAACACAATCAAAGCCTGAAAAACCAGCTTGACTGGTTCAAGCGCCAGTTGTTTGGTGTCAAATCTGAGAAGCGGGTGGTAGTCGCTCCCGGGCAGATGGATATTGCCGACCTGCTGGGAACTGAAAAGTCACCACCAGCACCCGCTCCGACCGAGAAGGTCACCTATATCCGCCGCCGGCGTAAACAACGCCGTGCTGAGTGTGTCACCGATACGGGTCTGCGCTTTGACAAGGATGTACCGGTTGAGGTGATCAACATCGCTCATCCTGACCTGCAAGGGCCGGATGCAACTGAGTATCAGGTCATTGATCAGAGGATCAGCCGCCGTCTGGCGCAGCGTCCTGGCAGCTACGTGGTGCTGGAATACCGCCGCCCGGTTATCAAACATATACCGACGCAACAACTGAGTACGGCACCGTTACCCGGTGCGGTACTCGACAAGAGCCTGGCCGATGTCAGCCTGCTGGCAGGCTTGTTGGTGGACAAGTTTACTTATCACCTGCCGCTTTACCGTCAGCACCAGCGGATGGCACATAGCGGTATTACATTAAGCCGCACGACACTGACCCACTGGGTGAAACGGGCGATTGACCTGCTTACTCCCATTTATCAGGCACAGCACCGGCACATTCTGCTAAGCCGGGTGTTGGCGATGGACGAGACACCGATCAGGGCGGGTCGGAAAAACCCGGGCAAGATGCATCAGGGTTGGCTGTGGCCGATCTATGGTGAGTGTGATGAAATCTGTTTTACATACTCGCCCACACGCAGCGCACAACATATCGAGACCCAGCTTGCTGGCTTCAAAGGCGTGTTGTTGACGGACGGTTATGCCGCCTATGACAGCTTTGCAAAGAACAAAACAGAGATTACTCAGGCGCAGTGCTGGGCACATGCCCGCCGGTACTTTGTTCGGGCCGAAGCCATCGAACCTGCAGCCGTAGCACAAGCATTGGAACATATTGGTGCTCTGTATGGTATCGAGAAGGATATCCGGATCAAAAAGCTCAGTGGTGTAGAGAAACTCGACTACCGAAGTCGGCATGCCAGGCCACTGGCGGATAACTTCTTTGCCTGGTGCCGTCAACAGCAACAGCGGATTGATCTGGTCAAGAGTAATCCCCTGACAAAGGCCCTGGTCTATGTGGCCAATCACCAGGAGCAGATGCGTGTTTATCTGTCCGATCCGGATGTGGCGATTGATACCAACCATGTGGAACGCAACCTGCGTGCGATACCAATGGGTCGAAAAAACTGGAATTTTGCCTGGACCGAAGTGGGCGCAGCACATGTTGGCATCATCCAGAGCTTGCTGACGACCTGCAGGTTGCACGGTATCGATCCTTACACCTATCTGGTGGATGTGTTGCAACGTATTGATCGGCACCCGGCCAGTCGGGTTAATGAACTGACCCCACGGGTCTGGAAAGAAATGTTTGCCAAAGAGCCCTTGCGTTCAGCATTATACGACCATGACGATTGATCTCGACAAAATGTCAACGGACGAGTTGGTGGCATTGAATCACCGCATTGTGGACCGCCTGAAGTATCTGGAATCTGTGCAGACGTATAAGTCCATGATGGAATTTAATATTGGCGCAAAGGTGAGCTTTGAATCCCGGGGCGGAAGAGAGATTGGCACGTTGGTCAAGTACAACCGCAAGACTGTCACGGTGATAACCGACAGTGGCACACGATGGAATATCTCGCCGCATCTGCTCACGCTTGTAAAAGATGTCGGGCCTAC
>CAYQAP010000096.1:0-3096 GCA_964415515.1 uncultured Gammaproteobacteria bacterium | reverse complement strand
CAGCACTGAGAGCATAGCCGGTTTTATCGTTATTGGCAGTTAATGCCGCAGCGGTCCCGATCGTGCTATTCGATTTGTTATATCCCGTCCCATCGTAGTCCAGTTCTATGTTATTGGCAGCGGTAGCATCATCGCTGATAGAGTTCACGTCCACTTCAGGTTTTTGACTCGTTCCACTATAGGTAACAGCAATCCCAGCCCAGTAGGCTACATCAACCCTATTATTCGCATCTAATACGTCGTCTATATCGTGAGTGAATGTACGAGCTATAATAACGCTATCTGCCGCACCGGCACTCGTCAACTTGACCATAATCAAGTCATGGTTCATCTCAGCGGCGGTTAGTTCTATCGTATACATCCCCGTCGCGCCAATTTCCGTTGCGGTATCGGTAATGGCTAAAGCTGACCATGCTCCGGCACCGTCTTTATAGTACGCAGTATCAGTTACCGTCAGGCCGCTTTTAAGATTCGCCGGAGTGGTGGAGTCCACCATCGGAAACATCAACTCCGCCGCAGCGTTCTTTTTTAGATGAATTTCCATTTATCCCACTCCACGCATAACGCCACGGTTTGCTCCACGATACGTCGCGCGCTCGAAATCAAGTAAGGTTAAGCCCCCCGGGGCAACCGGCACCTTCCACACCTTCCGCCGGCGCAAGCGCAGTGGGGCGAGGGGGTCGGCATGCATGCGTGCATGCCATGCCGCATCCTTCTGTTCGTTATATATGTAGAGAACTGATATTAATCCCCCCCACGCGAAGAAATGGGCCTGAGTGTAGAGATTGCCGATAGTAAGACCCGTCGAGACGCTTCTGGATTGTGTCGTAGGGGATATGACCAATTCTCCATTCAGATAAGCTGCCATGTCTGACCCTATATATTCCATAGCTGCTGTAAATTTCTCGTTCGCCACGTAGGTATGGTTATTATCATAGCCAACGACAGAATCATATACGATCATCTTATTTGATCCGCTGATGTACCATTGCGTTCCCCAAAATTCTGCTATGTGTTGTTCGCGGTCTACTTCCGCGAGCCTCCCTGCCCAAAACATGGTGTAATTTGCAGGAGGACTTAGGTTGGGGATATCAATATATTCTATCGCAGCGTTATCAAGGTCTAATGCCCATCCTGGGGGGGTTGAGTAATCACTAATGACCCAATCCGTCGCCGGATCCATGTTTGTCAGGGTGCCATGGTTGCCATACCCGCTCAAGTCATAGAATTGCCCGCCACTCGCTTCCGGGGGCCACCAGGCACCGACAAGCCCCACACGCAGTTCAGGATATTCAAATTCATCGGCTGTGAAGTATTCGCCGAATGTTGTTGGGATCAATCCAGGGAGCGCATCAGCGATCATTACTGAATCTCATCAGGATCAGGGGTTAGGATGAATTTGTTGATATCGTTTGTTGCCTGGAGATTATCGGCTGTCTCATTCCAGATAACCGGCATCACGTACCTTGATGAAATGAGCACCGACCCGCTTTTGGAAATATTCACATCGGCAACCGCTTCGTCCACCCTAAGAATCCCGATAAGCGTAAGATTATTGAGCTTATCTTCCGCCGACACTGCTATATCCCCTGTGCCATCATCATTGTCATAATACGTGCCGTCACCAAACTTGAGATAAACACGAATTATCTCACCTACAACACCCGCCGTATCTTGCTGCACGATACAGCGCCAGCGATAATGCCTGCTCCTGGCAGTTCCACCTGCACCGAGGTCTTTCACCGCCCCTTGTCTACCGGCACCGGCGGCAAGGTTATTTAGCGTCATCACCAGGTCGCCAGTAGTATCGGTCCAGGTTATTGAGGTTTCGTCAATCTTGTAAATCTTGTTTGCCATTTGTTACACCCCGTTCGCAAACACATCAACGACCGCATCGACATTCGATTGTATGGCAGCGTCGGCGGCACCGAGGATTTGTGCCACGGATAACGTTCTATTGGCAATGATAACGGACCAGAGAACGTCCCTGGAAGCCTGCCGAGGGTTGGAATATACCGATTTCGCCCAGAGCAGTCGATTGGCATGATTCGTCGTAGCAGGCGCTTCGAGCCGGATGGTGTCTGCGGCTACCGTACATGCTACCAGTACTTTGTCTTGCAGGTCGGAGTCATTCGCCACTGAGATCAATTCCAGGTATGTTGCCATATTATTGAAACCTTATGGTAAGTGTGTGAGGCGGCAGAAAGTCTTTGCTCACCTCATTCGAGAAGTCGCTCTCGTTGCCACTGGTGTCATACGCTGTGGCTCGGAAATACACGACAGCTCCGGGCTCTGGTAGAGCGCCTACGTCCACAGTCGTGTTAGTCTGATCCGCCGGCACCTCGGCGATCATCTTGGCGTCGGCTTTACTCGTGATCGGCGCAAATGCCATATACATCCGATACCCTGCCAGGTCAGTCAGGAGAGAGCCGTCGGCGTTTTTTGTTGTCGCGTCCCAGGCGAGCGTGACCTGAGGCTGTGCGCTCGCTGCGGACAATCCGAATACGCAGAGCCAGACAATCATCGCACAACACAGCCATTTTACACGGCTTTCTCTCCACATTTACCAACCTCCCACAGTCTTTACATGGCAACTTTTTCATAGCCCCGAGACCCATTATCCCAGTCCAACCGGCAAGCTCTACTTGAATGCCTGAACCCCGGGGCTACTTTTCACGTTCGATCAGCCGGTCTAGTTTAGCGTCGATACGTTCCAACGCCTTCGATATTTCGCTCACCTGAGCTTCAACAGTTGCCAGGCGTTGCATGCTCTCGTTGGCCTCTTTCGTGTGGTGCATTTGCCAACGATACATATTTGTGAGAAGAATACCATACAGGCCGAGCAGACTGGCACCAAGGTATTCCCAGATAGAGGTCATTTCAGTAATATCCAGAAAATGAATACCATAAGCAGTACCGCCAATGCTACGTACTCAAAGCCCATCCTTCTGACCTTCTTCTCAAGCCTGTCTATTTTCCGGTCTATCATCCGCCATCTTAGCGCCTGAATCCTGTGGATGTCCAGTATCTCTAATCGAGTCTCGTTATCCACTCTCATTGCCCAGATGCACGATCAGAAATTCAGTGGCCTCATCA
>CAYQAP010000095.1:0-3158 GCA_964415515.1 uncultured Gammaproteobacteria bacterium | reverse complement strand
CCTTCACAGTCCCCCTGCCCCTTAGCCAGTTCCACCTGTACCGGCAGGCAATCATAAGGCGGTTTGTGGTCCAGAATAATGCGGTAGTTACCGGAAAGTTCCGAAAACCTGTGCAGCAGCGCTGCCACCATGGTGGGAAAAATATTCAGTCCCCGGACCACCACCATATCGTCACTGCGGCCTATTACCCGGAATCGCATACCGGTACGGCCACATCGGCAGGGCTCAATAGCATCCACGGCGATGATATCGCCACTGCGAAACCGCACCAGTGGCTGGCATTCCCGCTGCAGATGAGTCAACACCAGCTCCCCTTCCTGGCCGGGTTGAATGGGCAAAGATTCAGCCGTATCGGGGTTGATCAGTTCTGGATATAGCACATCAGCCGCCAGAAAATGCAGCCGGGTATCGTATTCACATTGTGCCGCAAAATTGGAGAGTACGTCGGACACCCCATAATTGGCGTTGCGCGGCTCCATGCCCCAGGTTTCACGTAATCGCTCACGTAACAGGGGATCATCAAGCCCGGGCTCACCGCCAAACAAACCGAGCTGCAAGCCCAGATCTTGCGGCTTCAGGCCGGGAAAAAATGCTTCAAGCACTCGTTCCAGAACGGCCGGATAGGATGGGGTGCATGAAATGGCATTGATCCCGATGGAGCGAATCGTATTGATCAGCAACTCACTGGCCCCCACGCCAAATGGCACTACAGTCGCACCGGTACGTTCGAGGGTCAGGTGATCGGTTACCCCGCCCATCCACATCTGATAGTTCAGGCAATGAACGACCGTGTACTTCTCGTTCAGACCGGCAGCCCGGTGGCTGCGCCCACCAACCGTTTCTGTTATCTCACAATCGCGTGCTGACAGGGCCAGGTTCATCGCCTGCCCGGTGGTCCCCGAGGTCCGATGCAGGCGAACCACCTGTTCCGGAGATGCAGCGAGATAGGCCCCAAACGGCAGCTCTGCGGCCTGTGAAAGCCGCAATTGTGCCTTCGATGACAACGGCAACTTCGGTAAATCGTGCAAGTCTGGCGGTGGCGTCTGGTGCTCCCACAGAGCTTGATAGAAAACGGAGTGCCGGGCCACATAGGCCCGCTGGATTGCCCAGGCACTCTGCTGCATAGGCTGCAGTTTGCTCATCGAACATGTTTCAGCGTCACGAACCAATACCATCCCACTTCCTCTTCTTCCCGGTCCTTGATCCAACGGCATATTGGATAACCGTAGTATGCCCTTATTCCTGCGATTTCAACAGGGTGTTAGAATACTGCGTAGAGTATGCCGGTCAGGGTTGCACCCACAAACCCCAATAGCAGATACGCCACAAATACAGCGCGCTTAACCAGCACATAGACGGCCATTGCAGCTGGGATAGAGGAAACCGCTCCGGCCGTCATAAATGCCAGAGCGGCACCGTTATTCATCCCCATATCGAGCAGACCACTGACCAGTGGTACCGCCGCATAACCGTTCAGGTAAGCGGGAATGCCAACCAGTGCGGCCAAGGGAATCTCATACCAGGCTCCCGAACCCAGGGTACCCGCTATCCAGCTGGCTGGCACATAGGCGACCATCAGGCTTTCCAGAAAAAAAGCCAACAGTAACCATTTTCCCAGAAACCAGCCGGTGCTGCGGAATTCTTCGATAAACAGATGCTTGCGACTGGGTAAGCTCCAAAATGTCCAGACAATCTTTGCCTCCTCAGGCGAAGTGGAACAACAGTCATTCACTGCAGTCCGTAGAGGCCGCTCAAAGCTGCTGTGACCACGAAACAGATGAATCAGCACACCGGCCATCATCCCCATGAGAAAGGTCGCAAGGACCTTGGCCAGTGCAAACAAGATACCGATCCCGGCGGCCGTCAGCACAAACATTTCCGGATCCATGATCGGGGAAGCGATCCAGAAAGCCATGACCGGCGCCAGCGGCACACGGGAGCGCAGCAAGGTGGCGATCAATGGCACGACACCACAGGAACAAAATGGCGAGAGCGTTCCTGCCAAAGAAGCCAGCACAATGCTTCTGCCCGGATGACCGGAAAAAGCCCCTGCGATCAACTGGTCCGAGCCGGTTGCCTTGATCATTGCCGCCAATGTGATGGCAAGCACCAGGAAAGGCAATATTTCAAGAAATGCTGAGAAGGTAAAATGAAAACTAGCCGCCACATGGCTCCCATCGAGGATCGCCAGGAGGCCAAAACCCAACAACAAGGCCCGAAACACCGGATCAGTGATCACGATGGCACCAGTCCTCCTAAACCAACCAAAAAGAATCGCACATTTTGACAGGGCTAATAATTCCATATTTTTAGCATTATCGTAATATTAGACAAAAAAATTATTCCACGATCTTGCCCGGAATACTATTTTCACAACATTGATCGGTTAAAAAAACCACAATGGCATCTATGATGGAATAATTCATGGCACAGTACAACACAGTCCCCTCCCGGCACTGGCTGATCAACCGCACCTGACGCAGATAACGCAAGTGGTGGGATAAGGTCGAAGCTGGAATTACCAGTGCCGATTGAATTTCACCGACCGGCACACCCTGCTCACCCGCTTTAACCAGGTGGCGAATGATTCGCAGACGGGTTTTATTACCCAGCTGGGCGAGGATCTCGGCGGCATCATCAAGTTCTAGCTGCATAGCCAAGATGATAAAGTAGTTGAATCCCCTGGTCAATCGATAGTTCTGGTATTATGGAATAATACGACAAAGAGAGCCTCCTGTTACCTTAAACCAGCAAGGTCTTTGATGTGCTGAGAAATGCCCGGTCATAATGCTCCCTGGCAAATGGCGAACTCAAGGCAGGCATAAAACGGCATGCACATCCCCAGCCAGAATCGTTCTGTCGTGGATCACCAGATCGAGGGTTGTACAGGTGTCATTGGGCACCTGTCCTGAGAACCGGAGCATTACTTCAGGACAAAATCAATGATTTCACCGGACTCTTTCGCCCTGTCGTCATTCTCCTCAAGGCGATGCAGCAAGTGAGGTGACACATTCCATCGATCGCCATCCTCGGTGATCAGGGTCACCGTTTTTTTATTGTATTTCGTCAAAATCCCCACCACAAAACCCTGTTTCGAAGACTGAAAGCACACTTTCTCACCGATACTGAATTCGAGCATGGCAGAATGCGCACGCATG
>CAYQAP010000094.1:0-3353 GCA_964415515.1 uncultured Gammaproteobacteria bacterium | reverse complement strand
TGATGAAACAGAATATCGCTCTTGCCATCACCGTTATAATCACCGTCACCGACAATGCTCCACGAGGCTGGTAGTTTGCGCACTCGCCCCTGACTCAGCACTGTACGGCCATTCATCAGCATCATGATGTTCCGCCCGCTGAAGGCCTGATGAAACAGAATATCGCTCTTGCCATCACCGTTATAATCACCGTCACCAACAATACTCCACGAGGCAGGCAATTTGCGTACCCGCCCCTGGCTCAGCACTATACGGCCATTCATCAGCATCATGATGTTCCGACCGGTGGAGGCCTGATGAAACAGAATATCGCTCTTGCCATCGCCGTTATAATCACCGTCACCGACAATAGTCCACGAGGCAGGTAGCCTGCGCAGCTGGCCCTGACGCAGCACAGCACGACCATTCATCAGCATCATAAAATTCTGCCCGGTGGAGGCCTGATGAAACAGAATGTCGCTCTTGCCGTCACCGTTATAATCATGTGATACATGCCTTTTTGGAGCACCTGCTGCTCCCACCTTACCCCAGCCGATATCTTCCAGCACCTGAGCAGCCATGCCAATATTATGCTGGACACCGTTCGCAAAAGGCGACATCAATTCAAGCGGAGTTGTTGCCTCATCAAAATGGGATACCGATGAACCCGGCTCCTGAGGATTCGGCGCAAACATGACAGCATGCTGGCCCGCATTGGACGCAACCACCTTTGCTCCCGTCCAATGCAATAAATTGGTCGAGATACTGGCCGCAATCCGCTGGACATTGGTCATGGCCGGGTAACCGGACGGCACCACGCCATGATGCTCAAGGTGTTTCATAAAAGTATCATCGGTAGCCAAAAATTTACTGCCGGTTGCCAAATCCACCAGCGTAAGAAATCCGAGACCATGTATTATTTCATGCAAAATAACCGTGACAAACTCAATATCACCGGCTGGAGGGTTACCATCCAGTCCATAATACCAGGTGCTTGCCCCCAGCACGACCATCCCATCTACATCCGAGTTAAACCGGGCATTGATATCATTGCTTGCCGGATCCTTGTCCACTCCGCTCAACTTGTTTGCAAGCGCCTGCACATACCAGGTTGCCGGTCGTGGTGCGGCTGGAAAATTACGGAACACTGTCGTTGGACCGGCAGATCCCAGAGTAGCACTGAATGCCGTACCTCCCATCGGAATCATTTTTGCCTGAATTTTGATAACCACATTACTCGACAACTGGGCTCCAATAAGATTAGCGCCAAACTGGAAGGCCTTAAGCCTGGCCTGACCCAGAGTCGTTGCAGTATTACCACCCACTGGAGTAAATGGCGTCGGGTCATTAAAACCAACCCCGGGGGTATTAACATTTATGATTTGAACAACTGCAGCCTGTGATGTCGCCGATGTTATAACTATGGCCAGGACTACTGCAGAAAAAACGAAAAACTTTAATAACCTTGCATAGAATTGCCTTGGCATGATCTCATTCCTTCCCTGATAACGGACTGGACTGTACCGTCGGCAGATGCTCGATCACGATGGAACCATCTTTATTTACTGTCGCTTTTGTGCTACTCTGAAAACGCCCTTGCAAATCAACCATCGTACCACCACCCGGCGCAGACTGCTCGATAAGACCCCGTGATGATGTATTCATCTTCGCATCAGATGAAAAAACGGAAGATGTCGGTTTTTTGCCAGCAGGGGGCATGGATGGCTTGCCTGTGACTGGGTCAAGGTAAATCTTCACTCCCTGTTGCTCCTTAACAGGCAACTGAGCAGCATCCACTCCACCTGAAGGTGTATTCTGCTCCGTACAAGACATCAATATCACCGCGCACAAAGCCACTGCGGTTAAAAAAAACAATTTCAACCTTCACCTCCAATCAATATAATTTAACGTTGCAGAAAACCAGGGCAAGGCTACAGCCCTGCCCTGGTTTCCCCCATTTCAATCACGTCCTATGGATGGTTAATCACACTATACCTTACTCTGGCAAAAGGCTTGGATGCTGACCCAACGAGATTCAACCGTACACTCACGTCAAATGCACCAGGTCTCCGGATCAGTGTTGAAAACCCGGGAACTATAAGAACGTATCCAGGTGCTCCAATAATTTTCCTGACTTTTCCTCTCCTATTTACGAATCCAGTGACGTTGGTTCCATTCATCATCACCTTCATTGCATTCCGAATTCTCCTGGGATTTTTGCTGACAATCACCAGATCGAACTTCTGCTTGGTTGTGTACACACCAGTTGCTGGAGATATCAAGGTTGCAACAATGCCTGGTACGCCGCCAATGCCCCTGAACCCAAAGATAAATGTATTTGGAGTTCCTGCATCCGCAGCTGGAAGCGGCACACTACTTGGCTTGCCAAGCGAATAAGCTTCTGCCCCCACAGCACTCAAGGCTGCTAAAGCACTAACCTTATTGCCAGCTGCGCCATAGAAGATCCTGAATACGACGGACCTACCCGGCTTCACTATACCGAAATCAAAATCAAAATCAGCACCATGATCTGATGGCCCACTGTTAGTGGCCTGGCCAACAAAGAGCCGCTTACCAGCAGCAATCAACGGGTTTGAGCTGGCAAAACCGTTGTCCGATGTGAAAACGATTCTCCTTGCTCCAAATGTTTTGATCGTTACGTATTCTCTAAATGTGGTCGGCGGAACATCCCAGTCCATCACTCGGCGATACACTATATGCTGAGCAGCACCTGAAACATTCTTGATCACTACCGTCACTTCGTAAAGATTTCTTGAAATTGAAGGTCTGAAACTATGCGTCACCTGCATTGAAGGTGCGCCGGTTGCCTTCTTGATCAAAACAACAGATTTGGCACTTCTGGGAGTACCTGTAAATGAGGTCACCGTAGCATTTAACGTACCGCTAGACTTATTCACATAACCCGTTACCTTGGAAATTTTATCGGCTGCGCCCCAGCCTTCACATGGACAACCTGGAATCAGTGCGTCAGCACCTGTTGGTATATACACCAAACCGGTTCGTGTAAGTGTATTATCCAACCCGCCATCAGGGTTAACACCTAATTTTACTGTGCCATTAGAAATGTCACGGCTGGCAAATATAAGGGCTGGCGATGATCCTACTGCTATTTGGGCAGTCATATTTTCAGGTGCAACGGCCTGAGCCTGAACAGCAAACACAAGAGAAAAAGCTGCCCCTATTATGTATTTTAATTTCTTCATATATTCCTCCTCGAATATGCAGGAGTATTATAGCAGCTAATCAGAGTTTAGTATATTTTTTCCGCCATTCGCATTGCCTCACAAAAAATGTAACCGAAGGGATAGCGAAACAGTGATCGTTGCCTCATATTAAAAGTAACCGAAAGGAGG
>CAYQAP010000093.1:0-3353 GCA_964415515.1 uncultured Gammaproteobacteria bacterium | reverse complement strand
TTGGACCAGCTCTTGCCACCATCCAGACTTCGGTAAACACCATCACCGTAACCGACATGACGTCCGCTCACGTTTTCACCGGTTCCCACCCATACGGTATCGGGGTTATTGGGGTCAATGGTGATGCAGCCTATCGAGTATGAACCTTCAGCATCAAAGACCGGGGACCAGGTGGTACCACGGTTTTCCGTTTTCCAGACACCACCACTTCCCACACCCACATACCAGGTGCTGCGGTCTTTTTGATTGACGGCGATATCAGCGATACGTCCAGCGGTCATCGCAGGACCAATACTCCGCCACGCGAGTCCTTTCAGGGTCGCTTCATTCAGACCGGGCCTGGTTTTTTCATCTTTCTCGTCGGAAACCGCAAATGATGAAAATGTCATTAGCAGTATCAACAGCACACAGCGTCTAAAAATTAACATGTTTGCTCCATATTTCCTGGGGATTTGGGGGCTGGATTCACCTGCATCATACATGAGTCAATTCGTGTAATAAGCCTTTGCATTTGAGTCCGGTCCCAGGCGATCCGGCTCAAGTACCGCAAAAGGTCTGTCTGACGATCTGCTCTGGTCGTGGTGGCATGGCGTATCGACTGAGTGAAGCATCAAATTCAAACGGTTTTTCAAGGAGATCGACAAGTCTGTGGAACGGTTTGAAGTCCCCTTGATGGGTTGCGGCCTCGATTACCTCCTCTAGCAAATGGTTACGGGCGATAAAGGCAGGGTTGCTGGCATACATGTTTGCCTGTCTTTCGCCGTCACTCATCGAACTGGTCTGCAGACGGTTTTGCCATCGTTCCAACCAGGTATCAAAGCTTTCAGGTAGCTCAAATATGCCCGCAACACCGGCATTTGCAGTACTGTCAGGGTCGGCAAGATCCGATAGACGTCGAAAGGTCAGGGTAAAATCTGAATTTGACTCGTGCATCAATGTCAACAGATCCCGGATAAGTTTTTCATCGTCCGTGTGCCGTCCATTCAAGCCCAGTTTTTGACGCATACGATCAAGATATGCGGCCATGTACAGGTCTGGGAACCTGTCAATGGCAGTCTGTCCTGATGCAATGGCTTTATCCTCCTGGTCATCCAGCAATGGCAAAAGTGCCTGGGCAAGCATGGCCAGATTCCAGTGTGCAATATGGGGTTGGTTGCGATAAGCATAACGACCACCATGGTCAATTGAGCTGAATACGGTGGCCGGGTCGTATTCATCCATGTAGGCACAGGGCCCGTAATCAATGGTCTCACCCGACAGCAGCATGTTATCCGTATTCATGACACCATGTATAAAGCCCAGTGACTGCCATTGGGCGATCAGGCTGGCCTGGCGCTCGACGACTTCATCCAGCATCGCGTGCACCGGCTTGTTGGTTTCTGCAAGCTGTGGAAAATGACGTTGGATGATGTGATTGACAAGAATCCTGACCGAATCAAAATCTTTTTGCGCGGAAAAAAACTGAATACTGCCAATACGTATATGGCTTTGGGCGACTCGCACCAGCACCGCACCGGGCAAAGGTGATTCACGCATCACCACCTCGCCGGTGGTAGCTGCTGCCAGTGCCCGACTTGTGGGTACCCCCAGTGTTGACATGGCTTCGCTGACGACGTATTCACGCAAGACCGGACCCAATGGGGCGCGGCCATCACCGCCACGGGAGTACGGTGTCCTGCCTGATCCCTTGAGTTGGATGTCGTATCTCCTGCCGCTGGCAGCAACAACCTCACCCAGCAGGATGGCGCGACCATCACCCAATTGGGGGTTCCAGGCACCAAATTGATGCCCGGCATACACCGTGGCAATGGGATCGGCACCTTCGGGTATCTGATTGCCAACGGCAAAGTTCACACCCGTTTCAGACACCAGCCATCCCGGATCAATTCCCAGTGTAATCGCCAGTTCATCATTCGCACGTATCAGACCCGGATTGACGACGGGTACGGGCAGATGGCGGGTATAAAACTGCCCGGGCAGGCACGCATAACTGTTGTTGAATTGAGGTGTACTCAGAGCCCTCATGGCTGGCTGCGACAGGCGATCAGGTTGACCGCTTTCATTGACATCACCAGCGTTGCGTCCTGGTTGGAGACCTCCACCCTTGTGTGTAGCAGTCCGCGCTCGGGTTTACTGCTCGAACGTCTTGTATTGACGACTTCTGCACGCACCGTTAACAGATCGCCGGGACGCACCGGGGCCAGCCAGCGAAGTTCATCAAGGCCCGGTGAGCCGAGGCTGGAGGCGCTGTCGAGATAACACTCGACCAATAAACGCATGGTTGCCGCTGCAGTATGCCAACCGCTGGCGATGAGACCACCGAATGGGCCAGTCGCAGCTTTTTCCGGATTGACATGGAAAGCCTGAGGGTCGTACTTGCTGGCGAAGGCTATCATTTCGGCTTCATCGAGATTCAGCGTACCGACTGTCTTAACCTCACCAACCAGATAATCTTCAAAATATCGAATTTCCCGACTGCTTGTCACTGTGGTCTCCGGCACATTGAAAAAGGGAAAGGGCAGCATAATGCCATATCGCCAGATTGCCAAACAGGAAATAATGCAACAGCGGACAGGTTCAAACGGGCAGATGACGCTGGCTGAAGAGTTGCAGGGAATGGCTTCTTACGGGTTATTTGACGTACTGCAAGGTTGATGGCGTGGGGAATCAATTGAAATAAACGGATATCCTGTCGCTCCACTATCAGGAACTGCCCGCGATCATTGCCCGTTGTTTTCGTTTGAGCCGGTGTTCGCGGAATATGATGATCAGACCGGAGCCAACAATGACGGCTGTTCCGACCCACGTGCTGATACCGGGGAGGTGACCCCAGAAGAGGTAGCCGTAGATCACTGCCCATATCATGTGGGTGTAATCCAGTGGTGCAATCACCGCAACCGATGCGCGTTTGAAAGCCCCAGTTAACATCAATTGTCCGAATGTACCGGTGATGCCAAGCAGCACAAGCCACGGCCAGTGTTGCCACTGGATCGGTCTCCAATCCAGGCTGGCCAACAGGCCGGCAGCGACACCGATGAGGGCAAGAAACCAGAAAGCGATGGCTACGGTATTGTCATGATGACCCATGCGACGCAAAAGCAGGGCCATGAACGCATAGGTTACTACACTCACGATTGCCATGATCGAACCGTAGGAGAGCAACTGGCTATGCATACCAGGTTGTAAAACAATCAGCACACCCAGAAATCCAACAAATGCCGCAGTCAGACGAAACGGCCCTGCCTTTTCGCCCAGAATTGGCCCGGATAGCAGCGTGATCAATAAAGGGGAAGCGAAGAAAATGGCGTAGGCATCCGCTAACTGCAGTTCGCGGAAACACTCACCGATGGCGA
>CAYQAP010000092.1:0-3476 GCA_964415515.1 uncultured Gammaproteobacteria bacterium | reverse complement strand
AAACATCCACCAACAACACTTGCCGGGCATGCAAAGAAACCCACGCCTTCATGGCTTATGCAGTGGACAGTGTCGCCAGCAGCTCATTTAAAAACGTTCGATACTGCTCCATCCTGGCAAGCGGTACACACTCGTTGGGCTGATGGGCCTGGTTGACATGCCCCGGACCGCAGACCAGGGCGGGAATACCAGCCTCTTGATACAGCCCTGCCTCGGTCACAAATGGTACTGTCGTCAGTTTTGAATGTTTCAAATACCGTTGCAATTGCATGGCAAATTCCTGGTTTTTCCCTGCCGATAATCCCGGTACAAAGGACACCGTTTTGTGATCGATGGTGATCCCCGGCATCTCACCTTGTAGCTGCAGGATGGTTTCAGAAAACCGATCTTGTACGACTGTGGCATCCTGGTCGGGCAGGCAACGGAATTCCCAGCTAAAACCACAATCTTGCGGGATGATGTTGCAGGCATTGCCGCCCTTAATGGTGCCGATATTGAAGGTGGCGACCGGTGGGTCAAAACGCTCATCCTGCTCAGTGGGTAACAGGCTGTCTATCTGCTGGATAAGCTTCAATGCTGCCAGAATGGCATTAGCACCCAGATCGGGGCAACTCGAATGCGCAGCCCTGCCCCGTACCTGCGTTGTAGAAAGACAGATGCCCTTGTGTGCCGTCACCAGGTCCATATCGGTCGGTTCCCCGATGAGGACAAACTGTGGTGGTGCCTGCATATTTTTCAAAACATCCACCAGACGTTTTGCCCCCAGGCAACCCACTTCTTCGTCATAGCTGAAAAGCAGGTAGATCGGCCTGCTTAAGCGACCCGGGTCAATAGCGCCGGCCAACGCCATGGCCAGTGCCAGGAAACCTTTCATATCCGAACAGCCCCGTCCATAAAGTCGGTCATCGCGTTGTACCAGTTGAAAAGGGTCGGTGAACCATTCCTGCCCCTCAACCGGCACCACGTCCGTGTGCCCGGCCAGCATTACGCCACCGCCAAGCTGCGGACCGATACTGGCGATCAGGTTGGCCTTGGTCTGCTCACGGTTGTAGATACGCCGGGTTCGGAAGTGACGTTCTGACAGATAGCTTTCAATATATTCGATACACTCCAGATTGGAATTTTCCGAGATCGTCGGAAACCCTATCAACTGTTGCAGGATGGCGAGATAGTCACCCACTTCAGCGTACACCAGCACGCAGGCTCATTTTCTGAACTGTGTCACGGTCTTGATTTCGGTATAGGCATCCAGTGCCTGGCCACCCAGTTCACGTCCAAGACCAGACATCTTGAAACCACCAAAAGGCGCTGCCGGATCGACAATATTGTAGCAATTGATCCACACGGTACCTGCCTTGAGTTCTTCGATAACGGTATAAGCCCGGTCAATGTCCTGTGTCCAGACACCTGCTGCCAGCCCAAACTGGCTGTCATTGGCACGTTGAATTACCTCATCAGTATGGCTGAATTTCAACACGCTCAGCACCGGCCCAAAAATCTCGTCGCTGGCAATGGCCATGTTGTCTTCGACCTCACTAAAAACGGTGGGTGCAATAAAAAAACCGCTGTCATAAACACGTTTTCCACCACTGACACAGTTGGCGCCTTGTTGTTTTCCCAACTCGATATAGTGCATGATCTTATCGAACTGGGCCCGATCAATTTGCGGCCCGTGTTCAGTAGCTTCATCAAACGGGTCACCGATAACTCTTGCAGATGCCTGGCTTGCCAGTTTGCTCACAAATTCGTCATAAACAGCCTCATGAACATAGGCCCTGCTGCCAGCACAGCAGTTCTGCCCCTGGTTCAGAAATATCGCGCCAAACGCCCCTGCGACAGCATCGTCGATGGGTGCATCAGGGAAAATAATATTCGGGCTCTTGCCACCCAGTTCAAAGCTCATACGTTTCATGGTGTCGGCGGTGGCAGCCTTGATGATCTTGCCGGTGGTATGTTCACCGGTAAATGCAATTTTTGCCACGCCAGGATGTTTCACCAGGGCCGCACCCGCAGTTTCCCCAAAGCCGGGTACGATGTTAACCACACCTGCCGGGATACCGGCTTCAAGTGCGAGTTCGCCTGCCCACAAGGCAGTTAAGGGTGTTTGTTCAGCCGGTTTGAGAATGACAGTGCAGCCCGCAGCCAATGCCGGTCCAAGTTTCCAGGCTGCCATTGCGAGCGGGAAGTTCCACGGAATGATCAGCCCGCAAACACCCACCGGTTCACGCCGGGTGTGGGTAAAATAAGGACCCGATACCGGGATCGTTCTGCCTTCGAGTTTATCGGCCCAGCCAGCAAAATAACGAATGATTGCCGCTGCACTTGGTATGTCATAACCGAGTGCTTCAACGATCGGTTTCCCCGTGTCGAGCACTTCGAGTTGTGCCATGGCCTGCTGCTTTTCATCGATCAGGTCGGCCCACTTCATCATCAGGCGTCCGCGCTCGCGTGCATCCATTTTGCCCCAGGGACCCTGACTCAGCGCTCGGGATGCTGCCGTGACCGCCAGATCAATATCTGCCGCGTCACCTTCAGCAATTTGTGCAATCAGCTCCTGTGTTACCGGATTGATGTTTTCGAACGTTTTGCCACTTCTGCTATCCAGAAACTTCCCGTCGATCAGGATTTGTGTTTGTGGAACCTCGATCAGGCTTGCGTAACTCTCAGGAAGTTGGGCTGCTGCTGTCATGTGGTTGTTTCCTTGATAAAAATGGGTCACATCGAATCCAGAATTCTCTGACCAGTTGATGAACGGGTAAAATCGATTTTCAAACCTTTATGAACATGGTAGCAAAACCACTGCCATGAGCACATTCAGGCAGGGTATTTTACGACAGCCAGTTCGTCCCGCATTTTTATGACATAGTCCGGGGCAACATTATCCAACCAGCGTGGGTAGCCGCCCTGGATAACATACTCGATTAGCTGGAAGTAATTCTCGCTGGTAAAAACATAAGGTCCAATGACGAATTGGCCGGCATCGATATCTTGCTGAAAACAAAGCTCTGAGCGTGTGCCAAACCCGCGCATCATTTGCTCAAACTCATGCCTTGTTTCAAACCCCCTGGTTTGCTGTCTAAATCCGGCGGGATCCCTCGGAAAGGGATACTTTTTGTACGTTTCACCAATAAACCCGGAATAATGTGTCCCCGCTATTCCTCCATGAAGATCTCCAATACCAGCGGGGTCCTCAATAAAAAAAGCCGGGCACGGAAACTCACGTCCCGATTCATTCAACGCTTGTGACAACTTGCAAACAGTGTCGCAGAAATCAGTGGCGAAAAAGAAATATCGATCCAGCAGCAACATGTCGGATTCAATGTTGAAGAATCCGAATGCAATGGTTCCGTGGCTCTGCGATCTAAACGCTAATGGCATGTTTCATACGGTCCAGCTTGACGGTTGGCTATGCAAGCCCAATGCCAGTTCCTCCCAATTGCCCATTGACATGATACTGGAAGTGATCAGGTTTGATA
>CAYQAP010000091.1:0-3700 GCA_964415515.1 uncultured Gammaproteobacteria bacterium | reverse complement strand
TTGAAAATAATGGTGGCCAGAGGTGGAATCGAACCACCGACACGCGGATTTTCAAGAGGGACGATCAGTTATTAAGGTTATTTAAATCAGTCACTTGCGATGTTTGTTCAATTGGAATGTGCCAGTAAATGGCAGTAAACGCTAGTAAATTATGTTTGGTAGTACACAAACTTGTCACAGTTGTCAACGGACATTAGATTTGACCCCCCATGTTGCCTCATTAAGAAATGTCACTTTTCTAGTTGTCGTCACACATCAGTTGTCTGCCTGTTCCCTCATTGATAATTCTCTGAACTTCTTATTTTAATATTTCATGTTTTAAAGTCTTTAGTCGTTCAGGGTTACATTGACGCCAGTCATTAACCCGACGTTGCATACTGCGAACGTGCCCGGATCGAAATTGATCTGGATGTCGTTTTATCAATTCACGAAGCACGCTTGCTGCCGATTGATGAGGGTCATCCTCCAATATCTGATCTATCTCACTTGTAACTTTCTCAAATGGATCTTTCCGCGTCCGCCAATGCCGAGGACCTTTACGACCATCTTTCTTGGCTTTTGTGATAAAACAATGGAGATTTCTTCGGGTTCACTATCTGAAATTCTCCCACGGCCAGTTTTTGCAGTTCCTGCTGTAAGTAGGTTATCTTACTCAGCAATCCAACGGCGTCCAAAGTCTGGTATTGGCTTGTGAGGTTATTTTTTATTGCAGCGTCAACGCTAGTGTAGTGTCCAGCACCCGTTGATACGGTGTACGAGCCGGTTCATAGTGCCTGGTTACCTTGGCCCCCTTTCGGTGTTTCTCCAACAGTTTTAAAGAGGGTTGGAAGAAGTTAACGTAAAGCCGTAATTGCCGATACAGTTTACACAATGTATCCCAGGCCTTTCGGCCTTCGTATCGGTCATAACCAATCATGCGCCTGACTACAGACCCATTTTTTTCTTCAACGTACGCCTGATCATTTTTGCGATATGCCCGGCAGCGCGTGAAGGTAATGTGGCCATCCCGGCAGTAACCAAGAAGGTCTTGGTTGATGAACTCACTCCCGTTATCCGTGCCAATGCCAAGAAGTGGAAAAGGAATTAACTGCTTAGCAACATCCAACCCTTCGATAACATAGCCACCACCTTTCTGCAGTAGTGGCATAAACTCAAGCCAGCTTGTCGAGATGTCAATCAACACCAGAGTATTGAGGAAGGATCCCCGGGGTATCTCCACCACAATGGGCGACAAGGTCTGCTTAGAAAAAGACCTTCGAGACAGCCATCATTGAGCGTTACCGGCACCGGGATGTATCGATTGAGGAAGTGATCGTACATATGTACCTGGCCGGTGTATCGGTTTGCACTGTTGAGGATGTTACAGAAGCATTATGGTGTACCCGGGTATCGTCCGGTACCGTGTCCAATCTCAACAGGAAGGTCTACAAGCACATCGAACGCTGAGGTAACCAGGCGATCGGAGGTAATTTTCCTTTATGTCTGACTGGACGGCATCGTGCTCAAACGCAGCTGGGCGGTTGAGATCAGGAACGTGTCATTAATGGCGACGATTGTTGTGGACACGGAGGGTTTTCGCGGCGTGCTGGGGGTTGTAGAGTGTCACAAGGAAGACAAAATGACTTGACCACCTGAATAAAAATGCGGCCTCTGGATCAACAGGCCGATCACCGGATTGCAGGGCACCACCTTAAGTGGACCTACCAACATGCTGGTTCAACTGAAAATATAGGCCCAGTCAGAGCACTCATGGGTTGTTCCCGAACGGCTAACAGCGTAGCTATTTTCGCCCGGATGACTATGATTTGTATGCATCAGCAAGATAACAAGGCGAAATCCAGTCATTACCATCACAACTGTATGAGATTTTGCAGTGAAGTGGCTCGTCATTTATTTCGTGATCAATCCCTCGCAGAAGGTGACGTTGTCCTTGGCGACCCTCCGTATGGGCACGTTCCCCTGGCGGCCAATGGACGGTATATCGTATTTGACCGATCCTGAGTTGCAGTTTTTGAAGGTCAATTCGATCGTCCCGTCGCTGACCCGGTCGATTGCCGTCGACGTATCAAACAGGCCACCCGAAGACTGCGTAATGGTCATCTGTGACGTGTTGCCGTCAATCGAGCCCAGTGCGGTCAGCCAGCGGTGGCCGGGGTCTCCCAGGTTGGCAGTGACCCCGTCACCTGGCGGCTCTGTGTCATATGTAAACCAGGCCAGCGAGACGGAGCCCAGGTCAGGGAACACGGTGATAAAGAACCCCTGCCCGTCGGTCGCCGGGTTGAACCAGGCGTCGTTGAGGCCAGCGTTCAGCGGGCTGGGCGTGGGCCCGCAAAAGGCCAGGAAAGTGGGTTTCTCAAGCCCGTTGCCGGATGCAAAAACATCCATGAATTCACCCGTGGTGCCGTTATAACGCAATACCTGGTGGCTTTCGAAACTGCCAACGTACAAATTTCCGTCCGGGCCGAAAACCAGACCCTCGGGGCCATCGAGGCCGGAACCGCTGGCGAACACACCCATCGCCTCCCCTGTCGTTCCGTTGAAACGGACGATCTGGTCATTATTGAAACTGGCCACGTACAGGTTTCCGTCAGGCCCGAAGACCAGTTCCGATGGCCCGCTCAGGCCGCCAGCAAAGGCGAATTCGTCCATAAAAGCCCCGCTGGCGCCGTCGTAACGGAGAATCTGGCTCCAGTCAAAGCTGCTGACATAAAGATTGCCATCGGGGCCGAATTCCAGGCCGATCGGGCCAAGCAGCCCACCCGACCCGGCGGCGACGAAGGTGTCCATAAACTCGCCGGTGACACCGTCGTAGCGCAGCACTGTTCCGTTGTTGAAACTGGCCACGTAAAGGTTTTCATCCGGCCCGAAAACGAGAAACGCCGGGCCGTTCAGGCCGCCGGAGCCGGCGCTGACGAACGTGTCGACGAAATCGCCCGTGGTCTTGTTATACCGCAGCACCTGGTGGGAGAATTCGCTAGCCACATACAGATTGCCGTCGTCGGCGCACAGTATCCCCTCAGGGAATCTCAACCCGTTGCCACTCGCGAAAACGCTGACGTATTCTCCGCTGTCACCGTCAAACCGGAACACCTCGTCGGTGCGCGTGCTGGTCACAAAAAGGTCCTGCGCGCAGACCATGCCGGGCAGGAAGAAAAGGCATAAAGTGATGAATCGAATCATGTTCACAACACTCCCAAAAAGTCGGCTCGCGCACGTGATGGATGCAACTGCGCGTTCTGGGCTGCTTAAAAAGCATACAATTAATCGGCTCCTGACACAAATTCATGTGAAAATCCGACAGTTTATCCAGCCGGCGCCATGTAACGTCAGCAGGTGAGCAGGTTAGCGATTCCTGTATCCCTGCCGGGGTACAATGCCCTGGCAGAGATGGCATGCATAGAAGGAGTATCAAGTAAAGATTGTCGCAGACCTGAGTCTCTACCCGCTTAAAGACGGGCCGATCCCCGGTATTATCGACTTCATTCGCGATTTGCGCACAGAGGAAAACATCGCGATCGTTAGCAACCAACTCAGCACCCAGTTGAGCGGGGAGTTCGAAGCCGTCACCGGTAAGCCCTTGCTCTTGAGGAACGGCACGTTGAACAGCTTCGACCGGTAGCGCGTGCCAAAACCGCACAATAATGCTTATGTGACAGGCTTAGCGGCTACGGTACCAACGGACACCATCTTCCTCCCGGTC
>CAYQAP010000090.1:0-3785 GCA_964415515.1 uncultured Gammaproteobacteria bacterium | reverse complement strand
GGTGTTGATGGCATTATTTCGGATTACCCGGACAAGATTCGCCAACGTATGAAGGAACGTGGCCTGGACCTGCCTCAAGTAACACGATTTAGCGATTGAGACCAAGAAGTGGTAGAGACTACTCTAGGCGGTCAGAAGGTCTGCAAATACTGATCAATAGCCTCTCATTGTCCGGATTTAACCCCATTTGTGATCTTCTGCGTTTATATCGGGTAACAACGCACAGTACGTTGGTTCTGTTTTCATCCAGATTGGGAGATCACCATGAAACACTATTCTGTTACCGTACTTACCGCCTTGGTCACTGCCACACTGGCAGCCTGCAGCAGTCAGGCTCCTGTGCCGGTAGGACAATCGGCTGCAAACAACACATCTGCATCTACTACTGCTACAGGAAATATCGCCACAGGGGACGTCACAAGCAAGTCATACCCGGCGCAGCCTGAGACATCCAATACCGTACAACTGGGTCGATTTCATAAACCCATCGTGCAATACAAATCCATGCAAGGCAGTGCGGTCCAGGCTCCCATGATCATGACTTACAGGATACCCATAGCACCCAAGAACCGCTATCAGGATGCCTTGAATGGGGAAAAATACGGCCAGATTCGCAACAATCCGGTGGTTCGGGTTGCAGAACAACCGGTTTCCACCTTCAGTATTGATGTCGATACCGGTTCGTACAGTAATGTTCGCAGACTATTGCGTAGCGGTCGGTTGCCGCAAAAAAATGCGGTACGGGTCGAAGAGCTGATCAATTACTTTGATTATGCATACGTCGGTGAGAGCAACCGGGACAGGCCTTTTTCAATCACCACCGAAGTGGGGCCGGCACCGTGGAATTCAAAAAAGAAGTTGGTTCACATCGGCATTAAGGCGGTTGATAGCACGGCACAGGTGGCACCACCGGCCAATCTGGTGTTTCTGGTGGATGTTTCCGGCTCCATGCGCTCTGCCAACAAACTGGGGCTGCTAAAATCCTCACTGAAATTACTAGTGGGCAAAATGCGACCGGTAGACCGAATTTCTTTAGTGGTGTATGCCGGTGCATCTGGAGTGGTGCTGGAACCGGTGGCCGGTGATCAGCGTTTCAGGATATTACAGGCGATCGATGCACTGCATGCGGGAGGTTCGACCAATGGTGGTGCCGGGATACGCCAGGCCTACAGACTGGCCAGAAAGGCGTTTATCCAAGGGGGTATTAACCGGATCATGCTGGCGACTGATGGAGATTTTAATGTCGGCACCACCAGTTTTATAGCCCTGAAACAACTGGTCGAAAGGGAGCGGGAAAGTGGCATTTCGTTAACCACACTGGGGTTTGGCAGCGGCAATTACAATGATCGGTTGATGGAGCAATTGGCAGATGCCGGTAACGGTAATTTTGCCTATATCGATACCCTGAATGAGGCCCAGAAAGTATTGGTAGACCAGATGAGTTCCACACTGAACACGGTGGCCAGCGATGTCAAAATTCAGCTCGAGTTTAACCCCGCCCTGGTTGCAGAGTATCGTCTTGTCGGCTATGAAAATCGCCTGCTCAAACGGGAGGATTTCAACAATGACAAGATTGATGCCGGTGAGATTGGAGCCGGTCATACGGTGACTGCTATCTACGAAATCAGTTTGGTGGGCGGCAGTGATCAGGCCATGGACCCGCTGCGTTATCAACAACCAAAACGTGCTCAGGGACACGATGGTGAACTGGCCCTGCTAAGGTTGCGGTACAAGGGGGTCCAGGGTGGTGCCAGCACATTGATCGAGCAGCCGATCCGGGTAAAAAATATAGTGACAAAACTTGTTACAACCAGTGATCGTTATCGCTTTTCTGCGGCGGTGGCTGCTTTTGGTCAGGCGCTGCGTGGCGGAACCTGGCTTGGTCAATTCAGTTATGACCGGATTATGGCGCTGGCTCGCGGGGCTCGCGGTGAAGATGCCTTTGGCTATCGGGGAGAATTTCTCAGTTTGGTGAATCTGGCCAAATCTCTGTCAGCCCAGGACCCGGTATGGCGGTAAACCGTGTTATGACCAGGCATCTTGTGCTGAGGTGCCTGGCCCTTATGTTGAAAATCCTGCTCTGGGGTATGCGATCAGCGAGGAAAATCTTGACCGGTCTCTTGCCTGAACACAGCACAGAGACGTAAGCTTGTGGTATGAGCCAGGAGCGGGTCAGTGATGAGGCATTGATGCACGGGTATGCCCAAGGTGATGCCGGTGCCTTCGAAATACTCTATCGACGTCACAACGGGGCATTGTACCGCTATATCCTGCGGCAGTGCCCTGACCGAGCAACAGCCGATGAAATCTATCAGGATATCTGGTTGAAACTGATCGATGCACGTCGGCGCTACCGCAGTACTGCGCGTTTTGTGACCTTTCTCTACCTGATTGCGCGCCATCGGATGATCGATTATTTTCGGCGTAGCACTAGCCAGCATGCGGTAACCGATCGGTCATTGGAAAATGGTGATCTAGTGAAGACAGCCTGGGCAGCCTGTACACCCCGACCTGAGGTTGCACTTGCTCGAAAACACGAGGTACAAACAGTGCTGGCATTGCTAGATCAACTTCCATCGGTACAGCGTGAAGCCTTTTTGTTGCGCGAGGAGGCTGGTATGAATTTGCAGGAAATTGCAGAAGTAACCGGGGTGGGAAGGGAAACGGCCAAAAGTCGCTTGCGCTATGCGATTAAGGCCTTGCGAGAAGGTTTGCAATGACGGGATCTGCACACAAAGACCAAAGTAGGGATTGTGAGGACAGCTTGCTTTCGCAGCGGTACCATTCTGTGGCCAAGGAGAGGCCGGATAAAACACTCGATGAGGCAATTCTGGCGGCTTCCAGAAAGGCAGTGCGATCACGACCACACCCAACCAAGCCGTTTCATGGTCACTGGCCTGCGCGGGTTGCTGTGGCAGCCACCATTGTTGTTGCTGTCGTCATTCTGCCGGATTTGTTTCAGCAGTCACAAAAGCAAGTGGATTTGCCGGTTTTGAGTCCAGCCTTCCAGGTTGCTCCTGTCCTGGATGCTGCATCGACTCTCGAGACTGCGAGCGAGCAAGCGGCATCGAAGTCTTCCAGTACAGCGCCGATGGAACAAGAAATGCGCAACCAGGCTCAAGCTGGCCGCAAACAACCCCGGGGCAAATCGGATCAGACCACGTTGGAGCGTCGGGCAATGGTGCCAAAGCAGCGTTACTTGCTGGAACAGGCGCCCAAGGTGGGTACAAAGGTGCTACACAGGCCGGTGGCCAAGCAAAGCCTGGGAAGAGTTAGCCCGCCGGGACCATCCTTTGAACAACGAAAATACTCGGCATTTATCAGAAGCCAATCAGCAGCACAATCACCGCGTTCCAAACCGACTGCACTTTCGTCTAGCGCATCTCAGGGAGTGAGGGTTTCCCGGGCGCCGGAGGCCACAAAATCAGGAAAAAATAATTTGCTGAATCGAAAAATCCGGCTTAATGCCATTCGACAGCTCGTAATAACAGATGAAATCGATGCTGCCAGAAAGCTTGCCAGACAATTCGTCAAGGATTATCCGAACGATCCCTTGCCGAAGGATCTGGAATTTCTGGCAGTACCGTAAACCGTCGTCTTGAGATTGTCTTCCACCGGGATACCAGTGAGTAAAGAGTAAAACGATGAATATCAATATTGACCGAATGACCGAAGCACAGTTGTATGATTTGAATAGGAAAGTAGTAGAAAGACTAAAGTTTTTGCATTACATGCGTGCGCATTCTGCCATGCTCGAATTCAGTATCGGTGAGAAAGTGTGCTTT
>CAYQAP010000089.1:0-3914 GCA_964415515.1 uncultured Gammaproteobacteria bacterium | reverse complement strand
GGGTCAGGTTGAATTGAGTCATCCATTCGGTTCAGTCTGAGGCATTTTTTAGGCCCGGCAACCACAGTGCCGTGATAAATATCAACAAGGCTGCCAGTGCCAGCGCCAGGAATACCCAGGTGAATTCGCCGGTGGCGGCGTTGATGCCCGCGACCATCAGTACGGCGAGGGGTGTTATGCCAAAAGACAGCACGAACTTGGCCCCGAAGGCCAGACCGTGATGCCGGTCAGGTGCATAGCGGGCCAGCAATATGTTCTCAGCCGGCAGTGCGGCAATACCCAGTGCAACCGCCAGCCCGATGGTCAAAATCAGGCTGATACCCGTGTATACAGCAGCCAGGGCGAGTAGCGGCCACTGCAACAGGTACATCAGCAGATACACCCGTTTAAGCGGGTAACGGTCGGCCAGCGCCCCCCCGACAAACTGGAATAAACCCGCGAAGATGTAAACACCGGCCACATAAACCCCGACCGATTTGACATCATTTGCCATGCTGCCTGCCAGTCGTATTGAGAAAACTTTGGGTAGTGATGTCTGTGTTGCAGAATAAATCAGCCCGGCCAGGCTTATACAGATAAGCAGGAGCAAAAAGGGTCGCAACCAGTTGCTAACGCCCCGGTTTTGCGTGGTATCGCTCGTGATGGTGTTGCTCGTGCTGATCAGCTTGAATGCCATGGCCAGCAACATGCCAAGCCCGGTCAGCACCGCGATGACCCCCGGTAACATAAAGGCCAGTTGCCGGCCCCCGATACTTAAGAGATAGCCTGAAATCAGTGCAGCCAGCGCGGCTCCGACGCTGCCCATCACACCATTGATGGCCAGTGCCTTACCCTGGTTGCTGCTGCTGTTTTTTAATACCAGGGGTATACCGACAGGATGGTAAATGGCGGCAAACATACCGATGCCACACAGGGCTACCAGCATCGACCAGGGCTCTGTTACCAGTGCTGCTGCCACGGCGCTCATGCCAATACCGATAAAAAACACTACCAGCATACCAGTTGCACTCCAGTGATCACCCAGCCAGCCGGCTGGCAGGGCGGCCAAACCAACCAGCAAGGCACCGGGTGTCCACAAGCTGATCAACTGGGCGTAGGGCAACTGCCACTCTTTCTCCAGTGTCAGCACAATGACAAAGTAGAACGCTGTAAACAGGTGAATGTAGGCATGCCCGATCGCTGAAAAGATCAGTGTCAGTGAGGATGAGGTATTTTTGGCCTTATTGATTTTTTGTGTGCTCGGTCACAAACGCTGCCGCGGCATCTGCGATGTCATCGGCGGGGTGTTCGTGGCAGTAATTTTCAAGCCAGCGTGCGATTGATGCTGCGGGTATATCCCTGGCAATGTACGAGTCGGTCCCTTTATCCCTGGCACGTTGGTAGTTCATACCGGTAATGAAACCCTGCACCCAGGTGATCGAACTGTAGAGCTTGGCCGTGTTGCTGCGTTTTGCAGATGTGTAGTCAGGGCAACTGTAATTTCCCTCACCTTTGACAGAATAATCACACCACGCATTGTCAGACAAGAGCAGCAACAATAGCACTGTGATCAGTTTTTTCATATCAGACACTCCGCTGCTTTCAGCCTGTCATGGTGGACAAGTCTGTCAGCCATCATGTCAATAAGCTGTTGATGATTGCAACCCATGTTTCACCAGCGACCATTGCCGGCATGCATGTGATCGCGATCCAGCAGGATTGGAAACTGTTCGCGAATTTTTGCGTCAATCAACGGGTCGATATATTCGGGGAAGTGACTGGATAATATCGATCTGACCCTTTCACCAGCCTGTTGACGGATATCCGGTGAGCCTGCCGCCTCCCATTCCCCGGGTGTTGTACGGTCAGCGAGGGCAGGATACTCGTAACCGCTACGCATCAGCCCCAGGGTCTGCTCGTTTCTGAGGTAATGACCTTCACCGTACACCACTTGCTCGATGACCTTGTAAGACAGGCTTTGTTCATTGACTTCGATTCCACGCACGGTGCGCAAAACGGAACCCAGTAAATCATTGTCGATCAGCATGGATTCAAGTGACAACGCCATCAGGCTTCCCAGCATACCGGCGGATTCGGAGACATTATTGCAACCCGTGTGAGCGGCCAGTGCAATAGTCAGGGCTTTTTCATAGCCAGCCTGGTAGTCAGGTGTCTTGGAATCGGTCATTCCCGCACCCATCGAACTCGGCAGTCCGTAAAAATTTATCATTTGCGCAGCACCGGCTGAAACCACGGCTTCTTCACCACTGCCGCCGCTAAATGCACCCGTGCGCAGGTCAGAAACAAATGGCCAGGGGCCGAGGACTACCGGGTAGCCTGGTTCGACCATATCTATCATCAATAATCCCGCAAGTGCTTCAGCGACCGATTGAACCACCGCTCCTGCAAGCGCCGCTGGTGCGGTTGCACCTGCCTGTGGTGCGACAATTACCCAGACCGGTGCGCCGAACTTGATGGACTCCACGCAGACTTCACTATTGTTACGTCCGTAACGCAATGGAGAGATGACCGGGCAGCCCCCACCATTGCAAAATGGGCGTTTCTGAAATTTCTGCTTGCCACCGGCAATCATATAAAGCATTTCCAGTGTCGGCTGCACGTGGCTTGCCTTGGCAAAGGTCAGCTGTGTATGTTTGGTGGTACCCGCCGCACTGACGTAAGCTGCATTGATGTCACAGCTCAACTGGTCACCGATTTCCGTTGGCACGACCAGTCTTGAAAAGGCGTGGATATTGTCCATTTGGTCCATCAGGCGGGCCGCATCATAAAGATCAGCCAGGGTCGAAGGGCGGTAGGTGGATGCGCCGATATCGAGCATGTTGACCGCTTCACCGCCACCGTAAGTGTGGACGCGGGTGCCACCGATTTCCATATCGTGTCGTGGGTCCCGTGCGAGCATTTGCACGTTTTCAGGCGCACTGGCAATGATGTCTTCGACCAGTGCCCGTGGAAAACACAAGCGACCATGCTCGTTGAGAGTACAGCCACGCTCCAGCGCCTTGTCCTTGACGATTGGGATCGGGTCACCCATGCCAATGTTTTCAAGCACGTCCAGGATGGCGTGGTGAACCTGCTGTTCGTCCGATTGTGTCAGTGGTCGATAACACCCGCCCGGCATGCCCGGGCGTACAGCGGGCTGTGTTGCCTGATTTTTCTGACGATTTTTTCTACGCTTACGCATTTTGCCCACCATTGAAGTCAACAGAAAATTATGCCAATTGTGCCACCCGGATCAGCGGAAGAATATGGGAGAATTCGACCGGCCGGATTATATCCCTTTAAGGCCCCGGATTCCCTCGGAATATTCACTTTTATGCGGTTATCAGATCGGCGTCGAATGCACCATTATGGTGCATTCGAATGATTGATCTGCCTCGAGGTTGGTGCGCTTTGGTCGTGGTGACCACCTGCCTAGGCAGCAAAACAGGAATTCCTCCAGCAAATAGCAGCTGGCGCGATTCCTGCATACATATAGCTAAACACCTGAGTCGGCTTCGGTTTTCAAAAGTGCCGGGTAGCCCGGGCAATCGAGTAACCACTCTGAAGCTGACCCACCGCGATTTAAAGGAGCAAAAATGCAACTGATCACCGCAATCATCAAGCCATTCAAACTTGACGATGTCCGTGAGGCCATCTCGGAAGTTGGTGTCAGTGGTCTCAGCGTTACCGAGATCAGGGGCTTCGGCCGCCAAAAAGGCCATACAGAACTTTATCGCGGCGCGGAGTACAGCGTGGATTTCCTGCCCAAGATAAAAGTTGAAACGGCGGTCACCGACGACCTTGTTGAACGAGTGGTCGATGCGATTGTTCAGTCTGCCAGCACCGGGAAAATCGGTGACGGCAAGGTTTTTGTGAGCAAACTCGAAGAGGTGGTACGTATCCGCACCGGTGAAACTGGCAGTCGGGCGATTTAA
>CAYQAP010000088.1:0-4635 GCA_964415515.1 uncultured Gammaproteobacteria bacterium | reverse complement strand
TTTGGTCGCTTGTGAAAAATAACAGGCTGTATGTGCGTAAGGAGAAAATATCCGACATCGCTTGAAAATTCTAGCGAGATGTTCAGAGCCCTGTTTAAAATAAACGGAATTCGGCAACTAGTAATTGCAATAGGCTATAAAAAAGGGCTCTGACCCTTATTTCTAGCCTGTTTTCACAAGAGCCCTCGTCTATACTGAAACCTTAAGTGCAATAACGGATCATGACAGTATGATTTGCTGTGGGGCCAAGGTGCATGGATAAGAAAGCAGTGCTGGATCTGCTGGCCAGGGCGGGCACATTTGAGGACAACATGCACGCGGTGGCAGTGGCCATGTGTGAAGTGCTGGGTGCCGCAGGTGCTGGGGTTGGCGTACTGGCTCCCGATGGGGTTGAGGTACAGCTGAAGGCTTTTGTTCTGGACCATGAACGTGCTGCTGTCAGAGCATACCCACTGCTTCATACTCCTTGCTCAGCGGTGTATTTCAATGCGATAGATGGTGAGAACTGTTACATAGAAACAGGTGTTTGTGAACGATATCCCCGGGATGTTATGCTGCAGGAAATTGCTGCCGAATCTTACTGGGGACAACCTTTACAGGATCAGCTTGGTTGCCCGATAGGTCATGTTTTCGCAATCGGACGAGAGTCGTTAAAGCTGCAGGGAAGCGATCCGTGGCTGGATGCCATAGTAGCAAGAGCACAAAATGAACTGCGGCACTGGCTGGAAGAGGATCAAAAGCAACAACAACGGCAGTTCTGGTTGCATGCGGTCGAAAACATGTCTTATGGTGTGGCCTGCTTTGCTCTGGGCGGTCACCCTCTATGGATGAATCTCGCCTCAGCACAACTGCTGGGTTATGAATCCGTTAGTAAAGGTAGAAAGATGCTGCTGCAGCAGCATCTTTCTACCGAGGATATTCAGCGTATTGTTGATTACCAGATGGCCCGTACCAGTGGCAAGCCTGCACCGCGACAGTACCGCCTGAACATCCTGACCCTGCAGGGTCAGGAGCGCTGCTTGCAGCTGACCGTGAACAAAGTGGACTGGTTTGGTAGCGCTGCATTTTTATGTCTGATTGATGATGTTACTGCACTGGAGGAGACCGAAAAGCGGTTGGAATATTTTCGCCAGACCGTGTCTGCTTCCCAGGATCTGATTTATTTCATGGATCGCAAGTATGTGATTCGCGCGGCCAACCAAAAACTGGCTGAAGCGCTTGGTTTTGGTTCTGTTTCTGAAATGATTGATCGGCCGGTTGCGAAAATTTTTTCTTCATCATTTCGCAACACCCTGCTCTATGACTCCTACAACCAAGCCCTGGCCGGGGAAACGGTTAAATGGGAAGACTGGAGACAACTTCCAGGATGGGGCCGGCGTTATCTTGAAGTCAATATGGCGCCCTATGTCAATGCATGTGGTGAAGTCGAAGGGATTTCGGTAATTTCACATGATATTACCCGGCGTCTACGTAATCAGGAGCTGCTGGCTGAGCGTGAGCGTTATCTTTCCTCTCTGCTCGCCAGTTTGCCCGGCATGGCCTACCGTTCCCGAGATGCTCGTCGGGAGCGGATGTATTTTGTCAGTTCTGGCTGTGAAACAATCTGTGGTTACAGCCATGAAATTATTCAGGGTGAGCAGGACCAGAGCTGGTTAACCCTTATCGCGAAAGAGGATCAGCAGGTCGTGAGCGATGAATTAAACGAGGCTATATCGATTGGCAAACCGTTTACCCTGAATTATCGGATTATCCACCATGATGGCAGTGAGCGGCAGGTTTGTGAACAGGGAGCAGGCGTCTGGAATACGGTCGGTGAATTTCAGGGGGTTGAGGGGTTTATCCGCGATGTGACTGTTGCCCATAAAATGTCACAGAACTTAAGCTATCAGGCGACGCACGATCATTTGACACAAATCATCAATCGGTTTGAATTTTGCCATATTCTGGAAGAGATCCTGGCCGATCCCAAGTCCCGGGCCCGAGGTGTTTCAGCCTGTTATCTGGATCTTGATGAATTCAAGGTGGTCAATGATACAGCGGGTCATTCTGCAGGTGATCGGTTATTGAGGGATTTGTGCAAGGTTTTGCAGGGGCAGCTACGGCAGGGCGATGTTCTAGGTCGCCTGGGCGGCGATGAATTTGGTGTGATCATCAGGGATTGTGCTTCAGAAGATGCTTTGCAGGTAGCTGAAAAGCTGCGTCAGGCGGTGGCCCGGTTTCGATTTTTATGGGGAGATACATTATTCTCTATCGGTGTCAGTATTGGTCTGGTGCCACTTGCTGATGACATGCGGACTGTAGAAGACGTACTTCGTGTTGCCGATGGCGCTTGCCTGTTGGCCAAGGAAAAAGGACGAAATCAGGTCTATCTTGCCGATGCAGAAAGCCAGGAAATGGAGTTGCGACAAAGAGAAATGAACTGGTCGCTGCTGATCAACCAGGCGCTTGATCACGATAACTTTCTCCTTTATGCCCAGCCCATTGTCGATGCCAGAAAGTCACCTCGCAAACGCCACCATTTTGAAATTCTGTTGCGAATGCAATCGAACGGTCAGGTCGTGGCGCCGGGGTTATTTTTGCCAGCGGCAGAGCGCTACCACCTGGCCCGGCGCATCGATATGTGGGTGATTGAACATGTATTGGGTTTTTTTGTTGACCATCCAGACAGCCTTGACCGACTGGGTCAGTGCATGATCAATCTATCCGGATTGTCGCTGAGCAATCCACGTTTGGCGGAGGAAATTCTGGACTGGTTGGAAGAGTGTCAAATACCGGCAGAAAAAATCGGTTTTGAAATAACCGAGACAGCAGCGATTTCGGAGCTCGATCAGGCCGTACGCTTTATCAAAACTGTGCAGGCGCGGGGTTGTCAGGTGGCACTCGATGACTTTGGCAGCGGTTTGTCTTCATTTGCCTATTTACGGTACCTCCCGGTCGATATTATCAAGATTGATGGTGCCATTGTTCGGGAATGCCACCAGGACCCGATGAGCCGGGGCATTGTCAAGTCGGTGTACGATATCGCGCGCCTCGGTGGCATGAAAACAGTGGCTGAATTTGTTGAAAATGAGGCCATTATTGGCACGCTCAAGGATATTGGTATCGATTACCTGCAGGGTTTTGCGGTTGGTGTGCCACAGCCATTAGCCAGCTTGATGGAATCAGTTGACTGAGTGGGTAGGTTCACGCTTCACCCAGTTGCTGCAGCAGGACATCACGTGCCTGATTGACGCGGGATGCCAGATAAGAAGATCCACCATGATCAGGGTGTAGTTTCTGCATCAAGCGGCGGTGGGCCATAATGATGGTGTTTCGGTCAGCATCCTCAGCCAAGCCAAGCACTTCATAGGCAGTTTGCACGGTCATGTCTGCACCGCGTGGGTGTGGCATCTGCTCATGGTCTTCTGGTGCCCAGTTTTCACCGAAACGGCGTTCAAGATAGGTTTGCAGCAGCTTAGCCGACTCTGCGTCGATGTTGAGCTCTTTTAACAATACCAATAAGTCGGATTGCTGCAGCTGGTCAAGATCACGGCCGGCAAAACGGCCCTTACGCACTTGTCCGGACAGATGGCCACTGCCGTGATTGAGCTGCATGTGCAAAAAGCGGCTGTCAAAGGTAGAAACCTGATCGTTCGCAGTACGGCTAGTGGTTCCAGAAAAGGTGGAGGCATGCAGTGATTTGAGCCACTGCCAGGAGCGCAACAAGGTGAGAATGCGTTGCCCGGCAGCCAGTGCGCCGCCGATCAGGGCAAACAACCAGGGCAGACGGCCGGTAGCCACCAGCACCAGCAGGGCTGCGGCACCACCATACAGGGCTAACTGGCGCAAAAACCGGCTGCGTTGGGCCGGTGTGGCTTGCGAGCTGTACCAGTTGGCGAACCCCATAATCACAACCAGCAGCAGCAGTCCCAGAAACAGGCGAATAACCATTAGCTGGGCATGAGTGGCTTAGTGGTGAACAGGCTCGAGAAGATTCCAGCCTTCGGTAGGTTTGGAAAAAAACCGTTCATACCGTGATTATCGCACTGCCTTGATATAATTGGCAGTGCGGATCAACATCCAGGCACCCAAATGGGTCCGAGATACTTGCGGCGGCCTTGGCCTACTCCATCACTTGCTTGGTGGTTTTGGCCTGTGATGAAGTCGTAGGGTCTTGCAGCAGGCCCAGCTGCATATCGAGGGCAGATTCGGTTCCAGGGTTGTTCTGCATCATGGCCGATGCAGTTTTCGAGGAGATCGGGTCGATGACATGAAAACCTTTGGGTATAAGCAGTTTGCCCTCATCGTCCCTGCCTCCGGGCAGATTGGGATCGATGGGGCCGATCAGACCCGCTCAGGGTGTTTTGCCACCATAGTTTTTTCCTGCTGTTGTTTTTTCCGCCGGTTGTTATTACTGCCGGAAGTGTTGGCCAGTGTGCTGCGGCACCGCCGGGGGTACTAATTTTCGGGACGCTGGCGTTGTCTTCACCATACATTCCATCACCAGGGCCGTCTCCTGTCGGGTTGTCGAAGCTGCCGAGCAGGCGGTTGACCGGTCAGACCTGCTGCAGTGATTCTGTTTGCTGGTGCTGAGTATTAATCAAGTTCTCCATACAGTGTTCAATGTTCAGCGCTCGACTTTATGTGGCTTGGTAA
>CAYQAP010000087.1:0-5069 GCA_964415515.1 uncultured Gammaproteobacteria bacterium | reverse complement strand
CTGGTCGGGGTGGCGAGATTCGAACTCACGACCCCCACGTCCCGAACGTGGTGCTCTACCAGGCTGAGCTACACCCCGACAAGGCGCGTATTTTAACCAAGCAGCCGGTCCAATGATAGTTAAACCTTTTTCTATGCTGCCAATGACGCCAACCGGTATGCGGCACAAAACCTTGCAGGTTGCGCCGATTACGTGCGTGTGAGTCGTCGTACCCAGGGGTCATATTCAAATGCGATACAGCCGTTATTAATTATACAGATGCCAAGTCATTTGAGTCTGACCCCGATTTTATGAAAATTGAAACAAAACTACCGCTTCGGGTAAAGTTTATTGCGAACTCAGAAACATACGGGAGGTACTTGAAAATCGACTTTTGAGCATTCATTCCCGGTGTTTACTTTTGTTAAGATTTTGTTAGAAAACCCTGCTACAATCCGCGTGCCCAAATGCATAAAAAGGGCAAGTTCCAGTTAAAAAATTCAACGTCAAACTGGTTTTTCATCAGCTAGTGGGGTTTCATTATGAATAACAAGACCATCCTTCGTTTTACGAAATTTAACCTGGTTGCAGCATTCGCAGTATTGATGCTGGCCATACCGTTAACTGCCAGTGCACAGGTTACTTCCGGTTCTGTACGTGGTTCCGTGCACACACCTTCCGGTGCGCCTGCTGTAGGTGCCACGGTTACGGTGAAGGACACGCGAACCAGTAGCACCCGCAGGGTAACTACCGACACGAAAGGCGAATTCAGCTTGAGTGGCCTCGCCATCGGCGGGCCATACACGATCGGAGTCACTTCAGACGAGTATAAAAGCGCTCTGCTCACGGATGTTTATACCAACTTGTCCGCGGCAGTCACTTTTAACATAACGCTGGAATCAGGTGCGCTCGAAGAAGTGATTGTGACCGCCTCTGCAGCGTTTGCCGGTGCTGATCTGGCGATCGGTCCGAGCGCTAACTTTGGTATTAATGAACTTCAAGACGTACCGGCAATTAACCGAAACATCACGGATGTCATTCGAGCAGATCCGCGAATTTATGTCGATGAATCACGTGGTGATATCAATGCGGTGCAGTGCGGCGGGAAAAACTCCCGCTTCAACAGCCTGACGGTTGATGGCGTTCGCATGAACGACTCCTTCGGTCTGAACTCGAACGGTTACCCGACAGAACGTATGCCGTTTTCCTATGATGCGATCAGCCAGGTTGCCGTTGAACTGGCGCCATTCGATCTGCAATACGGTGGGTTTTCAGCCTGTAACATCAACGCGGTGACCAAGTCCGGTGGCAACGAGTTTTCCGGCTCCGGTTTTTACGACTATACGAGTGATAGTCTGCGCGGCGATAAACTGGAAGGCGATAAAATTGATACCGGGAATTTCAGCGAAAAACGCTATGGCGTCACATTGGGTGGACCCATTTTCAAGGACAAACTGTTTTTCTTTGCAAGTTACGAAAAGCTCGACGGAGCGAACCTTTTCGACCGGGGGCCCATCGGTTCCGGCGCCGTCAATGAGATCGATATCAGCCAGGCCGACCTGGATGAAATTGCCAATATTGCCCGTACACTTTACCAATATGACCCGGGTCCCATTCCACAAAGCATGGCCAACCAGGACGAAAAAGTCCTGCTCAAGCTCGACTGGAACATCAACGATCAACATCGGTTTGCGTTCACATACAACTACAATGACGGTAATAACTTTACCCAGTCAGACGGTGATAACAATGAATTTGAGTTCGCCAACCATCTTTACGAGCGTGGCGCAGAGCTGAATTCCTATGTTGGCAACCTCTATTCCGACTGGACGGAGAACTTTTCAACAGAAGTGCGGGTTTCCTATCTGAAACTCGATAACCGCCAGATATCTGTTGGTGGAACGGACTTCGGTGAAATCCGGGTTGAAACACCCGACGTCGATGTCTATCTGGGTGGCGACGATAGCCGGCAGTCGAATAAGCTTAAATACGATGTAACGACCTTTTCCCTCAAGGGTAGCTATGATTTGAACGGCCATAAGCTATCCTTTGGTGTTGAGCAGGAAGCATTGGACGTGTTTAATCTTTTCGTACAGCATACAGAAACTGAGATCCGCTTTAAGGGTATCGATAATTTTCGTGCTGGCTTGCCATCGGCAATCTATTACAATAACGCACCTTCGAACAATCCGGACGACGCGGCGGCTGTCTGGGGTTATGATATCAACACGGTCTACGCCCAGGATGAATTTGATATTGGGGACCGCCTGACGATCGTTGCCGGTTTGCGTTATGACTGGTACAACACGGGTGATAAACCTGCCGAGAACGCCGATTTTGTGGCTGAATACGGGTTTTCCAATTCCAGCACTGTGGATGGAGAGGGCCTGTTGCAGCCACGTATCGGCTTTACCTTTGACCTGACGGATGACACCACGATTCGTGGCGGTGTTGGTCTCTATTCCGGCGGCAATCCGAATGTCTGGCTGTCGAATAATTATTCCGCCAACAACGTGCTTCAATTCGGTCAGCGCGGTCGTTCATTCGGGTATACCGATGGATCTCGCTCGCTGTTTGATGGCGATATAGTCTGGCAGGCGTGTGAATCAGACGTTCCCACCGGACCGGGATATTGCATTCCAGGAGAGTTGTTTGACGCCGTCGCAGGAGGGGTGGGGGACAACTTTGAAATCAATTACCTGGATCCGAACTTTGACTTGCCTTCCGAGTGGAAATTTGCGCTGGGTATGACGCATGTATTTCCCGGTGAGTATGTATTCAGCGCAGACGTGCTGTTAACTCAAAGCAGGGATGCAGCGATGGTCAAGCACGGTGATCTTGAACGGGTTGGAACAGACCCGAAAGGCTATCCAATTTACAAGAGTGTGCGTGAAGCCAGCTTCGTCCTGACCAACAGCAGCAGGCACCCTCGCTCCAGACTTATTTCGCTGGGTCTGGCAAAAGACTTTGACAATGGTTTGTCCTTTTCCATCGGGTATGCATACAGTGACGCAGAAGACGTGCAGCCGATGACCAGTTCAGTGGCGTTTTCAAACTATACCTCGCGCGCCTTTTTTGACCCGCAAGAGGATGTTATTTCGACCTCGAACTACAACATCAAACACCGCATTAATTTTACGGCGACCTGGCGTAAAGAATTCCTGGGTAGATTTTCCTCGGTCATGTCACTTTATGGATCTTCCAATTCGGGCCGTCCATTCAGCTACGCGTTTAATGGCACGATTAATCCTTATCATTTCACACCCTATCTTGATTTCAGGGACATTGTTCTGGAACCGGGTGACCAGCGTAATGGTGAAACGGGTTCGTCGTGGACAAAGGTTGATTTTCGTATCGATGTAGGTTTCCCGCTATTCGGTAAAGAAGACAGGGCCTCGGTCTTTATGGTGATCGATAATTTGACCAACCTGTTGAATGACAACTGGGGCGTGTTGAAGCAACATAACTTCCCACGCACCGTGCGTTGGGGTACCACGGAACCGCGTATCGGTGACGCCTCTCGCTACGAAATTCGGTTTGGCGTCAAATATGCGTTCTAAGCCATAAGCGTTGGGGGAGTGACCAGGAGGCCAGCATTAAGCTGGCCTCTCCCTTTGGATTGACATCAACGGAGAATCAAATTGCCCGCAGACGCCGTAAGTGCCCGGATTTATCCGGCTGGAATATTAACCACCCTGAGTCATATGGAAGTCGAACGTCTGCACGACGCCAGCCGTGGTGACCTGGCCCAGTTATTGCACCGTTGCGCCCTGGCAGTACTCAACAGCGGTCAGGAAGGCGATGACGCGGAAGCCTTGCTTCAGCGCTACAAGGATTTTTCTATCGAGGTGCAACAGGTCAACCGTGGTATCCGTCTGGAATTGAGCAACGCACCGAAGGCCGCTTTTGTGGATGGCGTCATGGTACAGGGTATCCGGGAATTGCTCTCCGCGGTCATACGGGATCTGGTGTATTTTGATACGGAAATTCTGGGTAGCGCTGCCACTGATCTCGAAAGCCAGGCTGGTATCACCAATGCCGTGTTTGAAATCCTGCGTAATGCCAACACCTATCGTCCGCAAAAAGAACCCGATCTCGTGGTCTGTTGGGGTGGGCACTCCATTGCCCGCTTCGAATATAACTACACCAAGAAGGTCGGTTACGAAATCGGTCTGCGTAAACTGAACATCTGCACCGGTTGTGGGCCCGGCGCGATGAAAGGGCCGATGAAGGGCGCGGCCATTGCACATGCCAAACAGCGTATAAACAATGGCTGTTACGTGGGCGTGTCGGAACCCGGGATCATTGCCGCGGAATCGCCCAACCCGATTGTGAACCAGTTGGTCATCCTGCCGGATATTGAAAAACGTCTCGAAGCCTTTATACGCCTCGGCCACGGTTTCGTGGTTTTTCCGGGTGGTGTCGGTACCGCCGAAGAAATCCTGTTCCTGTTGGGTGTGTTATTAAACCCGGCCAATGAAGATATGCCTTTCCCCCTGGTTTTGACCGGTCCGGCCGAGTCTGCGGAATATTTTGAAAACATTCACGCGTTTATCGGTCTGGTATTGGGTAGCAAGGCACAAGACAGGTACCAGATAATCGTTGACGATCCTGAAAAGGTGGCCCAGGCCATGGTGACCGGTCTGGCGCGTGTCGGGGAATACCGCAGGAAACACAAGGATGCCTATTATTTTAACTGGCTGCTGAAAATTCAGGATGAGTTCCAGCGGCCATTCATGCCGACCCATGCAAACATGGCATCGTTGGAATTGCATCGGGATATGCCAAGGCACGCACTGGCAGCCAATTTACGACGCGTGTTCTCCGGAATCGTTGCCGGCAATGTTAAACCGGAAATCACTGCCTCGGTGCGTGAGAAGGGTGCGTTTGAAATCCATGGTGAGAAAGACATCATGCAGGCGCTGGACCGGTTGCTGGCGTCATTTGTGTCCCAGGGCCGTATGAAGTTACCCGGCACGGCCTACAGTCCCTGCTACCGGGTGGTTTCCTGAATAGTGAACCTTACGGGAGCTTCGGGAGGTCCCGGATAATGCTATTCGCATTTCCGGGATGACGGTGCCACTTACTGT
>CAYQAP010000086.1:0-5263 GCA_964415515.1 uncultured Gammaproteobacteria bacterium | reverse complement strand
CCTGATAAGTTGAATGCCTGTATCCTGTCGACTAACGATGGTATGCTGACGCTCTAGCCATTTCACCAGCACTTTATCAAAGACACAGACATTCCGATGCTTGAATCCACGCTGCAACGCACCCCACTGTTTCTTAAACCACGTGAAGAACGACGCCTGAAAGTGGGTCATCTGTGGGTCTACAGCAATGAAGTGGATACGGCCCGCAGTCCCCTGACCGATCTTGCCGCCGGCCAATGTGTCGATATCTGCTCCTCAAGAGGACAGTGGCTTGGCTGGGGCTTTGCCCATTCACATTCACTGATCTCAGCAAGAATTGTCAGCCATCAGCGCAAACAGCAGTTCGACAAAACCTTTCTGACTCAACGAATCGGACAGGCACTGAAATTGCGCCAACAATTCTACTCGCAGCCTTTTTATCGGTTGATCTTTGGAGAGAGTGACCTTCTGCCAGGATTGGTAATCGACCGCTATGGGGATCACTTGGTCGGACAAACAACCACCACAGGCATGGAACTGCACCAGTGCCTGATTGCGGAAGTGCTGCAGGAGCTCCTGCAGTCACAATCCCTGCTTTGGCGCAACGACGTCGGGGTTAGGCAACTGGAAAATCTGCCACTGGAATCCCGCCAGCAATTCGGCACCACGCCGGAAACAACCACCCTGCAAGAAAACGGCATTCGGTTTCGTGTGCCGCTACAACAGGGGCAAAAAACCGGCTGGTTTTATGACCAGCGTGAAAACAGATCCAGCCTGATTTCCCTGTTCGCTCGACGGCGTGTTCTTGACCTGTGCAGCTATGTCGGTGGCTGGTCGATCCTGGCTCTCGCCAACGGTGCGAACACTGCACTGGCCGTGGATGCCTCACAACGTGCTCTGGAGTTCTGTCAGGAAAATGCCGAACTCAATCATCTGCATGCCAACCTGTCCACCCTGAAAGCCGATGTCTTTGATGCCCTCAGGGGACTGCGCCAAAGCAAGCAAAAATTTGATCTGGTGATCATCGACCCCCCCGCCTTTATCAAACGCAAAAAAGACCTGAAATCGGGAAGTCTGGCCTACCAGCGTCTGAACCAGGCCGCGATCCAGGTGCTGGAAGCGGGTGGGCTGCTCATGACCTGCTCCTGCTCCTATCACCTGGATCATGGGCGTTTTCAAGGCCTGATCAATGCTGCTGGAAAGCACCTGGATCGTGACCTGCAACTGCTCAGATACGGCGGGCAGGCGCCTGACCATCCGGTTCATCCGGCGATGTCAGAAACACGCTATCTGAAAGCCCTGCTCCTGCGGTCCCTGCAGCGTAGCTAGCACTTCGCACAAGCATCTACTATGCATAAAATCTTGGTGTTGTATTACAGTCGCAGTGGCAAGGTGGCCGAGCTGGCTCGTCTGCTAGGGCGTGGGATCAATGAGGTTGCCGACTGTCATGCGGTCATAAGAACCGTACCCGCCGTATCCCATATCGCTGAAACCACGGCCGGGAGTGTTCCGGATCAGGGTGCTCCCTATGTTGAATCCCATGATCTGGAACAATGTGCTGGCCTGGCACTGGGCAGTCCCTGCTATTTTGGCAATATGGCGGCACCATTGAAATATTTTTTTGACAACACCATCCAACCATGGCTGGCAGGAACTCTGGTCAATAAACCGGCCGCCCTGTTCACTTCCAGCGGTACGGCACATGGCGGCCAGGAAAGTACCCTGTTATCCATGCTGCTGCCATTGCTTCATCATGGCATGATCATTACCGGTATCCCCTTCACCGAGTCCCGGCTGAGCACCACCTGCTCTGGAGGCTCGCCGTATGGTGCCACGCATGTTGCCGGTAACGACGGCAGTCGCTCCGTTACTGAAGATGAAAAAGAGCTGGCACGTACGCTCGGCCGCAGGCTTGCCAGAATCTCATCCTGCTTGCAGGATTTGCGCTAAGCCGTCCTCACCGCGAGTGGCCGGACCGTGACCACTACGGAGTAGTAAGCAATTGGCGCAGCAAGGGTACGGTCACCTTGCGTTGCTGCACCAGAGAGGCCGTATCAAGCTGCTCAAGCACTGCAAACAAGGCGTGCATATCGCGTACCGATCGCAGCAATAAATAATCAAGGACCTGCTTGCTGAGGTCAAAACCCAATTCCTTGGCACGCTGCTGCAAAGCCAGGCGTTTTTGCTCTTCCTGTGGTTGCTGCAACTGGTAAACGGTCCCTGATTCAAAGCGTGAAATCAGATCGGGCAAGGTAAAACCACAGAGAGCCGGTGCCTGCGGGGCGGCCAATAACCAACGCTGCCCCAAGCTGCGCCCGAGCTCAAAACCCTCAAGCCAAAGTTGCTCTCGCTGCTCATCACCCGCCAGTAGATGCAGATTATCTACCGCCAGCACAGCCTTATCCGAAAACTGCTGTGGCAAGCCATGGTCCGGGTCCGTTTGCTGCAAGTCAAGATAATGACAGTTTTTCCCGTACGGGCCCGTGGTCAGGCAACAAGCCCGCAACAAATGACTTTTGCCACAGCCCGACTCTCCCCAAAGATAGATTTGCCCGGATTGCTGCAACTGGCGCAAGTGGGCGACCACTGGCTGAGCGCCAAAAAAATTGTCCAGTGTTTGCTCCCCGGCAGTAGCGACTTTAAGTGGCATCTGCAATCCGGCAAGCAGTTCCGAAGAGCCCTTATTCGACACCGGGTTCTTCCGGGATTCGAATACCCCAAACCCAGACATAGTGAATGCCGGAAGCAATCGTGGTGATCACCACGCAGGCAATCACCAGATTCACGGCAATGGTGCCGACCCAACCTCCAGATTGCTGCAGCAAGACCACGATGACCAAAAAGATTTGGGCAAAAGTATTCAACTTGCTGATTCGGCTGGGGGACATCTGTACGGTCTGATAAATCTGATCAAGAATCAGGTAACCGCCGATAATCACCAGATCTCGAAAACCGACCACAATCAGAACCCAGAAAGGCAGGTCACCGAGAATGGTCAGCATCACATAAGTACTGATAATCAGGACCTTGTCTGCCAAAGGATCCAAAATGGCTCCGAGGCGACTGACAAAGCCGAAACGCTTGGCAATGTAACCGTCCAGACCATCGGATATTCCGGCTAGAACAAACAGAATCAAGGCCTGCTGATAGGCCCCCTCTCTGAGCAAGATCACCAGAAACGGCGCCGACAGCAGACGCAACAAGGTCAGAATATTGGGCAGGTGAGAGAACACAAAAACTTCTCCAAACTCAAATCACACAGGATTATACGACGGTTCCAGGCCACAGCTGTGCATCGGCAATTGATTCTGCCGCAAGACAACACACGGATAGCAATACTTCGGGATGCGGTATACTACCATCATCCCACAACAGCAGTATCTTGCCATGCTGCTCTGTTTTGTATGACCTGACACTGAGTAACACATTGAACATACCATATCATGGGCTCACCTATAAAGATGCCGGGGTGGATATCGAACGTGGCGAAGCACTGGTGGATGTTATCAAACCGGTTGCCGCCAGTACCCGCCGCCCTGGCTGGCTGGGAAACCTGGGTGGATTCGGTGCCTTGTTCGAGCTGCCCGACGGCTATTTGCAGCCTGTTCTGGTATCGGGTACTGACGGTGTCGGCACCAAGCTCAAACTGGCCATCGATTGCAATCGACATGAGGGCATCGGCATCGACTTGGTGGCGATGTGCGCCAATGATGTACTGGTACAAGGTGCCGAGCCCTTATTCTTTTTAGACTACTTTGCCACTGGCAAACTGCAGCCCGAAATCGCAGCCACAGTCATCAGCAGCATCGGCGAGGGTTGTCGGCAAGCGGGGGCTGCACTGATCGGTGGGGAAACCGCAGAAATGCCAGGCATGTATGCCGAAAGTGACTATGACCTTGCCGGCTTCTGTGTCGGTATTGCTGAAAAAGATGCTCTGGTCAGCGGCCAGGCTATCACCCCGGGAGATATTCTTATCGGCCTGGCTTCCAGCGGTCCGCATGCCAATGGCTATTCGCTGATCCGGCGCACCCTTGAAGTCAGCCAGCAGCGGCTCGATTCACCGTTTGCTGCGATGACGCTCGCCGATGCCCTGTTGGCGCCGACGCGTATCTATGTTAAATCGATCCTGAAAGTGCTCGCCAGTGTGCGGATTAATGGTATGGCCCACATCACCGGTGGTGGCCTGCCTGGCAATATTAAACGAATATTGCCCGATGGCTGCAAGGCTATTCTGGATGGCGCCTGCTGGCCGCGACCGCCCATATTCGATTGGTTGCAACAGCAAGGCAAGATCACCGGGCCAGAGATGCTGCGTACCTTCAACTGTGGACTGGGCTTTGTTCTCGCCGTACATCCCAATGCTACCGAAGTAGCACTCGATATTCTGCGAAATGCTGGGGAGTGTGCCATGGTTGTGGGACAGATCGAGTCAGGTAACGTAGAGGTTATGATCCATTAAACTGCCTATCATCGTGCTGCTGTCTGGAAACGGCAGTAATCTACAACAGCTGATCGACGCCAGTCAGGCCGATCTGCCGATCCGGATCTGTGCCGTAGTCAGCAATAACCCGGATGCCTATGGCTTGGAGCGTGCCCGCCAGGCGGGTATTCCGGCTCTGCCCGTCCATCATCGCGACTATGATGATCGTTTGGCCTTTGAACAGGCACTGCAACATATCATTGATCACTATGCACCCCAATTGCTGGTTCTGGCGGGATTTATGCGTATTCTCGGTGCTGAGTTTGTCCGTCATTACCCGCTCCGGCTGATCAATATCCACCCTTCCCTGTTGCCAAGATTTCGTGGCCTGCATACCCATGAACGAGCTTTGTCCGCAGCTGCTGCGGTGCATGGCTGCACCGTGCATTTCGTGACCCCGGAACTCGATAGCGGGCCCATTATCCTGCAGGCAGAAGTGCCGGTTCTGCCCACTGACAACGCTGACACATTGGCCCAACGCGTCCACCAGGCAGAGTATCTGGCGTATCCACGGGCGATTCGCTGGATTGCCGAACAACGCCTGTCGGTGATTGATGGTCAGGTGTTGCTCGATGGTGGCAAACAGAGCCAGCAGTATTTTCGCTGTCAGTACCATGATCGCTGAGAGAATAGGTGCCGGCGCTGTACAGCCAACTGCTGTACCCGCACGCCATTTCTGGAGACCACCAGGAGGCTGTCCAGGCATAGGAACCGACCGATTTGTTGCTCCTGCAAAACCGGCACTTCCGCCATCCATGGCGGTCGTCACCAGGGGAAGCCATTTTGCGGCCAGTTTTTCGATCA
>CAYQAP010000085.1:0-5476 GCA_964415515.1 uncultured Gammaproteobacteria bacterium | reverse complement strand
GACTGCTGTCGAGTCACAGGCAGGAGCAGATGTGGTGCTGCAGACACAGGCTGAAACGACCCCAGTCATGGCTGGCAGTAAAGACGGGGTCACTGAAAATAGTGAAAACCAAGTGGATTATGATGATAAGGGCGGTGACGAAAAGGGTGATAACGCTCAGGGTACTGACAATCAGGGCAGTGGCACCAATGGTCCTTGAACCTGAACATTTCACCAGTCGGTAATGGGCCTGTGTGCAACCGACTGAATTAGTTTATAAAATGACCGATTTACTAACAAACCCCAAGGTGCACTTTGTACCCGGCCCGTTAGCTATTCCGGTCCTGACTTGTTCAGATGCACCTGGACTTGAGCTTCCCTCAGACCATAGCGGTGCTATGATCTTCGGTCCAGCCCGGCGTCCGGTCGCATCTGTCCGGCGCCATCACCCGGAATACTGGTGAAATGTTCGGGCTAAGAGCCCGCACACCGCCGGCGGCGCTACGCAGTCGCGCAGCAAACAAGAAATGTATTGTGTGTAAATTCAATAGGTTACATTTCTGTTTGATAAGAGATAATGGTTGATATCACACTAAAATATTGCGTTGGCGCTCATCACCACCTAAAATCCCACCCCCTGACAGTTCCCGTGCCGGTATAGCTCAGCTGGTAGAGCAACTGATTTGTAATCAGTAGGTCCCGAGTTCAAATCTTGGTGCCGGCACCATTTATTTATTACACTTTCATAAATTTCAGCACTACTGTGGGCGGCTAACGGCCAACAGGAGACATCTAACAGTGAACAAAAGAGTCGCCAGTGATCGACGGCTTTTTAATTTCAGCAAATCGTCAGCCCCCTTGAAGGTTCACTTAGGTTACTTGTTCTTGGAGTATAGTTTATCCTGCTTACCCAGTTTCCGATAGTGGAATTTGTACAAAGCTGCCTGAATCCATCGGTAGCATTCATCCTTACCATTATGCACAGAACCTGTTATTGCTTCAGACTCACTTCATATTGGACAAGACTCATGGTGGTGACTCACAAGATCGCTGTGTTAGACTCAAGACCAACTTGATAACGAGTTCTCATCATTAAATGATCTTCCAAACGAAGTGTGTCGTATGGTCAGCTCCATTTTAAAGTCGATTTTGTTATCCATCTTGGCGCTGTGGACTATACAGGCGGATGCTGCGAGTTGCGCTTGTAAACCGGGACGATTAATTGGGATTGGGGAACATAGCCCGGCGACTTGTGCGGCTGCATTCGAAAATGCCAAAGTCGAACACGCACGGGGAATGCAATACAATGGTGTTTCCCAAACGTGTTCTATCTGCTACGGAAGCGATTGGGTGTGTTCAGGCACGAAAGACTCGCCCACAAAGCGTAAAGCAACGACAAAGAAATGCGTGAAAACGAAGAAAACAGTCCAATGGGCGCAGGCTTCAATGAGCTACAGCGGTCGTCCGAAAGACGGCAAACCGTGGGCATGTCAAGGTAACAAAATCTGCTGGCTGTGCCCTTCAGGATACAGTTGGGGAGCAGGTGATTACAACGCAGATATAGCTGCTGGGAGAAGCGTACAATGCGGTAAAACTGTTGTGGTGCCAGACTGCCCCTGAATATCTCCTGGATTCAACATGTCGGAAACGACTCACAATCTCAACGGTCACCACGTGCTCTCCCGTGGCGGACAGAAGCCGTCGTGGTTTCAGGTCTTCATACTGGGACTAACACTTGGTGTCAGTTGCGCTCAAGCGGCGGTCGACGATTTGCAATTCACTCTGGAGGTCGTTGAACTGCAAAGACGGATCAACGTCATCCACAAATCGATCGAGGCATATAATAACGAATTTGACCAGTTGAGAATAACCTGGGATCAACTATACAAGGATTGGATAGAGGATGAGTCCAGCCTCTGGAGCAATAAACCATTTTCTGGCATCAAGGTAGAGGACCAGCCAAAGGGACTACAGGTATACATCCATATCAACAATTCCAAAGCATATGCACAATTGCTGGGTCAACATTACCCATTGGGCATAAAGGAGGCCCGCACACTGGCGGATGGGATCTGTAAGGACGCCGGAAGGGGCATCGGTGCCCAGGAGCTGGAGAGTCGGATCCAGTACAGTCAGGTACGCATTGAACAGGTATCTGAGCAGATTGTTGTTTATACATCGCTGCTGGCAAAATCGAAAAGGTCTCTGCAGGAACTCAGCGCTGATGTAGACAAGGATGGTGAAAAGCTTCGTGATCTGGATGGGCAGAGTCTGAAGTTTTGGCGGGCCAGCAAAAAAATCAGGAATGAGCTCAAAACAATTTACGCCGAGATTCTAAAGCTCGGTGGTGTTGGGGACCTGAGCAAAGATCAAAAGAAAATCGTCCTGGCGTTGGAGAAAAATCTCGCCCGCTATCCCATACCGCCCGATAACCTCTTCAATAACCGTCGCTCTACCCTGGAAGAAAGAATGCGGGATTGGAACAAATTGGAGAAGAAGCTCGAAGGCATATATTCAGAAGCGTTGACTGGCCTCGTCGCAGCCGAGAATTTCTTCGTATCAGACGCCTTTAAACTCGTGGAGACCTATGCAGCAGCAGCTACGGTAGAGTTACGTCAATCCAAAGCTTGCGTAGCCCGGGCGGTGGCCTCAGGGCATCCGGGGAATACGCCAGCGGTTGCCGACAGACCCGGGCCACTGGCTGCAGGACACCCGGACTCTTCCCGGAAGCCCGCGCCGGCACGGCCGGTTGACGGGTTGCCGGATCCGGCAGACGAAACCGAACCCGGTGGCCCTCCAGCCACAGGTCCGGATCCGGCGGGTGTCGGGGACACCGCAAAAAACGCCACTGCTCAAGACTTGAAAAGTGGTGGCAGGGATATTTTAAAAACGGTGGGTGGTGTTAGCGCCACTGCTGGAAAAATTACAGGCTGCATCACCTTGCCGCCCTTTGACAAGGCACCGTTCGATGTGGGCGACGGGAAGTTCAATGCATATTATGACTTTCTGGCAGCGATCGGACTGCAACCCTTGATCGTGATGGGAAAAAAGGCACCGACGGCAGCTGATCTGCATCAGATTTACTCTCTCAGCCCAGCCGTCGGCAACTGCCTGTCCAAGGGTTCCGAAGTACAACTCGCGATCTTCACCGAGGAAGAACTCCGTGGTTGCCGTGTACCTTATCTCAATGGCCAAAGCGAAAAGTCCGCAAGGCGGTTATTAGAAAGCCGGGACCTTTTCCTCGAACGGGCGTATGGAGATGAGAAACCGGGGGATGCAATCTCATCCGGTAATGTTTATCGCCAGTACCCGGAAGTACCAGCGGATCCCAAGAAGAGGGTTGAGATGAACATTGAAGTACCCTGCGGTACAGCGATACGAGTGTGGGTATACAGTTCACCAGGGCAAGGGCCCCGGATAAAGGAGTTGGATGGCAATGCCTTTATCGATTTCCCCGAGTGGATCGGTAGTGATCGATTTGACCAGGGGTGGTTGTTCCCGGGCAGCGAAGGGGCGTGGGGTTCGTGGGAGGGCAATCGCTTCATTCCACCCAAAACTGGTTGGCAGGGAAAATGGCGTAGCGCATGGGCGAAGTATGGAGGACGTGATCAGCCACGCAGGTTTGAAGTGAGTGTCAGCTGGAATTTGCCCGGCGACAAGAAAAATTTTATCCGGTTTTGTACAAAACCACTTTTCGATGTCGGCGAGAGGACAGACCCAATTGTTGAGACTGCCCGTAACTTCTACAGTGCCAGTAGCCAGGTGTCGGTCAGCTTCAATTTCACCAACAAGCGTAAAACCCTGGTAGCGGATCAATTCCCCTTACAACCAATGCAGGAAGCTGCCAGGGCAATTTTTGACCAGCTTGAGTCGGTCGCGGAACCTTGCCCATGAAAGTCGGTTACGCCGGTCGACGATACCTGATCCCTGTCATCGTGGCTGTGGCCGGCCTGGTGTACAAGGCCGAGGTGGCGATAGCACAGGAGCCGATTCCAATAAACGGTAGCATCGTGGCAAAGCGGGACGGCGCTGTACTGGTGGAACTTGATCCAAATTCCACGATTGACCCGGTACCGGGTGAGCAAGTGGAATTCAGGAATAAAATCGCCGGGAAAGAGGTGATGGTTGGCACAGGGGCCGTCTTGCAGGTGCTGGAAACAGCCGTATGGGTCGACATCCTCAGTGGTCGCCCAGGCTGGAGTGCAGCAGCGGTCGTATTGGTAACACCACCGGCAGCACAGGCTATGGGAGACTGGGCGGGCCTGCAGGGAGAAGTCAGGGTCATCGACCCCTGCTCCGGGCACGCAGAGGCCATCAGCGCGGGGGCCGGATTACTGAGCACAGGTAACGTCAACGGTTGGTACGAACGCATTGCGCCAGCGCTCAAGTCCGGATGCAAAAACCAGATTCTAAGCCTGCAATTAAGCAAGATCGCGAGCCTGGTCGAAGAGCTTGAGAGCGCCCAAGCACGAATAGCTGCAATGTTGCAGCAGAGCCGCCAGTGAGATTCTCGGTTCAGTATATGATTCTGCTGCCTGGCGTCTTGATCAGTTTGCTCACGACGACTTCAGCCGTGGCCAAGAATTCTGAAATCCGCAACGCACTGCAACACGCACAGCTGGAGTTTGTGGCAAAGACGATCAAGGCCAGGGTGGAGTTGCGTCAACACGGCCTCTACCATCTGCAACCCGATGCACAACCCTGGGGAACAAAAACGCAGGGAAAAAGAGCCGGTCTCGGATATTACAAAGTCACATTCACACCCGGCGACGCAGCCAAGAGCATTTCTTTTTCGCGCAAGGGAAACGACAGCATCCGTGTAATGGCCTGGTGCTGTGCAGATGCAGGCCGCAGTTATTCGGAGATCCATATCCACTATGGCCGGGAGGTGAGGGTAGAGGATTTACAGCCATTTAAGCTGATGCACGCGCTGTCCAGTTTGTTCAAAATTGAAAGTTATGACCCCCGTGCTGCCCTGGAGAGGTCGCTTGCCATGCTGGGACAGGATTCCGTCGCAGGGTCACCAACATTCGAGACCGATATCCCAACGATGCTCTCTTTAACTGTGCTGGCCGAGCCAAGGAGCGCTCGGCATGGAGATACCGTCAATCTGGTGTTGCGCTACGATGTGGGCAGCCCGGATTCAAGGCCGGTAACACTTACCGAAACCAGAATGCTTGGATTTGATGGCAGAGAACTTCCCGGATATCCCTCCACCAGGGAAACGTCTCTGGTTCGGGGGCCACAACATACAAGCCTTCCTCAATCAATTCCTGCAGCAGCGCCTGCAGGTGTATACGAACTGGGTGGTGAGGTCTGCGTCAACGGGGATTGCATCGCCCGCACTGTGAGTTTCGAGATATTTCGCTAACAGAGGTATCTAAAAGCCGACAAAAAAAGCCGAGTCAAAAAGCCGAAAAAAGCCGAAACGAAAAAAGCAAAAAGCCGAGACACCCACGATTAAAAGCCGAGACACCCACATTTCATCAATTCACCC
>CAYQAP010000084.1:0-6207 GCA_964415515.1 uncultured Gammaproteobacteria bacterium | reverse complement strand
TAATTATGCTTCCTCAACTACCGTCGGGAATCGCCCATGATTGTCCAAGGAGCATGTATCAGACAGGGTGGGCAAGGAGCAAAGTGGAGGCAAAATAGCTTGAGAGGGTATTGAACGAAAGCCATTGTGGCGCGCAGGATACGGGTGTCTATGTGTAAATACCAGCTATTTCCGATCTATATTGAAGACTTAAAACCAAGCTATCACCCATCGGTGAGTCTGTTCTGACCAGCTGGCGGCGTTAGCCGCGTCTGATCTCAGTAGATCAAAGAAGCTCAAGCCCAGCCCCATCTACGGATAATTTCTCGGGATGCATTATGACCGGGAATCCCACTCACACCGCCACCGGGATGGGCACCGGCTCCACATAGATACAAACCCCGGATCGGTGCCCGGTAATCAGCATACCCAAGCAGGGGCCGAGCACTGAACAACTGATTAAGACGTAAAGCCCCATGAAAAATATCACCACCTACCAGGCCCAGGTTGCGCTCCAGATCCAGTGGTGACAGGATCATTCGCCCCAGCACACTGGCTGTGAAGTTTGGGGCGCGCTCATTCACTGTTTCTATAATCAGATCTGCTACCTGATTTTTAACCTCATCCCAACTGCGTGCATCAGGCAATTGTGGATTGAAATGCTGACAGAACAAGCTGGCAACATGCTGGCCCTGAGGAGCCAGGGTGTTGTCCACCGTACTGGGAATCAACATTTCCACAAACGGCTGCCGGGACCATCCATAGCGGCGCGCATCCTCATAAGCGCGATGCAGATAATCCAGAGAAGGCGCAATGACGATTCCGGATTGATGATGCAGTTGTAGATCTTTCCCCGGCAGACAACTAAAGTCAGGCAATTCACTGAGCGCTACATTCATTCGAAATGTGGCAGAGGCGCAATGATAGCGCTGGATGCGTTGTCGAAAGTCTGCCGACAATGCAGAAGCCGGGCATAAATTCAGATACAGCAGCTTCGGATTTACGTTCGCAGCAATAACCCTGGCCTTGATCTGCTTGCCGCTCTCGAGCACGACACCCACAGCCCGGCCACTCGCAACCGTGATTTCTGCCACAGCAGAATCGGTCGATATTTCAACACCCAGACTTCTGGCTTCTGCTGCCATCGCCTGAGTAATGCTACCCATACCACCGATGGCATGACCCCAAACACCGTGTTTGCCATTGACTTCGCCGATCACGTGGTGCAGTAACACATAAGCCGTACCCGGAGTATAGGGGCTGGCAAAAGTGCCAACGGCTGCATCGAAACCAAAAGCCGCCTTGATGGGATCAGACTCAAACCAGCGATCTAGCACTTCAGCTACACTCAAGGTGAACAAATCAAGCGTATCGGATCGAGTGGTTGCATCCAGCTGTTTCATGCGGGCACCCAGGCACAGACCACGTAACCAATCGACGACCCCTCCTCCAGAATTGGGTGGAGTCCTCAGCTGCAGATCTCGAAGCAAGCCACCAACTCGCACTAACATCGCCTCATAGGCAGGCAACTGTTTGGCATCGTGACGTGAAAACCTGGCAAACTGCGCCTGTGTTGCCTCCAATCCACCACCCAGTTGCAGGTACTGATGGTCTGACAGAGGTAGAAAATTGGCAACGGGTCGCTCGACAATACGTAGGCCGTGGTCGGACAAATGCAAATCACGGATAATCTTTGGATGCAACAGACTCACCGTATAACTGGCCAATGAATTACGAAACCCAGGGTAAAACTCCTCGGTCACAGCAGCGCCACCGACCAGCCCGCGCTTTTCAAACATCTTGACCTTGAAGCCGGCTCGGGCCAAATAACAGGCACAAACCAGACCATTATGACCCGCTCCGATGATGATGGCATTCTTGCTACGCATGGCGATATCTGGCTGTTTCGCGTTACTCTTCAATCCCGCTGCTTTTGCACGGGTAGAGTTTTTTTCTCATGGCAATAAGACTATAGAGAACAAACAGCCATCAAGAGCAAAAGAGTTTACTCCCCGGTGTCGCCACAAGCGGGAGCTGATTTGTTCGCGTTTATTGTTCATCGCCTATGGATCACCGAGTCGGCCAAATACTGGAACCACAGCATACCGAAACTGCTATCAATCGGCCACAGAATTGATCACTATCCTTCCGTCCATGGGTAGTATCTTCTATACTTTTCACACCAACCTTTGAAAGTCCGATAATGAGATAGCCATGAAAGCAACCCTGGACCGGATTATTGAGCACGCCTGTACGATTGTGCTCGGCAAGCAACAAGAAGTCAGGTTGGCGCTGGCTTGTCTGCTGGCTCGAGGCCATCTATTGATCGAAGATCTGCCGGGGGTTGGCAAAACCACGCTGGCACATGTGCTGGCGCAAACCCTGGGCCTGCACTACCAGCGGATTCAATTTACCAGTGATCTATTGCCTTCTGACATTCTCGGTGTCTCAATTTTCGATAAATCCGAGCAGGGCTTTCACTTCCATCCCGGGCCTATTTTTGCTCAGCTAATCCTCGCCGATGAAGTCAATCGTGCTACCCCCAAGGCTCAAAGTGCCCTGCTCGAAGCCATGGAAGAAAACCAGGTCACAACGGAAGGCAAAACCCACCCCCTGCCACTGCCATTTTTTGTCATTGCCACCCAGAACCCCACTTATCAAATCGGCACTTTTCCATTGCCTGAATCACAACTTGACCGTTTTTTAATGCGCATTTCCCTGGGATATCCCGATGCTGATGCGGAACGGGAACTTTTGACTGGACAAGATCGACGCCAGATGCTACAAACGCATACTGCCTGTGTTGGGGCCAAAGCATTGGCTGACTTGCAACGAGCCGTAACCGAAATACATGTTTCCAGTGCTCTTCTGGATTATCTGCAAGCCCTGATCAGCAGCAGCCGCCGGTCGGCAAACTTTGTCACCGGTCTGTCGCCTCGTGCTGGTCTGGGACTGCTGCATAGTGCCCAGGCCTGGGCTTTGTTATCAGGACGCAATCATGTCCTGCCCGAAGACCTGCAAATGGTGCTGCCACATGTTGTCGGCCACCGGCTGCGTGCCATCGATAACCACGACCTGTCTGATCAAAGTTCGGTCGACCATTGCCTGGCTGAATTGCGTCAGGTGCCAATCCCCTGAGCCATCTCTTGGCCACTACCCCGCATTCCAATCATCGCGTTCACTGGCAGGCGCTGCATTGGCTGGCCCAGCACAGCCTGGCCAAACTGGGGTTAGGCCGTTTTTTTTATGGCCAGGGCCCGGAACCCGGACCCATCGTCCTGTCCAGCAGACGAGTCTACATTCTGCCCACCAGGATGGGACTCTACTATTCCCTGCTGTTGCTGATCCTGCTGCTCAGTGCGGTCAATTACAACAACAATCTGACCTATGCGCTGACCTTCCTGCTCACCAGCATTGGCTTTCTGGCCATGCTGCTCAGTTATCGCAATTTGCTGCATTTACAAATCAACATCGGCACACCGGCAGCCGTATTCTGTGGTGAATACGCTCAGGTTCCGATCACCCTGAAAAATCGTCTGCAAGCTTCCAGTGATGCGGTCTCATTGCAGATTCCCGGGCAACCCGCAGTCACTGTACAAATCACCCAACAGCAAACCTTAGAGGCTCTGGTGCCAATACGCACAACCCAGCGGGGTCGACATGCCCTGCCCCGGATCAATATCAGCAGTGTCTTCCCGTTGGGCCTGTTCCGAGTCTGGGCGCATGCAGAACAACGCCGCTACCTGCTGGTGTATCCGAAGCCAGACCAACACCCTGATCAACCGCAACCCTCGAACTATCAGTCCAGCCTTGCTGGAGATCGCGGCCGCGGTGCGGATGATTTCACCGGACTTCGCTGCTATCACCCCGGCGACTCGCTGCGGCATATCCACTGGAAAGCTGCTGCACGCAGTGAAGCACTTTATACCAAAGAGTTCGGCGGTGATCGTTGTGAAGAACTGTGGCTACAATGGGATCAACTGCCGCAACTTGATTTCGAAGCCCGCCTGTCACGATTAACTCGCTGGGTACTGGATGCCAGTTGCACACAACTACGTTATGGTTTGCAGCTGCCGGGCACTCGCATTGCACCTACTACCGGCCACGCACACCAACTGCGCTGCCTGAAAGCACTGGCTTTGTTCAAACAGCAGCCTAACGACCCGCTTCTGCCATGAAGTCGTTACTGCAACGACTGCACAACGCGACCACTGCCAATCTATGGTTGCTGGCCGGGTTGCTCGTGGTTCTGCTGCCTCATCTGCTGCGAATACCGTTGATCATCTCTGCTGCAACCGCCCTGTTGCTGGGTTGGCGTTTGGGCCATGAATTGCATTATCTGCGTTTACCACCCCGACCCTGGTGCTGGTTACTGGCATTGCTGGCTGCTGTGATTATTTATGGCACTTTCCATTCACTGGTTGGCCGACAGGCCGGTGTGGCATTGCTGACGCTAATGCTGGGCCTGAAGTTGCTGGAAATGAAGGGAAAAAGAGACTTTTCTGTGGTCTGCTATCTTGGTTTTTTTCTGATCAGCACTGTTTTTCTGTTTGCCCAAACAATGCTGACGGGCCTCTCCATGCTCTTGGCCACGACCTTGTTGCTGACCGCCCTGATGGCTCGATACCGTGGCCCCCAGCAGACTCACCAAGGTCACGTATCAAAACACCTGGGCTTGAATCAAGCCGGTTTACTTATGCTCCAGGCACTGCCGCTGACAATCTTGCTGTTTGTGCTGTTTCCCCGAATACCCGGCCCCCTGTGGCAATTACCCAATGACAGTTCCAGTGCGAAAACAGGCGTATCCGACTCCATGTCTCCGGGCATGATCAGCCAGCTGAGCAATGACAACAGCATCGCCTTCCGGGTTCTGTTTGATCCTGCCCCACCGCCACCTGTACAGTTGTACTGGCGTGGGCCGGTACTCACCGAGTTCGATGGCCGCACCTGGTTCAACCCGAACCACAAAAAAACCTGGCAGCAAATCAGTACCAGGTCCCGTTACCACGCAGGTGACGCAGCCGTTTCCTATACGGTTACCCTGGAACCGCATCAACAACGCTGGCTTTTTGCTCTGGACTTGCCGGCCATGCTGCCAGTTGGCAGCAGCCTCAGCCCCGACTATGAAATTATCGCCCATGAAAATGTCGAACAACTACTGCGCTACGACATGCAGTCCTATCCTTACTACACACTGGCACAAACCGAAGTTCCACCAGCGCACCCTTACCTGCAGTTGCCCGCAGCTGTGGGACCGCAGGCCCGTGTGCTGGCGCAAGAGATGCTGGCCAAGGCCGGCAGCAAAGCGGCCATGGTCGAGCAGGTACTGCAATTTTTTCGCCAGCAACCCTTTTATTACACGCGCCAACCGCCGCTGCTGCCCGGTGATCCGATTGATGAGTTCCTCTTCGACAGTCGACGGGGCTATTGTGAACACTATGCCGCCAGCCTGGTTTTTCTGCTGCGGGCCGCAGGTATTCCTGCACGTGTGGTGACCGGCTATCGGGGTGGGGAAATGAATCCGCTGGGTAATTATTTCATGGTTCGCCAATCCGATGCCCATGCCTGGGCCGAAGTGTGGCTGGTAGGTAAAGGCTGGCAACGGGTTGACCCAAGCGCCGTGATTCCGGCATCACGCACTGAAAATCAGCTGGACAGGCTTCGATTTAGTCCGGATAGCTTCTCCATCAACTCCCTGAGCTGGGTCCGCCAGGCCTGGCGGCAGCTTGGGTTTAACTGGGATCTTGTCAACCGGGCATGGAATCAATGGATAATCGATTATAACAATCGCCGGCAGCAGGATTTTCTGCGGAACATAATGACTCAATTTGGCTTTGCCGATATCGACTGGCAAACGCTGCTGATCACTCTGCTGCTGTCCCTGTTTACAATCCTGGCTGGCTACGCCTGGTGGCTATTACACAGCAGTAAAATTAAACGCCCCAAAGACCCAATACAATGCAGCTTTACACACTACTGTCACAAACTTGCTCGAAGTGGTTTACCCAGGGACGCCACCGAAGGGGCGTGGGATTTTGCGCAACGTGCTCAGCTGCACTTTCCTGAATATAGCAAGGCAATCATTGAAATCACCAACCTGTACAACCGTCTACGCTATGCCCCGTGGCCACGCAAGGAGGACATACACAGCTTGCAGAGGGCAGTTCGTCGCTTTCCGAGTCGGATCCGATGCCCGCAGGTTTCGCAAAAATAATTACGGAGTCAAAC
>CAYQAP010000083.1:0-6705 GCA_964415515.1 uncultured Gammaproteobacteria bacterium | reverse complement strand
TTCGGCGCAGCTTCCCAGGAGGTCAAACCCCTATTCTCTGTCTTGTGATCAGCACGATCGACAATGACCTCTGCCGCCGTCTTGCCATGCATGGCACAAAGTAAAGGGGGGGTCTTTTCGACCCGGTTCCTGGATAGTCATCCAGCTTTTGTCGGTTTGTCGTGTTAAGATCCGCGGTACATTGATTTGCTTTTCCGCAACAGTTGCTCAATTCGCGGACAGGCTCCTAAAACCGCCAGTGAGGGGATTATGGACGATATGTATTACCGGACCATCAAACAAATCGAAGAGGCTGGTGCTGACCCGGATTATGTTCAGGGCTGGGCCAGTGGCTATCTTGGCAATCCAAAACGGGAACAACAGCATCTCACCGCTGCCTATGAAGCGGGCTATACCGATGGCAGCCACCATGTGACCACGGCGGCTAAAGAGTATCAATAAACCAGCAGTCGGACCGGGATCTTACCCCTGCTGAGCAATCGTCACGGGTGGGCTATTTTGTGAATTTGTTATTTTTTCAGGCTGTTACCTATAGTCTGAAACAGGTAGCAATTGCTCTTTGATTATGGAGTTGTCAATGTCGCGCAATGCCAGCCGAGTTGTTACCGTGGGTGGTCTGAAACTGGGAGGTGGTGCCAAAATCGTCGTGCAGAGCATGTGCGCAACGCCAACCAGGAATATTGATGCTACGGTTTGCCAGGTCGAGCAATTACAAGCAGCGGGTGCCGGTATTGTCCGTATTGCGGTGGACAATGACCGTGATGCTGCAGCGCTCAGGGAAATTCGCCAACAGACAAGTATCTGTCTGAGTGTTGATCTACAGGAAAACTACAGGGTGGCCGTCAAAGTTGCGCCTTGGGTCGATAAAATCCGCTACAATCCCGGGCATTTGCACCATCATGAGCGATCGAAATCCTGGCAGCAAAAGGTGCAATTTTTGGCAGATATCGCGAGCCATAACGACTGTGCGCTACGTGTTGGTATTAACTGCGGGTCAGTTGATCCCTCCCTTATGGAACAAAACCCGCAGCAGGATGCCATGGCAGCCATGCTACAAAGTGCGTTGCAGCACTGTGCCTTTCTTGATGATATTGGCTTTGTCCGTTATCTGGTTTCACTCAAGGACTCGGATCCAAACAAAGTGATTGTCGCCAATCGTCGCTTCGCCGCGGCACGTCCTGATGTTCCCCTGCATCTCGGGGTTACCGAGGCCGGTATGCCACCGGATGGCATCACCAAAACCCGGATTGCTTTTGAGCCGCTGATCAGTGCGGGCATCGGTGACACTGTTCGTGTTTCGTTGACCTTGCCTTTCGCACAGAAATATGCCGAGGTGGTCGCCGGCAGAAAGATCCTGAGTGATATTGCGGCCGGCCGAATGCTAAACCCGGTTGTGGATCCACAGCGTTTGAATATTATCAGTTGTCCAAGCTGCTCCCGGGTGGAAAATGAGGCTTTTATCGAGCTGGCCAGTGCAGTGAAGTCACTCACCGCCTATGCACGTGACTATGCCATTACGATTGCCGTCATGGGTTGTCGGGTCAATGGTCCCGGTGAAACCAATAGCGCAGATATCGGGCTTTGGTGCGGTCCTAAAAAAGTCAATTTAAAACGAGGTGAGGTGGATATCGGTGCTTTTAGTTACCAAGAGATTCTGCCGCATGTGAAAGCCGAGCTGGATCGGTTAATCGCCAAACAACCTTGATTCTTTAGCTCTTACGGTGGCCTCCTGGATTCTCGAGCGAGCAGTCAGTGATCGGTGAACCACCCTCCTGTTATCCCGCGACATCAGCATTCCACCAGATTAACGGCGAGCCCGCCCCGGGATGTCTCCTTGTATTTTGATTTCATATCAGCACCTGTCTGGCGCATGGTTTGGATGACTTTGTCCAGGGTGACATGATGCTCACCATCGCCTTTTACCGCCAGGCGTTGGGCATTGATGGCCTTGATGGCAGCCATGGCATTGCGTTCGATGCAGGGGATTTGTACCAGGCCACCAATCGGATCGCAGGTCAGCCCCAGGTTGTGCTCCATACCAATCTCCGCTGCATTTTCGACTTGTAGCATGCTGCCGCCCTGTGCCGCAGTCAAGGCGGCGGCGGCCATGGAACAGGCTACGCCGACCTCACCCTGGCAGCCGACCTCGGCACCGGAGATCGAAGCATTTTTCTTGTACAGCATGGCAATGGCGGCGGCGGTCAATAGAAATTCGATAATTCCCTGCTCGTTGGATCCCGGGCAAAAACGATCATAATAATGCAATACAGCAGGCAATACGCCAGCTGCGCCATTGGTCGGAGCGGTAACAATCCGTCCACCCGCAGCATTTTCCTCATTGACCGCCAGGGCATAGAGATTGACCCAGTCGAGAATGGCCAACTGATCATGAGGCTGAGTTTCGTAGTTTTGGGTTAATTTATGGTGTAATTCATAGGCCCGGCGTCGGACATGCAGCCCGCCGGGCAGGACACCCTGTTGCCGGCAACCACGCAGTACACTTTGCTGCATGGCCTGCCACAAAACCAATAATTGTTGGCGAATGGTTGCTTCATCACGCCAACTGCATTCGTTCGCCAGCATAATGTCACTGATACGCAGTTGATGTAGCTGACAGTGCTGCAGTAATGCATCTCCGGTATCGAAAGGGTACGGGAGTTCGGTGTGATCTTCCTCGATCAGAAGTTTTCCGGCTTTATTGGCCTGGGCGATAAAGCCGCCACCAACGGAATAATACTCTTTTGTGAGAAGTGTTTTGCGGGCTTTGTCGCGAGCGGTAAAACGCATGCCATTGGGATGCAGGGGGAGTGTCTTGCGTTTGTGAAAGTGTAGATCCTCCCGCTTGTCAAATGACAACACGCATCCCCCTATGTTGAGCTTGAGTTTTTTGGCAGTACCCTTTAGCAGCTCTTCCACTTTATCTGGATCTACGGTTTCAGGCCGTTGTCCCAACAAGCCAAGCAGCACAGCATGATCGCTGCCGTGGCCGCGACCGGTATGACCCAGTGAGCCAAAGAGTTCAACTGTAATGCGGAAGATCTGCTGGGTTTCGGGGGTGCTGATGCACGCATCGCGAAAGTTGGCAGCGGCAACCATGGGGCCAATTGTGTGCGAGCTGGACGGACCGATGCCGATTTTAAAAATTTCAAATACACTGATGGCCATGAGCTGCTCGGAGTGGGTCTGTTATGGTGGCAGAAGGGTTGATCTGGTAGAGTTAACGGGCAAGGTGGCTGCCAGGTGTCAGGCTGAAGCAGCATCGCTCACAACAACCCGTGGCTGAGACAACTATGCAGGGTAGGGTATCGATACGCAAGCAGTTTTTGAATTGTTTGGCAAACGGAGAGCCAGTCAGTGGTGCCCGGCTGTCCCAGACATTGGGCTGCAGTCGGGCAGCGATTTCACATCAGGCGGCAGTATTGAAAAAAACCGGTTTGCAAATCCTTGCCAAACCTGGCAGAGGGTATCAATTGCGTTGGCCTTTGTCGCTGCTGAATGCGGCGGAAATTATTGCGCAGTTGCCTACGGATATCCCATTACGCGTCTATGAACAGCTTGCTTCGACCAATCAGCAGTTGATGACTGCTGCCAGGGTGGCCGATGGTGAAGCCTGTCTTGCCGAGCTTCAGACTGCCGGTCGTGGTCGTCTCGGTCGAGACTGGTGGTCAGCACCCTACAGGAATCTGCTGTTGTCGCTGGCCTGGAATTGGCAGCAGGGGCCTGCCGCATTGTCGGGGTTTAGTCTTGCCTCGGGGGTTGCCGTCGTTGCCGCTTTGGCTGACCGGCAGCTGCCGAGTTTGGCACTTAAATGGCCCAACGATATACTGTGCCAGGGGCGCAAGCTGGGCGGGTTGCTGGTGGAAGTTCGTGGTGAGGCAGAAGGGCCTTGCCGTGTGGTACTGGGTTTGGGGCTCAACATACATAACCCGAATCCCCCGCACTCTTTGGCCAGTCAGATAATCGATTTGCATGCAGTGACTGGGGAGCAGAGTAATCGCAGCCTTTTGGCAGCCCGCTTGATTGCCGCTTTACGGGATATGATGGAAGAATTTCAGACCCACGGTTTTGCAGCATTTCAGCATCGTTGGAATGCCCTGCACGCTTACCGAGGTTATCCAGTGACGGTTTCAGGTGGTCGGCAGCAGATCAAAGGCACGGCACTGGGGGTGAATGATCGGGGCGCATTGGCGATTGAGGATAAAGCAGGAACTGTCCATCATTGTGTTGGTGGCGAACTGAGTCTGCGCAGTCGAGTCGGATCAAGTGATCGGGGACGGCGATGAATTTATTGGTTGATATGGGCAACACCTCGGTTAAATGGTGTTGTGGAAACCACACCAGCGCGTTCCGAACCGTTGCTTTTCCAGGGCTGATTGATGTGGATTTTTTTCGAACTATCTGGTCTGGGCTCGATCCAGTTGATGCTATTTGGGTCAGTGCTGTGGGCTCACCCACCTGGCTGCAGCAGTTGCAGCGGTATGCGCAAACACGGGACCTTCCGGTTCATCAGGTCCACAGTACGGCAAGCTTTGGACTCATGAGAAATGCCTACAAACCGCCCGAATCTCTGGGAGCAGACCGTTGGTTGGCTGCCATCGCTGCCTGGTATCTGTTTCGCAAGGCGGTCATTGTGGTTGATGCCGGCACAGCAGTGACTGTGGATGCAGTCACTGCTGCAGGTGTTTTTATCGGCGGCGTTATTTTGCCGGGGCGGGTGCTGTGCCAACGGGCGCTGGTTCGTGGTACGGCCGCGCTCGAGTGTACGGCAGGTGATGTGGATACGTTTCCTGATACCACTTCTGCAGCGATTCACCGCGGTGCTCTGTTCGCCGTAGTTGGCGGAATCCAGGCCGCTATAACATGTGCTGAGTCGGCACTTGCTGAGCCCAGTCAAGTCGTTATTTGTGGTGGTGACAGTGCCGGGTTGTATAAGAACATGGCCTCCCTGAGGCAACGAATCCCCGATTTGGTGTTACAGGGATTACGGCGGGTAGCGGCACCTTGAAAACCAGGTGGTGGGTCGGTATTTTGCTACTGGGCAATGTCGCTCTGTACCTGTGGGCCAGCGGAGTGCACACTGTCCCGGACTCCGTTGTGACCCCAACCCAGCCGGATTTGCGACCAAGTCAATTGCGTTTGTATGCAGCGCCTGTTATTACCGCGCAGCAAGACTACTGTCTGCGGGTTGGTCCTTTTGTCAGCAAAACAAAGGCCGTATTTTCCCGGACTCTGTTGACTACATTGGGAGTTCAGACCGTGACGCTTGAAGCATCACCAGATCGACGGATCAAGGCCTATCGGATTTTTATGGGACCTTTTCAGAGCCGTCAGGCCCGTGTAGCCATCCGCGATCATCTCAATAGCCTTGGCATATATGACCTGTATTTTATTCGAGAAAGTGATGGCACTTTACTGATTTCACTTGGATTATTTACCCAGAAAAATGGCGCATTCAGATTTTTGCAGAAACTTCGTGAGCAGGGACTGCAAGCCAGTCTTCGTAAGGAGATGCGCAGTCTTGGCGGCAGTTATTGGTTGTTACTTACAGGGCTTGATGAGCGCAAAGTCAGCGACCGAAATTGGTCTGACCCAAGAGCCCGGTTGCATCGGGTCATTTGTCCGGAGACCGCGAAAGTAAGCCATCTTGCGCCCAGCCTAACTCTTTTCAGAGATATTCTGTCCTTGCGAAAAGGCTTTAACCACAGCTTCGCAGATTTACGGAAAAGCAGCGCGAATCGAGCTGCGGTTTCGGGTTGATTGGGCGCATCTTGTTATTTATTGATTGCTTTGCTGTGGTGTTGGCCCTAAAATCCGCGCTGGCTCGTGCCCGCATAGCTCAGTTGGCAGAGCAGCTGATTTGTAAAAATTGCACCTGCAGGTGGAAACTTCTGCAGTGGAGGCGGCTAAAACGGGGAAACCTTGCTGAATGAAGACCAACTTCTGCAGTATGGCAATCCCGTGCTACCCCGGCTGATACTGGCGGGGGAGTGTAGAGACTTTACACCGCCCACCTAAGGTGATGACTATGGTGAAGAGAAAGTCCAGACTCCAAACATCATCTGTTGATGATGGCTGTGAAAACAGTGGTGGGTATGAATCAGCAGGTCGGGGGTTCGAATCCCTTTGCGGGCTCCATATTTCTGGGTAAAAATCCATTGACATTTATTAACAATTATCTGAAAATCCGCGGTTTGATTTCGACGGAGGGGTTCCCGAGCGGCCAAAGGGGGCAGACTGTAAATCTGCTGGCTCAGCCTTCGGAGGTTCGAATCCTCCCCCCTCCACCAGTGATGTAAGGATTTGTGTTGCGTGGCGGGTGTAGTTCAGCGGCAGAACCTCAGCCTTCCAAGCTGATGACGTGGGTTCGATTCCCATCACCCGCTCCAGTTTTGGCGCAGAGCACCTCGTCGCAGACGTGCTATGCGTTGCCCGTCATTCACCGATATTGGTGGTGTTTGTAAAAGGCCCACATAGCTCAGTCGGTAGAGCACTTCCTTGGTAAGGAAGAGGTCACCGGTTCAAATCCGGTTGTGGGCTCCAGTATTGAGGCCAGTATTGAGGCCAGTATTGAGGTAGTAGTCGATGTGTTGCAGTGCGATATAGAAGGTGAAGTTTTGGTAACGACCGCCGGACCAGGCAATTGAACAAGTGAGGTAAAGACTAATGTCCAAGCAGAAGTTTGAGCGAAGCAAACCGCATGTCAAT
>CAYQAP010000082.1:0-6735 GCA_964415515.1 uncultured Gammaproteobacteria bacterium | reverse complement strand
GCCACAATACCCTATTGTGCAGGAATTTACATTTGCCCCCAAGGGTGTGATCACTGCCGTGGTGCCCTTGCTTGGGAATGAAGCGGCTTTGGGCCTGGATATCCTGCACCATCCGGTACAGAAGATGGATGCCATTAAAGCCAGGGATAGCGGCCGGCTGGTATTGTCCGGGCCGATCAAGCTGGTGCAGGGAGGGAGTGCGCTGATCGGTCGCTTGCCGGTCGTGAGACGGCCACAATTTCAAGGCCCGGTGCAGGTCAAGAAAACCCGCTTTTGGGGCCTGGTTGATGTTTTGATTGACCTCCCTGGCTTAGTCGATGCTGCCGGTTTGAGAAATTTGTCTGAACGAGGTTACCACTACGAACTTTGGTATCACAATGCCGCAACGGGTCGCCGTGAAACCATCGTCTCCAGTCCACGACGTCCGAGAGCAGGTGCCGTCCGCCGCATCATGCGCGAGTCATTTGCGGTCTGGACCTTATCCGTAGAGCCAATCCAGGGCTGGGGAGATATTCCTGGCATGACACTGAAAATTGTGGTTGGTTTATTCTTCAGTGTACTCCTGGGGTATTTGACCCGGCAGTGGCTGGTGCTGCGAGGCCACAAGCAATTTCTGGAACACGAAGTGATCAATCGAACAGCCCAGATTGAGAGTACACGACAGCAGTTACAAGCCACCCTGGAAGCCATTCCCGATTTACTGATTGAGTATGATCTTGATGAACGGATCATCAGTCTGCAAACCAACCGGTCCGAATGGTTGGTAATGCCTGCTGAGGATTTGATTGGCCGGAAAGTTTCTGATGTGGTGCTGCCTGCCGCCGCCGCTGTGATTAGTGAAGCGTTGCAAGAAGCGTATCAAAAAGGGCACTCGATGGGTAGAGAATACTCGCTTGATATGCCTAACGGCCTGATGTGGTTTGAGTTGTCGGTTGCCAGAAAAGAGCCTGCCGCCGGACAGGCATCCCCCCACCTTATTGCGCTTATCAGAGACGTTACCGCCCGCAAGCTCGCTGAACAGGCACTGCAGCGGTTATTCCATATCTATGCAGCACTCAATCAATGCCATCAGCGCATAATGGACAGTACCACCGAGGAGCAATTATTTTCTCGGGTTTGTCGAACTATCGTCCTGAAAACGGGAATTCGGATGGCTTGGGTTGGCTTATTGACAAAAGACAATCCACTGATCCGGCCTGTTGCAAGTTACGGTGCCGGGGTTGAATATCTGGATGTGGTGACGATTTCGACAGACCGCTCTCAGGCATCAGGGCAAGGACCGTTTGGTCAGTCCATGCAACATAATCGCCCGGTGTGGTGTCAGGATTTTTTGCATGATCCGACGACTGTGCTGTGGCATGAATCCGGGAAACGTTTTGGCTGGCAAGCGGTTGCGGTGTTGCCCTTGTCACGATTGGGAGAGGTTGTTGGTGCGCTGGTGTTGTATGCCGGGAAACCCCATTTTTTTGATGAGGGGGTACGCAACCTGTTGCAGGAGATGGCGGTTGCTATCGGTCAGGCGCTGGATCGGCTCGCGCATGAACAGGCTCATCAACGGGATCAAGAGCACATCCGCCGACTAGCATTTTATGATGGCTTGACCGGGCTGCCCAATCGTGAGCTGCTGGAAGATCGTTTCAAACACAGCCTGAGCCTGGTCAAGCGTAACAACATGCCATTGACCGTAATGTTTCTGGATCTGGATAATTTTAAGAATGTGAACGATTCCCTGGGACACCATATAGGGGATTTATTGCTGGTTGAATTGGCCATGCGGCTGAAAACCAGTATCCGCCAGGAAGACACGGTGGCCCGTCAGGGGGGGGATGAGTTTGTTCTGGTATTTCCCAATATGGGTGCGGACAGTGCTGCTCATTTTGCCGAAAAAGTATTGAAGCAGGTCTCGATCCCCTATCAACTCGCGGGTCATGAACTGGTGGTGATGGCCTCGATTGGAATTGCTATTTTTCCAGAAAATGGCAAGGATCTTGACACTTTGGGTCGACATGCCGATACGGCCATGTACCGGGCCAAGCATGCAGGGCACAATACCTACCGATTTTTTACCAAGGATATGCACTTGGCTTCAGCACGTGTATTGGTACTGGAAAATGCACTACGCCATGCCATAGATCTGGGGCAATTCTTTCTTAGCTATCAACCTCAGTTTGCCATTCATGACCGGCAAATTACTGGTGTCGAGGTGTTGTTGCGCTGGCAGCATCCTCAACTGGGCCTGGTGTCTCCGGCAGAGTTTATTCCAGTGGCAGAAAAAAATGGACAGATTCTGGCTATTGGTACCTGGGTGCTGCGTCATTCAGTGCAACAGCTAAAATGTTGGATTGATAAGGGATTGAGACCGATCACCCTGGCAGTGAATCTTTCTGCAATCCAGTTTCGTGATCCGGATTTGGTGACCACGATTGAAGAGGCGCTTGAAGAGTCTCAATTGCCTGCGCAGTTACTGGAACTGGAATTAACGGAAAGTGTCACTATGGATGATCCCGATGGGGCGCTGGCCGTTATGGACCAGCTTAATCAACAAGGGGTAACTATGTCGATTGATGATTTTGGTACCGGCTATTCATCCCTGAGCTATCTCAAACGATTCCATGCCAGTAAATTGAAGATCGATCAATCATTTATCCGGGATATTGGTCGTGATGTGAATGATGAGGCTATCGTTTCTGCGATTATCAACATGGCCAAGAGTCTGGGTATGAAATCCATTTCTGAAGGTGTAGAAACGGATCCACAACTAACATTTCTTGATCAGATGGGCTGTGATGAAGTACAAGGCTATTTTTTCAGCAGACCTCTGATAGCGGATGACTTTGAGCAGTTTTTGCGCCAGCAAACACAGGTATAATCTGGCCAGCGGGGGAAATGTGGGAGAATGGGTGTCAGCTGACATGTCCAGAGAGAATTGGAGAGTGATATGAGTTGGTGGGGCAAGATTCTTGGGGGCACTTTCGGGTTTATGATGGGTGGCCCCCTAGGGGCTGCTCTCGGCGCCGCACTGGGCCACCAATTTGACCGGGGCGTACAAAATATCGCTCTGGATGGGGCTTCCGGGAGTGATCAAGTAAAGGCGGCATTTTTTACCGCAACCTTTTCGGTAATGGGCCATGTAGCCAAGGCAGACGGCCGTGTTTCTGATGCTGAAATTGCGCATGCCCGTACGGTCATGCGGCAGATGAATCTGGATGAGCAGCAGAAAGATGCTGCTATCAAGTTATTCCATGAAGGCAAGAAGGATGATTTTCCCTTGCCCGACGTGTTGCAGCAACTGAATAGTGTCTGTTCCCGTCAGACCAATCTGTTACGGATGTTTCTGGAAATTCAGTTGCAGGCCGCAATGGCTGACGGGGTTCTCGATCGCAATGAGCGGCGGATATTGCTGCAGATTGCTGAAACCTTGCACTTCTCGGTTGCTGAATTTGAACGGTTGCTTGACCTTGTTGGTAGCAAAGGGTATGCCGGAGGCGGTGGCCTGGGGCAAGCTTCTTCGGTGGACAGCCTGGAAGAGGCACGAAAAATCCTTGGAGTGACGACCAATACCAGTGATGCCGAGTTGAAAAAATCATACCGACGTCTGATGAGCCAGCATCACCCTGATAAGTTGGTGGCCAAAGGATTGCCGGAGGAGATGATTACGCTGGCCAATGAAAAAACCCAAAAAATTCGCAAGGCTTATGAAATTCTGCGTGATTATCGAAAGGCAACAAATTAGTACTTGCTCGAGACGATGCCATGGATTTTTCGGGCAAGCTACAATGTGGCCTGGGTCTCGCTCATTGAGCGAAGTGAGACAAAACCAACGGCCAGTGTACACCTTCGCAATGACCGATTCCCTATAGGAAAGCAGAGGATACGGCGCTATAATTGCGACCCCGCTTGGCTGAGGTCCTGCTGCTGTAACGGTTGTTCCCGCGTTCGATGATCACCGGCAGTGCGGGGATCGATAACGAACAACCAGGGCTGACTGGCAGTCAAAAAAGTACGGGAATATGTCCAGTAAACTGACCAAAGGAGTGGAGTATGAAAATTCATGAGTATCAGGCCAAGGACCTGTTGCGCGAATATGATGTGGCAGTACCTCGTGGTGTGGCCTGTTTCTCTGTTGATGAAGCCGTTGCTGCTGCAGAACAACTTGGTAGTGATCTCTGGATGGTTAAAGCACAGATTCATGCGGGTGGGCGCGGCAAAGGTGGTGGTGTCAAAATGGCGCGATCGCTTGAGGAAGTTCGAACGCTCACCGATGAAATCCTGGGCATGACCCTGGTAACTCACCAAACCGGGCCCGAAGGCAGGGTTGTGAAACGTTTGCTGATTGAAGAAGGCGCAGATATCGTTTCGGAATATTATCTGGGTATGGTTATCGATCGGGCTGCACAGCAGGTCACAGTGATGGCCAGTTCCGAAGGTGGAACCGAAATTGAAGCAGTCGCTGCCAGCACTCCGGAGAAGATTCACAAATTTTTGGTCGACCCGGTGCTGGGGGTAACCGAACAACAGGCATTGACACTTGGCCGCGCGATCGGCTTGCCTGAGGTTGCTTTGGCCGATGCGGCCACACTGATACAACGTTTGTATTTGTTATTTTGGGATAAAGATGCTTCGCTGGCAGAAATCAACCCGCTGGTATTGACCGGTGATTCCAGGGTGATGGCACTCGATGCTAAAATCAATTTTGATGACAACGCGCTGTTTCGCCACCCGGAAATCACCGATCTTCGAGATCTCGATGAGGAAAACCCGCTGGAAACAGAAGCGGTAAAATTCGGTTTGTCCTATATCGCGCTGGACGGCAATATTGGCTGTTTGGTCAACGGCGCGGGCTTGGCGATGGCCACCATGGATATCATTAAATTGTACGGTGGTGAGCCGGCCAATTTTCTCGATGTGGGGGGTGGGGCGACCGCTAAACAGGTCGCTGCAGCATTTCGTATTATGCTGAAAAATCCAGGATTGAAGGCAATCCTGGTCAATATTTTCGGCGGCATTATGCTTTGTGATGTCATTGCCGAGGGTTTGGTGACTGCGGCCAGGGAAACTGGTCTCAGTGTCCCCCTGGTGGTTCGTCTGGAAGGGACTAATGTGGAAAGAGGGCAGGCAATCCTGGCTGAATCCGGCCTGAGCCTGATCACAGCCACAGATATGGCGGATGCTGCACAAAAAATTGTTCAAGCTGCTGGAGGGAACTGATCCATGTCTATTCTTCTTAATCAGGAATCCAGGATTATCACCCAGGGCATCACCGGGAAAACCGGTAGCTTTCATACCCGTCATAGTATCGAATACGCGAATGGCAAGGCTTGTTACGTGGCCGGGGTGACACCCGGTAAAGGAGGGCAGGTGGTCGAAGGTGTACCGGTATTTAATACGGTCGCCCAGGCTCGGGCCCAGACCGGAGCCAATGTCTCGGTGATCTATGTACCGGCCCCTTATGCAGCGGCTGCGATTGATGAGGCGGTTGCTGCAGGCATCGGTTTGGTGATCTGCATTACCGAAGGGGTGCCGGTCAAGGATATGATTGTCACTCGTCAAAAAATGCGTTCTACGAGCACATATCTGGTGGGTCCCAACTGCCCGGGTGTGATTACCCCCGATGAAGTCAAGGTGGGCATCATGCCGGGTTATATTCACAAGAAAGGAACGATCGGAGTCATTTCCCGGTCCGGGACACTCACCTATGAAGTGGTGGGCCAGTTGACCGCTTTGGGGTTGGGTCAGTCTACTTGTGTCGGTATCGGAGGCGATCCGGTCAATGGCATGAAACACCTTGATGTGATCAAAATGTTCAATGCCGACCCAGCGACCGAAGGGGTTGTGATTTGTGGAGAAATCGGTGGTACGGATGAGGAACAATGTGCAGACTGGGTCAAACAGCATATGAGCAAACCGGTGGTGGGGTTTATCGCCGGTGTCACTGCGCCTCCGGGTAAACGCATGGGCCATGCCGGGGCCATCATCTCGGGTGGCAAAGGGACTGCTGCGGAGAAGATATCTGCCTTGGAAGATGCCGGGATTCGGGTCACCCGCAATCCAGCAGATATCGGCAAATTTATGAAGCAGGCCCTGGCCTGACAAAGAGAATCTTGCTTGGGTCAAAGCCAGGAATTCATTCCGAATGAAGCCGGTGGAATGTTTCGGGTCTGTCGCTTCTGCGGACGCCGTACTCCTGATTCTTGGGTCCATCCCCGGTATAACATCCCTGCAGCAGGCACAGTATTACGCACACCCGAAAAATCTGTTCTGGGATATTATGGCAGAGCTCTTTGATGCGGGCAAAGAGCGACCGTATGCTGAGCGTCTGCTGCGGCTGAAAGCACACAGGGTGGCATTATGGGATGTTATTGCCCGCTGCCAGCGCCCCGGTAGCCTGGACAGCAATATCAGAGCGGCCTCTGTTGTAGTCAACGATTTCCAGGCCCTGTTTGCGCAATGCCCACAATTGCGGATGATAGTTTTCAATGGCAAAAAGGCGGCAGCGCTGTTTCATCGTCTGGTGCTCCCTGAGTTGTCGGCGGCCTGTCGCACAACCATCCAGTACCAGACCTTGCCATCAACCAGTCCGGCCTTTGCCGCCATGCCGGCCAGGGAGAAGATCGATCATTGGCAACAGTCCATCCTTCCGTTGGTTTGCCCAGGTAGCTAAGGTATCTGGTTTCAGCATGCACGCCGGGGTCGCGGCACAAGCCTGGGAACGGCAGAAGCTGGAGAGGCTATGCC
>CAYQAP010000081.1:4851-6983 GCA_964415515.1 uncultured Gammaproteobacteria bacterium | reverse complement strand
CGAACAGGGAAGCCCGGTAAAGACCCATGCGTTTCAGAAGTCCGAGCATGGCTGTCGTCAGGACCCCCAGACCATATTTCACCGAACGTTTGAAATTGATGGAACTCGCATCATCAAAATACCGGGTCGGTACGGATATCTCCCCCATACGGTATCCCGCGATGATCCCCTGCACCATGAACTGGTTGTCGAATACGAAGTCATCGGAATTATTCTGCCAGTTCAGACCCTCCAGCACCTGGCGTGAATAAGCACGATAACCTGAATGGTACTCTGATAATTTTGCACCCAGCATTAAATTCTGCAGCGCTGTCAGTAAACGGTTTGCCATGTATTTCCACAACGGCATACCACCTTTTAATGCGCCGCCACCGGTAATCCTGGAGCCAATCACAATGTCATAAATTTCTGACTCGATCATGGCTGCCATGGCCGTCACCAGCCTTGGCTCATACTGGTAGTCGGGGTGCACCATGACAATGATGTCCGCACCATCTTTCAATGCTGCCTGGTAGCAGGTTTTCTGGTTGGCGCCGTAACCCTGGTTAATCTCATGTAAGAGCACATCGATACCAAGGTCTCTGGCGATTTCTGCGGTCTTATCCTGTGAGGCGTCATCCACCAGCAAGACCCTGTCCACAATGTCGTGTGGCAAACCACGCCAGGTGTCCTCCAATGTTTTCGCAGCACGAAAAGCCGGCATGACGACCATCAGGCGTTTACCGTTCAACATGAAATTGATCTCTTATACGCTCCGAAAGAGGAAAAACCACCAATAAGTCATCCTCGTAGACGGGTTCTTTAAACTGCCGCCGGAATGTCACACCGCAATTTACCGTGTCCATGCCAAATTCCTTTTCACCCTCATTGGTCAAAACCTTGAATGGTTTCTGATAAACAACCAGATCAAAACCCCGTTTCAGCATATCAGGCGGGTCATCAAGATAAGCAACATTCCGAAACCTGAAGCCCTTGTTTTCGGGTACTTCCCCCCATCTTTTGTCAACACAAAAGCCGCTCAGGACACCCGGCATGACGCGTTGTCCCGAGATCTGTTCCCAGCGTGCGGCATCCCAATGTTGCGTTTCAAAAGAAAACGGACTGGCTGCAATTTTCATTGAATCACGTGGGAATACCGCGAGTTGTTGCCAGAACGCACTGATGGGGAAATCCTCCTGGTAGAGGGCGATCAGGTTCTTGTCATCACGAAAGTCAAACTGGTAAACCGAATGCAAGCTGTTGGAGTTGGGGGTTGCCAATATTTTTGTCAACGGAGAATGGTAGACCAATGATGATAATACGATGATGCTCAGAATCAAGGACAGCAAGTACCCGGGGCGACCCCGGTTCTGGTTCAGCAATGTGATCACACGGGCCAAACCCAGTGCTATTGAAAGCAAAAACAGCGGTATCGCAGCTAAAAGATAGCGCGCCAGGGTCAATGGATGATTAACCCATGCAGGTTGGCTCACCAGTATGGCAAGCAGGGTCAGGCCGAGGCCGGTGAGCAAGGTGGCGGTCAGTGGAAAATCTCTCCAGGCACGCCCCGCACCCAGAGCAGCCATTACAAGACTCATGGTCACCGCAAATTTTGAAGCGCTACCTAACCAGACAAAAAGCACACCATAAAATGTCTGAACATCCGGCTTGTGGACACCCAACTTGGCGGCCAGGTCCTCGGGGTGACCCAAAATGGGTGGCAGCACAAGCACCAACAGACCCGCAAGTGTCAGCAAGCCCAACAGGAATATCCGGCCAGCCCTGCCCCAATTCCGCTCCAACATTGCGGGCAGTCCGAAGCATAAAAAAGGCGCCACAATCATGGGCAAGCTGATGAGATGTAACCAGACACTGCTGAGTGCACATATCACAAACACCAGTGCTGCTTTCCATGATGCCCTGTGCGCCATTACATAATGATGAAACACTGCAATGGCGAGCAAGGAAAGCAGCAGGGTCAGCGCATAGGGTCTGGCGGTTCTGCTATAGATCACTAACATGGGGGAAATGGCAAGCAGCACGGAAAAAAACAGGCTTGTAGGGCGGTCAAAGTAACGCCGCACATAGACAGGAAACACCACCAGGCTCACCAATCCGGCGGCCATCATCGGCCAACGCATTGCAAGCTCACT
>CAYQAP010000081.1:0-4751 GCA_964415515.1 uncultured Gammaproteobacteria bacterium | reverse complement strand
ATGACGATACCGGAACCAAGCGTGATGATGATCCGGGATGCCGTATTCATAACATCCCAGTTGAGTGCAATGAATACGCCGAGACCGGCAAAAATAAACAGCCCTCCAAGGTATCCCAGAATACGGCCCAGCAAACCCGATGCGGGTGTCGATGCGTTACTGGCAGCTTGCCTGAACGCCGTTTTGATATCTGAAATTGTCAGCTCATGGCTGTCAGCGATCGCGAGAATTTGCTGGATGGCTTCTGATTTTTCTTCCATGGCTGTTATTCCACCTTCTGCTCGATAATCCAACCGGCCAAACGAACCTCGTTGTACCGGGCGTTTGATGATGGTAGGCGAATACGGATTACCACACCATTTTTTGCAATACTCACATCCGTCCGGCTCCGCTCGCCGGCAAATAATTCCGTCATCAATCCGCCCCCTCCTGTTGGACCACGAAACTCGTAACCATCAGGTGCCTTTAAGGTGTCGCTGACCTTGAGACCGGCCAGGGCCGGTATGCTGATTTCATAACCCTGACTGAGCTCGGCAAGATTTTCCGGTATCGGTATGCTGACTTCCTGCAGTTCAGCGGTTGATTGTGAATAACGGAATAATCGGGGGGCATACTCATCAACAGCTTGCTCCGATTTGAATACAATGGCCTTGAGTTGCCCTGACCTTACCGCAAACTGAATTTTGACCGGTGTCGCTCGGCTACTCGAGCGATCCTGCAGCGAAATCAACACGTCGTAAGCAGGTGGTGTGGTATAGAGGCCTGGCAACAAACTTGCCAGTGCAAAAAAAATCACAAGAAGTAATGGCAGGGTGATACTGACAACAATCATCAGGTTTTTACGCAAGAAAACTTTCATGGGCTTCTCACTTTCACGTCATTGGCACCAATATCGCGCCGTTTCCGGATGACTTCGATTTGTATTCTGTCAACTGAAACACTATATTGATCAGCGCAATTTCGATTTGACTTGATTCACATCAAGTCAGGATTGATTAAGGTCATTCTACATGATCAAAATCAACCAATATGAAGTTTTGCTCCGGCATAATCCCCAGCTTGGAAACATGGCCGATGGGCCCAATGTTAACAGATCAAAAAACAGGACCAAGTGGATTTGTCACACAGCAACCATATGATTTCAGTATCTGAGTTATGTTTTGAACGTTATTTCGAACGGGTTTTCGAGCCGGTCAGTTTTGAACTTACCAAAGGCTCCCTGCTGCTGGTGACCGGTTCCAATGGCTGTGGCAAAACCACATTGCTCAGGTTACTGGCGGGTCTGCTCGAACCCACTGAGGGCACGATCCACTACCATGAGCAACCTTTGTACGCTGGTCATAACCCGGCCATCAAAGACGACCTGAGTGTCGAGGAAAACATACGCTTCTGGATGAATTTTATGGGAACCCGTGAAACGACATACGGGGTCGCTTCCTGTCAGCAGGTTATTGCTGACATCGGACTGACAGCGGTTGCACTGCAGGAAGGACGCACGCTGTCTGCCGGTCAGCGGAAACGCTGTTCGCTGGCACGTTTGCTTTTTTGCGATGAATCACTGTGGTTATTGGATGAACCGTACTCAAATCTCGATCGCGACGGGATCGAAATGCTGGATCGCATTGTTAAATCCCACCTGGATACCGGTGGCTCATGCATCATGACAACCCATGGCAGCCTGCGACCTGAAGGTTTTGATCTGCAGGAGTGCCATATGATCAGTGGTCGGGAAAGATACGCGGGAGCAGGCTCATGAGCAGACAGGCAACACCGACCGCCTTCCTGGCTCTTCTGAGACGGGATTTTCTACTCGCTTACCGACGTCGTGCAGAACTGTTACAACCACTCGTATTCCTGTTGGTCGTCACCACCCTTTTTCCCCTCGGTGTGGGGCCGTCACCACAGTTGTTGGCCAATATCGCACCGGGTGTCATCTGGATCGCTGCATTGCTGGCAACGGTACTATCCCTGGACAGCCTGTTCAGGTCAGATTTTGACGATGGAACTTTAGAGCAGATGGTGTTGTCTGGTCAGTCACTTGCATTGATAGCACTGGCGAGGACTGTTGCGCACTGGCTGGTGGCCGGATTACCCATCGTGTTGCTGTCACCCTTGCTTGCGATGTGGATGAACCTGCCCGATGCTGGCGAAGCAATTTTGATAAAATCACTGGTTATCGGCACACCGGTGTTGAGTCTGATCGGCGCCATCGGTGGTGCGCTGACGGTGAGTCTGAAACGAGGAGGTCAGTTGTTGTCGCTACTGGTGTTTCCTTTATATGTGCCTTTATTGATCCTGGCCACCAGCGCAGTCAGTTCAGCGGTTGCCGGGTTACCTTATAATGGGCAGCTTGGCCTGATGTTTGCAGGTATGATTGCGGCATTGACGCTGGCTCCTTTTGCAACTGCAGCAGCCCTTAAATTGAGTTTAAGCTAATGAATCGTTTATATTTATTCTTTCACAAAACAGGGTCACCTCCCTGGTTTTACCGTTATAGCGGCTATTTGATCCCCTGGTTGTGGGTCGCATTTGTCGTGCTGAGTGCAATTGGTCTGTATCTTGGCCTGGTCACTGCACCACCGGATTACCAGCAAGGTGAAAGCGTCCGTATTATGTATCTTCATGTTCCGGCAGCATGGATGTCGATGATGATCTACGGCCTGATGGCCGTGTGGGGATTCATTGCCCTTGTATGGCGTATTCGCATCATGGAAGTACTGCTGATATCCAGTGCGCCGGTTGGTGCCGCATTCACCATCATCGCACTGATCACGGGCTCCCTCTGGGGTCGCCCGACATGGGGAACCTATTGGGTATGGGATGCCAGACTGACCTCTGAATTGGTGTTGCTGTTTCTCTATTTTGGTGTTATGGCCCTTTACAACTCCTTTGACGAACCGCGTAAGGCTGCACGCGCCGCTTCCCTGATGTCAATTGTTGGCGCCGTCAACCTGCCTATTATTCACTTCTCGGTGCAATGGTGGAATACCCTGCACCAGGGTAGCAGTATCGGGGCATCAGGAAGCAGTATCGATTCGAGTATGCTGTGGCCATTGTTGATCATGGCCATTGCCAGCAAGTTCTTTTACGGTGCAAACATGCTGAGCCGTGCGAGGCTGAGGTTATTGAAACAGGATCACCGCAAACGCTGGGTTCAGGATCTTCTGTCCGGGGAGGCACACTAAATGTCACACACACCTTTTATACTGGCTTCCTACCTGATCAGTGCAGTCGTACTGGCGTGGGCAGCAATTGCACCCGTCATTAACAAACGCGCCCTTTTACGGCAATTGAAAAACCGTCAGGCACGCATGGATAAAACACAATGACCCCAACACGTAAACGCAGACTGATAGCCGTATTGGTTATCATTATCGGTATCGGAGTGGCCGCAGTCGTGGCGATCAAGTCGCTGAACCAGAACATGCTGTTTTTTGTCAGCCCGAGCGATGTCAAGGAACAATCGTTACCCACAGGCAAACGATTCCGGCTGGGTGGACTGGTGGCCGGCGGCAGCCTGAGCAGGGCAAGTGATAGTCTTGCCGTCAAATTCGTGGTAACGGACGGGCCTGCTTCAATTGAGGTCAGGTACGACGGAATCCTGCCCGACCTTTTCCGTGAAGGCCAGGGCATTATCGCCATTGGCGAGTTGAGCCCTGCGGGTTATTTCGAGGCGTCCGAAGTATTGGCCAAACATGATGAGAAATATATGCCTCCCGAAGTGGCTGATGCACTTGAAAAGACAGGACACAAGGTGCCGGAACAATGACCGTCGAACTCGGACAAATTGCATTACTCGCCGCCCTGCTGTCAGCCTTCAGTCTCGGGCTTTTCCCGATGATCGGTACCTACACCGGCAATCGGCGCATGATGGCACTGGCCCCCATTGCGGCACTGACCCAGGCCATGCTTCTGATCATTGCCTTTGGCATTCTTAGTGCTGCGTTCGTAAACCTGGATTTCTCCGTCGAATACGTGGCACGCAATAGCAATTCCTTACTGCCGATGAGTTATCGCTACTCGGCAGTCTGGAGCGCCCACGAAGGCTCATTGTTACTGTGGGAAATGATTCTTGGTCTCTGGATTGCAGCGGTCGCCATTTTCAGCAAAGGCCTGCCCGAGGTATTCAGGGTACGCGTGTTGTCGGTGTTGGGCTGGGTTTCGATGGGTTTTTTGCTCTTCATCCTGTTTACCTCCAACCCTTTCGGTCGCCTGATTCCCTCGGCCGCGGAAGGATATGACCTGAATCCATTGCTACAGGATTTTGGCCTGATCGTACACCCACCGCTGCTGTACATGGGTTATGTCGGCTTTTCAGTCGCATTTGCCTTCGCGGTGGCCGCCCTGCTCGGCGGTGAAATGAACCGCGACTGGATTCGCTGGTCACGGCCCTGGACACTTATCGCCTGGGCATTCCTGACCATCGGTATCGCCCTGGGTAGCTGGTGGGCTTATTATGAATTGGGCTGGGGTGGCTGGTGGTTCTGGGACCCCGTGGAAAACGCTTCCTTTATGCCATGGCTGGTGGGGACTGCGCTGATCCACTCACAGGCGGTCACTGAAAAGCGTGGTGCATTTGGAAACTGGACCCTGTTACTCGCCATCAGTGCTTTTTCTCTGAGCCTGCTGGGCACCTTCCTGGTTCGTTCCGGTGTATTGACCTCGGTACACGCTTTTGCATCCGACCCGACACGTGGCATATTTATCCTGAGTTATCTTGCTGTGGTCGTCGGTGGCTCGTTAACGCTGTA
>CAYQAP010000080.1:0-7481 GCA_964415515.1 uncultured Gammaproteobacteria bacterium | reverse complement strand
GGGTGATTTGATACTACGCAATACGTAACACAAATTAAAAGTCTCTTGCCAGAAAATTACCCTGAATTGTACATTCCTTTATACAATCAGTAGTTTATACTTCCAATTTTATCAACTTACGAAGTATGTGGGAGGCACAGAATGCTGCGTATAGTGATGGTTCTGTTGGTTGTTCTGGGAATTGCCGATCAGGCAACGATTGCAGAAACTACCAGCGTACAAGCTTTTAGAGCGCCAGGAGTACTGCCATTTCTCAGATCCGGCGATTCGGGTGCTGCATTGAGATATCGGCAGTTATTGGTAAAAAAATACGGTACACAGGGAACACTCACTGCCTTTGAGTGGGCTATAAAAGCAAGCGCTGCACTAACAAAAAGCAGGCCACGAACAGCTTCCGGTTATTTCGCTCGGGCGATTGCCCTGAAACCAGAGTCGTTCTCATATTGGGCGGGATTGGGCAAGTCAATCTCGCAAATAAAACCAAAGAGCAACGAGCTTCGTCGGTTGTTGAATATCGCCTTGAAGGCGGGTTTGAATGCCTATCAATCTTCGGTGACGCTTGATGACAGGGCATGGGCATTGGCACTGATTGCACGCAGTTATCAGCGTCTGAAAAACTATCGCCCGGCTCTAGAGGCTTATAAAGCCTCATTGTTGCTGGCCAATTCGGTAGAGGTTCAACATGACTATGCGGTGCTAAGAGCCGCTCAAGGCTTTAGGATACTTCGTTATACGGTCAATGCAGAAGCTGCCAGCCCAAGAATCTGCTTGCAGTTTTCCGAAGATCTGCTGAGCAACCAACAGTACGAATCCTATGTAACTATCGATGGAAAGACGCCGACAACACTATTACAGGAAAGTCGTCAATTGTGTATCGATGGCTTGCAGCACGGGGAAAAATACCAGATCGGTCTTCGTTCCGGACTCCCCTCGACCGTTGGAGAAGTGATTGCCAAGCCAGTCGCGTTGAAAGTCTATATCCGTGATCGAAAGCCGGTTCTGAGATTTGCCGGCAGTAAATATTTGCTACCACGTATTGGCAGCAAAGGCATTCCTTTGCTATCCGTAAATACGTCATTAGCGGCATTGCAACTGTATCGAATTGGTGACCGGGGACTGTCTGTGTTGATGGCAGACAAACGCTTTCTCAAGACACTTGATCATTACAGTCTGGCAGATCTAAAAAATCGGTTGGCGTCAAAGGTATGGCAAGGCGAGCTGGATATCAGCTCGCGGCCCAATCGTGAAGTAAGAACAATATTTCCTGTAGCCAAGGTGTTGCCAAAGCGAGTACCCGGTGTCTATGTGCTTGTCGCAACACCGAAAGATGTGGTGGTTAAGGAGTGGCAAGCCAGGGCAACCCAATGGTTTGTTGTTTCCGATATTGGCCTGACCACTTTGCGTGGAAATGATGGTTTGCATGTGTTCGCCCGTTCACTGGCTACAGCGGCCCCACTGTCTGCTATCGAGATAACATTGTTATCCCGATCCAATGAAGTGTTGGGTACATTGAAGAGTGATACCGAGGGTTACACACGTTTCCCGGTCGGTCTTATTCGGGGTCAGGGGGCAAATGCGCCCGGGTTGTTACTGGCGCGAAACCCGGGGGGTGATTTTGTTTTCACCGATCTGTCAAAACCTGGCTTTGACCTGTCTGACCGTGGGGTTAGTGGTCGTAGGGCCTCAAGTCCACTGGATCTCTTTGTTTACACAGATCGTGGGATTTACCGCACTGGTGAAACCATTCATTTGAATGCCTTGTTGCGAGATCGTGCCTTGCGTGCAGTGACCGGACTGCCATTGACGGTGAAGTTTGAGCGACCAGACGGCAAGTTGGCAGCGACGCAAGTGATCAATGAGGCTGGTGCGGGTGGCCATGTCTTATCCTGGAAGTTGCCACCCAATGCCATGCAGGGTAACTGGGAGATTCAGGTCTATCTCGATGTGGACCAGCCGCCCCTGGCACGCAAAACCGTATTGGTTGAAGATTTTGTTCCTGATCAGATTGAATTTGATTTGACCTCACCAGCCAAAATACTGCAAAGAGGGGGGCTGGCAACACTTGCACTTGCCGCACGTTATCTGTATGGAGCGCCCGCATCAGGGTTGGTATCTGAAGGGGAGGTACAGCTTACCGAGGTGCATAAGTTGGTGGACTATCCTGGTTATTCATTCGGACTCGATGGAGAAACGCCATTCTCATCGAGAAAGAACCTGCCTGGTCTGGAGCCGACCAATGCGGATGGATTGACTGCCCTGCATTTTACCATCGACAAATTTGCGGAGATTAGTGGCCCCATGCGTGCGGATGTTACTGTGCGATTGCGCGAATCGGGTGGCCGGGCTGTGGAACGCAGAATGACCCTCCCGATAGCACCCGAAACGGTACAGATTGGCATTCAAGCCGGCTTTTCACAAGGGCGCGTCGCCGCAGGTGCGGCGGCATCTTTTGATGTAATTACTCTGGATCCAGCGGGAAAACGTAACGCACTCGAAGGGCTCAAATGGTCGCTATTGCGCCTCGAACGGCATTATCAATGGTACCGCCGTGATCGTGACTGGCAATATGAACCTGTGATTTCGAGTGTTAAAGTGGCCAGTGGGGAGATCAACTCCAGCAAGGACCGGCCGGTTCAACTGTTGGTTACACCCACTTGGGGACGCTACCGACTTGAGGTAAAAAAACTCGGAGTTGGTGGAACGGCATCGAGCCTGACGTTCAGTTCTGGTTGGTATGTTGATGTCGCTTCCACAGAAACACCGGATGGTCTGGAGATTGCTTTGGATAAGCTGCGCTATGCTCCGGATACGGTGGCTCATCTGCGTATTTCACCACGCTTTATTGGTAAGGCGCTGGTGTTCGTGGGTACGAACCGACTGTTGTGGAAAAAGGTGGTTGAGCTGACTGGAGATGGGGCTGATATTGCTATTCCGGTATCTCGGGATTGGGGGGCCGGTAGCTATGTTACCGTGTTTGCTTATCGGGGTAGTGAGGGGGAATCATCGCATATGCCGATGCGTGCGATCGGGGTGCAATGGCTCGGTATCGAACCGAGTAACCACCGTCTGCGACTGACTCTGGGAGCTGACAAACGGGTCAGACCAGGTCGAATGTTGCAGATCCCACTCAAGGTGGCAGGACTGGCTGCGGGAGAACAGGCCTATATTACTGTGGCGGCCGTGGATGTAGGTATTCTCAACCTTACTGCATTCAAAGCACCACAGCCGGAAACCTGGTATTTCGGGAAACGACACCTGGATCTTGCGATTCAGGATCTGTACGGTCAACTGATTGACGGTTTTGCGGGCACGGATGGGCGAATCCGCTCGGGTGGCGATACCTCCGGTGATCGGCTTCAGCGCTCGGTGCCCAAACAACAACCCCTGGCCTTATTTTCTGGGGTCGTTACCGTTGACTCGAATGGTCAGGCACGAGTGCAATTTGACCTCCCGCAATTTACCGGTAGTTTGCGTGTGATGGCTGTCGCCTGGTCGCAACAGGCTGTAGGTCAGGCAGTACAGGATATTGTGGTGCGTGAACCGGTCGTTATGCTACCCAGCCTGCCAAAATTTCTGGCACCAGGAGATCACAGCCGTTTGCAGTTGGCCATTGATAACACGGAAGGGGCAGCGGGTAACTATCGCCTGCAAATTGAGGGGTCACAGAGCGTGCTCCCTGTCCAGACAAGTGAAGACCGAACGATCCGATTGGAACGTGGCCAAAAGCGTATTCTGTCGGTGTCGATCCAGGCCATCAAACCCGGGATGGGGCAATTACTGGTCAGATTGACCCAGCCATCCGGTGAAGTGTACCAGCAGCAGCTGTTTGTGCCGGTCCGCTCAGCCTTGATCCCAGTCAGTAAACGCAATATCGTGCCGATGGCAGCGCAGGGAGGCACGCAGGATATTGACCGGCAGGCCATAGATGGGTTGGCACAGGATTCAGCGACCGTTTCGGTACTAGTCAGTCGTGGCACAGCCTTGGATGTGGTCACATTATTGCAAGAACTGGATCGTTATCCGTATGGATGTGCAGAACAAATCACATCACGAGCATTGCCACTACTGTATTGGTCCGAGTTGGCAACCGTCGCCGGACTAGGTGATCGCCAGGCAATCCACGAGCGGGTGCAAAAAGCAATCGACCGCTTGGGCAGCTATCAATCTGCTGCCGGTAGTTTTGGTATGTGGGGGCCGGGTTCGGATAATCTATGGCTTGATGCCTATGTCACAGAATTCCTGGGCCGTGCCCGTGAATCGGGTTTTTCGGTGCCCGATGAAGTGCTGAAACTGGGATTACAGAATCTCCAGAATAGTGTTGCCTACGACTATGAATTAACACGTCGGGGTAGTGATATCGCCTATGCACTGTATGTGTTGGCGCGTAACCGGCGTGCATCAGTCGGGGATATTCGTTATCTTGTGGAAGCCAGGTTCGATGACGTAGTATCTCCCCTGGCCAAGGCACAACTGGCAGCGAGTCTGAGCTTTTACGGAGACACCAAGCGCAGCCAGTGGGCCTTTGACAAAGCCTATTTAGCATTGCAAAAACTCACCACAAAGGCCTTCCTCCGAGATGATTACGGCTCGACGCTGCGTGATCAAGCTGCTGTGCTGGCCCTAGCCAGTGAGGCACACCCGGTTCCGGATTTTGTGCCAGCGTTACTCCGACAGGTAGCCCTCAGTCGTTTTGAGAAGCGCAAGACCTCAACTCAGGAAAATGCCTGGTTGGCCCTGGCAGCTCGTGCTTTGCAGATAGGGAACAGCGCCATTACACTGCAAGTTAACGGTGTAAACCTGCGCGGAGATTACCGGGCACAGCTCAATGCAGAGACACTGCTGGATGGATTGAAACTGACCAATACATCGGCCTTTCCCATTGAGGCCGTGGTTACGACTACAGGAGTTTCGGTTGAACCCTTGCAGGCAGGTGGAGAGGGTTTTTCCATTACGCGAGACTACTATGATCTACAAGGCCAACTGGTCGATATTTCCAAGGTAGCACAGAATACACGTTTACTGGTGGTACTCAACATTACCGCTGACCAGCGCCTGAAGTCACGCATAGCGGTTCGAGACCTGTTGCCTGCAGGACTGGAGATTGTCAGTCCACACTTGTACAGCAGTGCAGACCTGGAACAATTTTCCTGGCTCAAGACAACAGCTGTTACCCACAGTGAATTTCAGGATGATCGTTTTGTAGCTACAGTTCGCTGGCAATCCCGGGGCGAGCCTACCATGACCCTGGCGTATATGATCAGGGCGGTGTCACCGGGGACCTTTGTACACCCGGCAGCGGTGGTCGAAGACATGTATCGACCTTATCTTGCGGCACATACGGCTCAGGGAAAAATAACGGTGGTTGCCGCCACACAATGAATCGACAAGCTGGGAAAAGTCAGGTAGCCCCTGGCTGGATGAGGTGGACTTTGCTGATTCTGGTCGTAACTACGCTGCTACTGACCGCATTCAAGGTACTGGATACACAGTACCCGGTGGCACTGGATAAACTGCAGCAACGCTCGATACTGGTTAATGACCGCAAAGGGCATCTATTGAGGGCTTTTACGACCCCGGACGGTCATTGGCGCTTGCCGGTACGAATCGAAGATGTTGACCCACGTTTTATCACCATGTTACTGGCTTATGAAGATCAGCGATTTTATCAACATTTTGGAGTGGATCTGCTGGCCTTGCTGCGGGCAGCCGGACAACTACTCGGCAATGGCCAGATTATCTCGGGTGCATCCACCTTAACCATGCAGCTTGCCCGGTTGCTATACGGACCACAGCAACGTTCACTGACAACCAAGCTGGTACAGATATTCCGAGCCATTCAACTCGAACAACGCTTCAGTAAAGCACAAATTCTTCAAGCCTATCTGCTTCTTGCTCCTTATGGAGGCAATCTTGAAGGTATTCGGGCGGCATCATTGGCTTATTTTGGCAAAGAACCCAGACGCCTGACTGTAGCGGAAGCTGCATTACTAGTGGCCTTGCCCCAGTCCCCGGAAAAACGTCGGCCTGATCGGCATCCACTCAGCGCACAAGCGGCCCGTAATCGAGTCCTGAAACGCATGGTTGCGCAGAAAGTATTGGCAACTGATGAAGCCGTGTACGCCCGTAAGACCTTATTGTCTTCACGACGGCGGGCAATGCCAGCTTGGGCAGCTCATGTGGCAATGGCGGTGCGTAGGGAAGATGCTTCACGAGTGGTGCATACACTCACCATTGATCGGCAAGTACAACAGCAATGTGAGAAGATTATCCAGAAACAAGTGGAGGGTTTTGGCAAACGGGTATCACTAGCGATAATGGTAGTGAACTATCACACCGGGGAAATTATCGCCGATGTGGGTTCACCCGATTTTTTTAATCAGCGCAGGCTTGGCGAGATTGACATGACCCGGGCCCGAAGATCACCCGGCTCCACCCTCAAACCGCTGATCTATGGCTTGGCCTTTGAACAGGGTGCGGTGCACCCCGCTTCATTGATTGACGATCTGCCCAGCAGTTTTTCCGGCTACCGGCCACGCAATTTTGACTTGACGTATCAAGGTACTGTGACGGTGCGCGATGCCCTGCAACGCTCCCTCAATGTACCGGCAATCAAGTTACTGGATGCCGTGGGCCCGCAGAGCCTGCTCAATCGCTTGCACCGTGCCGGAATCACCCCGGCGTTGCCTGCGGGCAGACCGGCAGGTCTGGCCATAGGGTTAGGTGGTTTGGGTTTGTCAATGCGGGATTTAATGCAGTTATATACCGCCATCGCCCGAGGTGGTGAAGCGATTGCTTTGCGAGAAAGGCTGGAGCAACCGGAAAGTCACAGTCCACAACGCCTGCTGCTACCGGTAGCAAACTGGTATGTACAGGATATTCTAGCGGGTGTGCCGAGGCCGGCTGCAGTGGCTCAGACGGGTAGCATCGCCTGGAAGACCGGGACTTCCTACGGCTACCGGGATGCCTGGGCGATCGGATTTGACGGCCACTATGTGATCGCAGTCTGGGTTGGCAGACCGGATGGCTCTCCGGTGCCGGGAATGACCGGCTTGGGAGCCGCTGCACCGGTTCTGTTTGCGGCTTTTCAGCGCATCAGTTCCAAACCGTTGCTGCTTCGAGCCCCCTCGGGCCTGAAAAAATTGACCCCACAGGAATTACCGGCCACCCTGGCACATTTTGTACCGCGAGGACAATTATTGGCAACCAAGCGTACTACACGACCTCCGGTTATTGTTTTTCCACCAGCGAAAGCACGTATTGACCTCGGCTGGCATCTTGGGAGGCCGGATATTCCGGTATTTTTGAAACTGCAGGGAGGAAAACCACCTTTTCGCTGGCTGGCTAATGATCGGCCGTTCGCTGCATTAAGTCGTCGCCGACAAATCGCCTGGTTACCAGACTCCATCGGATACACAACTCTAACTGTGCTGGATGCGCTTGGTCGATCGGCACGGGTTCAGGTATTTTTGGAGTAGGGGTGA
>CAYQAP010000079.1:0-7772 GCA_964415515.1 uncultured Gammaproteobacteria bacterium | reverse complement strand
CCAGACTCAGAAAAAGGCATGAATCCCGGTCTGGGCCCGACCCAGGATTAGGGCGTGTATATCATGGGTGCCTTCGTAGGTATTGACCGCTTCGAGGTTCATGGCATGGCGAATCACATGGTATTCATCCGAGACCCCATTACCACCGTGCATATCCCGAGCGACACGAGCAATATCCAGGGCTTTACCGGCATTATTGCGCTTCATCAGTGATATCGCCTCCGGTGCAGCCTGACCCTGATCCAGCAGTCTGCCCAGCTGCAGGCAGCCCTGCAGACCCAAAGTGATTTCGGTTTGCATATCGGCCAGTTTTTTCTGAATCAGTTGATTGGCTGCCAGCGGGCGCCCGAACTGTTTGCGCCCCAGGGTATATTCCAGGGAACGATGCCAGCAATCTTCAGCCGCACCAAGAACCCCCCAGGAAATCCCGTAACGGGCCCGGTTGAGGCAACCAAAGGGACCTTTGAGTCCTTTAACATCAGGCAATAGATGGCCGGCTGGAACAAACACATTGTCCATCGCTATTTCACCGGTACTCGAGGCACGCAGGGCGAACTTACCCTCGATTTTCTGGGTCGTTAGTCCGTCCATTTCACGATCAAGAATAAATCCACGAATGATCCCGTCATCATCCTTGGCCCAAATGATAAAAACATCCGCAATAGGGGCATTGCTGATCCACATCTTGGCCCCAGTAAGACGGAAGCCTCCGTCCACGGTACGGGCACGGGTCACCATGCTTCCAGGGTCTGATCCATGATCAGGCTCGGTGAGTCCAAAGCAACCCACCCGCTCTCCTCTGGCCAATGCTGGCAGGTATTTTTGCCGCTGTTCCTCGGTACCATATGCATAGATTGGGTGCATAACCAGACTGGACTGCACACTCATAGCCGAGCGGTAACTGGAATCAACCCGTTCCACTTCCCGGGCGATCAGGCCATAACAGACATCGTTCAACCCGGCACACCCGTAGCCTTCAATCGTACAACCAAGCAGCCCCAGCTCACCCATTTCCTGCAGAATGGCTCGATCAAAATGTTCATTGCGGTTGGCTTGCAGAATCCTTGGCTGCAACTGCTCCTGGCAGTATTTGTATGCGCTGTCACGTACCAGCCGCTCTTCTTCACTGAGCTGGGTGTCAAACAGTAGTGGATCGCGCCACTGGAACCTTGGTTTGGTCTGCGCTGATGTCGTCATGGATAATTCCAATTGTGATTTGAATTGTTGATGTTCTGGGGAAAATCGATTTAGATGTACTGACCGCTATCGACCTTGATGACTTCACCGGTAATCATTCTGGATGCATCCGAGAGTAGAAAGAGCACTGTATTGGCAATATCTTCCGGTTTGGCCAGTAGTTTCAAGGCCGTTTCTTCCAGCGCTTTTTGCAGATACTCCTCCGGGATTTTTTTGGTCATTTCCGTGAGTACCATCCCCGGTGCAACTGCATTAACGGTAATGCCTTTGGGGCCCAATTCCCTGGCAGCAGTTTTCGTCAGTCCGATCAACCCGGCTTTGGCAGCACAATAATTGACTTGGCCAAATTTTCCACGCAGACCATTAATGGAAGCAATATTAACAATATGGCCCCCGCCGAATTCACGTATCGCCGGAGCCAGCGCACGGGTCACATAAAAAGCACCACTTAGATTCACATTGATCACCTGTTGCCACTCATCATCGCTCATCTTCACCAGACTGCGATCCCGGGTAATTCCGGCATTGTTGACCAGTAATGAGACATCTGCAGGCAATGCTGAAACCGCCTTGTTGACCTGCTGCGGATCACTGATATCGAGTTGATGAAAAATCCCCGGGCTACCGTGCTGTGTATTTTCAGCCAAATCAAAAATATGAACTTCAGCACCGGATTTTTCCAGCATCCGGGCAATGGCATAACCGATGCCCTGGCTGGCACCGGTGACCAGGGCTTTTTTATTGGCAAAATTCCACATAAATGGATCTCACAAGGGGCAAGACAGGGCAAGTCTTTGTGTGGGTGCAAATCCACAATGTGTCAGAAACCGGTTCAACTCATGGTTCTCCCAATCCACCTCGGTTCTGATTTCTTCAACATGCAGTACCTCGAGATTTTTCAACAACTGCGCCAATAAGTCTGTACCGATGCCGGCTCCTTTGTATTCCGGGCCCACACCCACCGTGTCAACCACAGCGGTGGAGTCGATTCTGCCAAATTCACCATAATCCAGCCGCGCCATCATGAACCCTGCAATCATGTGATCCACCTCGGCCACCAGGGAAATCCGAATCCCGGAATCCGTCAACACCTCGGCGACTTTCTGTTCCAGATAAGCGGTACGATCGTGCCCGGTAATATGGCGGTCGATACGACAAATATCGCCAAGATCACCAGCGGCCAGGGAACGTATGATCGGCGATGTTTCCAGACCTTGTTCCAGATTTTCTAGCTCTTCATCGACATCCGCGAATGGCAGTGCTGTGGTCGGCCGAGCCAATACAGTGCGGGGTGCCAGTAGAAACCCCATGGAAGCAAAATAGGCCAATAGTGCTTGCTGATGCCAATTGACCTGGGTTTGAATTTCCCGGCAACTGGCCTGCCTGGCCGCATGGCTCAATTTGTCTAGCAGGCGAGTACTGACACCCTTGCCCTGAACCTCGGGTCTGACCCCAAGCGCTTCGAGCAACACCACCGGTCGGTTGTGTCCAAACTCACCTTTGAGTATGCGTGCCAACAAATAGCCAGAAAATTGGCCATCGATTGTGGCCACATGGCCGATATAGGTGGCCGGGGCCCGCTGCATGGCTTGCAGGCGACGGTTAAAAAAATCCGGCCGCTCGCCGCCCTCCAGACTACCATCCAGAGCGATGACCTTACCTACATGCTCCGTATCCAGAGTCTGGAGCTGCACGGTATAATCCGACATAAAGCTCTCCTTGGGCAGGAATTAGTGGGCCTCGATTATTTGGCCACTGCCATCTTCCGGATCAACCATGCAGGGTTTCATATTTGGCCTGCAATTCTTCCTTGGTTTCACGAAAATCAGGGTGGTCCTCAATACAGTCGGGAGGACAGACCAGCTGGCACTGGGGTTCATCTTCAGCACCAACACATTCGGTACACTTGAAGGCGTCAATCACATAAATCTCATCCCCCTCACTGATCGCATCATTGGGGCACTCGGTGACACAGGCATCACACAGGGTACAGTCCTCATTGATCATCAAAGCCATGGTTTACTCCTTATCGGTCTACAATTGAAAAAAGGCAGGTGGTGACAACGCTCGCACTATCAGCCACGTTACGAGGCTTTAGCCAGCAAGCCCTGCTCGGCAAGCTTGTGAAAACGGAAAGCCCCCCAAATAGCGGCTCCAATGGCGCCAGCATACGCAGAATCAGGGTGATTTACCGCCTGGGTTGTTAATTTCATCTTGACCATGGTGTCGTTAATTGCGGCCACCAGGCCTTCATCGAGTGCCAATCCACCACTTAAAAAAGTAACCCCTTCATTGGCCTTGATAACACGCAACAACTTGACCAGCCGCCCGGCCATCGAATCGTGGATGCCGCGCAGTATATTGGGTGTAGTAATCCCCCGCGACACCATGTTGATGACATCCGTCTCGGCAAGTACCGCACAGATCCCGGAGACACTTTCTGGGGCATTCGCCTGCATGGAGAGTTCTCCGATTTCGCTTTGCGCAATCCCCAGATAACGGGAAATATTTTCCAGAAACTGCCCCGACCCGGAGGCACATTGACTGGTCATGCGGTAGGTCAAAACCTTGCCACGTTCATCTACCTTGATCGCCCGACCATGCAAAGCACCCATATCCAGCACCGACCGAGTTTGCTCATTGAGATAAATTGCACCACGGGCATGTGTGGTCATGGAATAAAAATGTCCGGTGGAAAAGGTAATGCTTTCGCCCTCCCCGGTGGTGGCGATGTAATCGATGTCTCCTTCCCGGATATCCGCCTGCTCCAGGACTTCGTCAAATGCCTTGCGGGTTAATAGTACCGGATCACGGCTGCGGATCTTGAAGTATTGACGTGCCAGCCAGGTTGTTTGATCACCCTGAGTCTCAAAGAGTACTGCCTTGATCCCGCCGGTCCCCACATCGATGCCTGCACTGATGGTCATAGCGATGCCTCCTCGACGGCACGGCGGGCGAACTCTGCCCCGCCCAGTGCGCCGGTATAAATCGAATCGGGGTCGATATTGATCTTCACCTTGCCATAATTATCTTCCACCAGTTTGCGCAACTCCCTGACCGCTGCCTCATTTTTTGCGACCCCACCGGTAAAGGTAAACTCGTTGGTCACCCCGCCGGACCGGGAGATAATGGACATGGCTCGCATAATAATGGAGCGATGCAAGCCGGCCATAATATCCTCCCGTTTTTCACCAAGTGCCAGGCGATCACGCAGTTCGGCACCGGCAAATACGGTACAGGTGGAATTGATCCGCACCGACTTGGTCGCCTTCATGGCCATTGGGCCCAATTCATGCAAACCGATATTCATTTCATCGGCAATATAACCCAGATAGCGTCCGCAACCGGCTGCACAGCGATCATTCATCTGAAAATTGACCACAATGCCCTGTTCATCAATCTGAATTCCCTTGGTATCCTGGCCGCCGATATCCAGAACTGTTCGGGTGCCCGGATACATCAAATGGGCCCCCAGACCATGACAGAGAATTTCAGAGCGGATATGTTCCTTGGGAAACGGCAAACGAACCCGTCCATAGCCGGTACCGACAACATAGGTTTCCTCCAGCACAATGTCCAACACCTGTCTGATCGCCTCACGAATCAGTGTTGGATCGACCGCTAAATCTTCCTCTATGAGCACACGGTCCAGGGCACGCAGGAATTTCTCTCCCAGATGCTCATTTGGTGGGCGATTCTCAACATCGATAATGGATTTATCATAGACATTAACCAGCACATCAAAAACAGCGCCCGTCTTGCTGGCGGCTTCTTCGGCCAGATGCATGTATTCAGAGCCTGCCAGATCCCGGAAGAAATCGGATTTTCTCACCACCCCAGGGGCAAACAATGTTGTCAGTTTTTTACCCATTTGCCTGAAAATAAGATCCAGCGTACTGCACAACAATTCTCTCTGGCCCAGATAACGCAGATCATCAGAATATTTGACGCAGGCCTGGTGCAGGTCATCGAGCTGTTCGAGAAACAGCTCGAGACGAAAATTCCGTTCCAGATGATCCAGCAATCGCTCGACCAGCTGTTGCTGCAGCCCGGAGATGTTTTCGAGCGCCCGATGAAACAGGGTCAGGCGAGTGCTGACAATGGCCTCCATTTTGGCGACCTGGCATGCGGTATCGTAGTTCGATCTGGAGTTGGTAATGCCGCGTCCGAGTACTTCTCCCTGTTCATCCATCACCACCGCCTTGGTAGTCGTGGAGCCCAGATCAATCCCGAAATAACTTTTCATGGTTGCCTCTCAGGCCACTTTCGCAGCTTGGTGTTTTTTCTGGCTCAGCATCTGAAAGTAACTTTCCAGACGGTTCTTGACATTGGCTGCCGAAAAGTACCGCGGGTCCACCAAATCTGTTTCGATAAACCCACCCGGCTTACCGGTACGTTTTTCGACCTCCTTCATCATCATCAACTGGCCGGCTGAAAAACTATTGCAGCTCTTGATGGAGTTGATTAAAAGGCCATCTGCCTGGTATTCATCGAGGTACTGTTCCAACATATCCACACGGCTCGGCAGATTGCGATTGGTATAACAGCCCAGACAATACTCCGCCAGCGATTCCAGAGGATGGTTGGGGTCGTGGCGAAAACCGAGATCATAGACACCCCCCACCTTGGTATATGTGCTGGCGACCACCACCGCACCTTCTTCGTAAAACATTTTCCAGAAATCACGAAAACTGGTCCAGTTCGGTGGTCCTTCGACCACAATCCGAAATTTTTCATCCCCCATATCACCTTCCGGCGTAATCGGGCCCAGTCCGTCTGCCAGTCTTTGTTCAATCTCACCCCGCAGCAGTGTGTAATAGTCGATCGCATCCTGTGTGCCACGAAAGGCGGTAAAAATTGGGCCGATGTAATAGACCCCACCAAAATAAGCATCAATGGGTGAACGAACATTCTTGCCGCTCTCCAGCACCCAGACCAGGTCATCTTCCGCTTTGGCCGAGCGCGCCAGGTTCTCACGCAGAACATCGATATCGAATTTTACGCCGGAGATTTTCTCCAGTGCCGGGATCACCTCTTCCTTGAGCTGTTTAACCACAAAGTTGCGCATATTGTCGGTAATCACACCGTCACCGGTATAAGGTACCTGCAGCATCACAGTCTCACAGCCGTACTCATGGCGTAACAATTCAAACCATTTCATGAAGGTAAAGCAGCCGGTGTAAGACAACAGCAGCAAATCCGGAGGTGGCAGCGGCTTGCCATTCGGGGCGAGATTGCCCTTGGCCATCATCCCGATATCCGCTTTGACATAGGTGCAGACGTCTTCGGAAGCGCCACGCCGCTCGGCCTCCATGATCATGCCACCACTCTTCTTGCGCATGCCATTATTGATGGCATTAATTTCTGGAAGATTATTGAGCAAACCAAAGGTTCGAATCAGTTCATTGAGATTACCGGGGACAAACGTGGAAACCACTTTTTTCCCGCTTTCAGCAGTCGAAGTCAGATCATCATAGTTGCGTGCGATCATTTCTTTTTGCTTCAGCATGGAAGCATCCTTGATCGCCTCCGGCCTGGTTAGGGTGAGGTTGCCTGGTCTGGTCATCGTCCTGTCTCCATTAATTCCACAATTTCAGAGAATCGGCAAAGGTACCGGCCTGTTCACGGATGGGTTGCATCTGACCTGAATTCTCTGCATATTTAAACGCAATGTGTGGTATCCCGTTGTCGCGCATCTTATCCTCGAGCATGGGCTGCTCGAGCAGCGCCGGATCACAGAAACTGGGCGCAACAAAGATCACACCTTCAGCCTGGTTTTTCTTAACCGAATTCAGCAGATACTGCCCCACTTCTTCCTTGCTGTTGCAATATTTGGCCGAGGAATCCGCGGAATGATGCAAAAAAGCATCGGCCAGGTTTTTGATCGGATCCCCGGCGGTCGCCACAGGCTCCAGTAACCAGCGATTGACCAGCATATAATCATCATCCACCACATAGCAACCCGACAACTCCAGTGATTTAATCAGGTTCAGCGGTGGTTGTTCACAAAAGGCCCCGGTAGTGACGATACGGCAGTTGTCACGACGAGGCCGGGATTCGGCCCGGGCTGCAGCCAGATACTCCTTGAGCAGGATGATATGCTCCTCCACCGGCAATAATTGCCCGGCCCGCATCAACAGATAGACTTCTGAACTGGGTGCTTTCCAGGGTTCAGATGAACGAAACGTATAGATATCACGTACCAATTGCCGGTGTTCATTGTAGATCACAATCGAAGCGGTAATGGCTTCTTCACTGATTTCCCGGTTTGCCAGTTTCGCCAGATCACGCCGCAGACCCTGCATTTCCTCTTGATAGTATTCTCCACCGATGGAATCGATGTAGTTCTGCGGCACATCAAAATATTTAACATAAATCTCGGGCTTGAGCATCTTCCACATCCCGGACAGGTTGCGGATCACATCACAGATACTGGGAAACAACATACCGTCGACAAAATCGAGCCGACCGGTGATGCCCAATTCGATGGTTGAACGCGGAATTCTGCAGATATAGCTTTGATAAAAGGCATCACCGTGGATCACCTCCATTTCATCCCCACCACCGAGAATGCC
>CAYQAP010000078.1:3443-7811 GCA_964415515.1 uncultured Gammaproteobacteria bacterium | reverse complement strand
CCAAACCGCTTGACCGCTGTTCTCGGAGGACCTTCCAGATGATACCATTGAGCGACTCGATAACCGACAGGAAAAGGCGCATGGCATCCAGCAGAGAATTTATTCCGCTCAATATCGCGGTGTTAACCGTTTCTGATAGCCGAACCGAAGCGGATGACCGATCAGGTACCACATTACGCTCTCTGCTTGAAGAGTCCGGTCATCGGCTGTATGAAAAAACCATTGTCCCCGATGACTGCTACCGAATTCGGGCACAGGTCTCAAACTGGATTTGCGAACCAAAGGTTCAGGTGATTCTGACCACCGGGGGGACTGGTTTAACCGGTCGAGACGGCACACCAGAGGCGGTCCGGGTTTTGTTCGATAAAGAAATTAATGGCTTCGGAGAACTGTTTCGAGCCCTGTCCTACGATACAATCCGCACTTCCACCATGCAATCCAGAGCCTTGGCTGGGGTGGCTAATGGCACCTTTATTTTCTGTCTGCCAGGTTCACCAGGTGCCTGTAAGGATGCCTGGACCCAGATCTTGTTATTCCAACTCGATTACCGGACCCGTCCTTGTAACCTGGTCGAAATTATGCCCAGGCTACTGGAAAAATAACAGGTTCTCTGGCTACCATGTTTATGGTGAGTATTTTGTGCGGACAAGACCCGCATGGATATAGCCTTCAGGAAGCCCACGCCAGAGCTAGAGTCCTCACTCTTTCATCTATGATCTGTAGTCGTTGTTAGTGAAAAGAGCCGGTCTGTCTATCGAGTATCAACTTCTTGCATGGCTGGTGTGTGCTGCATCCAGTGATATCGTTGCCAGGGAGGTATCAAAACTTCTGGCAAGCGGGCAAATTGACTGGCAGCAATTTATCGATGAGGCAGAACGCAATGGTTTGGCGCCCTGGCTGTATCACAATCGTGATAACGGCCGAATACAATTTGATGCCAAGGTGCTCAGGCCATTGCAAGCGTTGGCGGTTCGCCATCGCCATGCAGGGGAGATCTACACCCGGGTATTGATCGAGCTGCTGGCCGTGTTTCATGAACAGAGGATAGAGATTATCCTGCTCAAGGGTGCTGCGTTGGCCAGAACGGTGTACCCGGAGCCGGGCCTGCGTCCGATGCGTGATCTGGATATTCTGGTCAAGGAGGATGATCTGGTCCGGGCTAAAATGGCTTGTTTGTCTGTTGGGTTTCATGAAGATGCGGCGTTGCAGGTGCAGTCTGTTTTCGTCTCCCACCGGCACCACTTGCCGCCTCTTGAGCGTTGTGAGGAGGGCTTGTCGGTATCGCTGGAGATTCATCAGGATGCTTTTGCCAGAGATACCTTTGTGCATCTGAATATGGCCAATCTGGGTTCCAGAACCCAGAGATTCAGGTTGTCGGGTCGGATGGAGGCCAGTATGTTGGGTCCCATCGACATGCTCAACCATTTGACTCAGCATGCCTTCGAGCCAGGCGCCCGGTTCAAACTCATTCATGCAGTGGATATTTCACGGTATACACAGATCTACCGGACCACCATTCCCTGGGCGGATATTCAAAGGTGTTTTCCGCAAATCATCCATCGGCTGCAACTGATTCATACGGTATGCCCCTTGCCTGAGGAAATTCACCCACTGTTTGGCGGTTCTACACTGCACTTTAGGCATGATCGTGGTATCTTAATGCCCACATTATCGAATATTTTGTATCGGGGGGTGCAGAAAAACACGGTGCTTGATGAACTGTTTCGGCCCCCCGTGTGGTGGCTATATGGCTATTATGGATATTCTGCAACAACCCCATTTTTCTTGCTCCTGCTGGTGATTCATCCCTGGCGCGTTTTCAGGTGGTTGGTGCGCAGAGCCTGGATCAAGATCCTGTCAAAGAAGGAGCCTTATGGAAATCCTGCCTGACATGATCCCGTGTGCTAAAAAGGGCTATATGTTGCAGGAGATGGATGGTGAAATGCTGCTGTATAGCCCGACTGAAGTGACGACCACCTACATGAATCCCAGCGCAGTGCTGATCTGGAAGTTTTGTGATGGGCGACATAGTGTGCAGACTATCGTCGATGATCTAACCGAATATTTTCCGGACGCTCTGGGTTTGTCTCAGGATGTGATCAGCACCTTGGAGGATTTTTATACCAGAAAACTGGTTGAATTCCGTTGACAGCCAGTGCCTCAAGGGTTGTTGCATTTGCCGGGCAGACTGTGGAAGTGATCGTCGAACTTGACGAAGGACAGGAAATTCTCGATTTCTTGTTTGCCAACACCGACTGCACCTGTGGTAGTCAGCCAAACAGACAACTTAGCTTGACTCAGCCAGCCAAGGGAAGTTACAGGATTGCTTCAAACAGTAGTCTGGATACGCCGGTACTTACGAAGAGTCGTAATGAAGCCATGAGGCTATTGATGGACAAGGCTGTGTATTGCCTGGCCGAGGCATGCGACGGGGGTTTGTTATTGCATGCTGCAGTGGTGGCGCGCAAGGGCCAGGCAGTGGTCATGCCTGCAGCATCAGGAGCTGGCAAGTCTACGCTCAGTGGCTGGTTGTCGAAACAGGGGTTTCAGTATTGTACGGATGAACTGGTTTTTCTTCCCACCGGAGGTACACAACTTGAGTGCTTGACCCGTCCGATGATCATAAAAAATGCTGCTCGGGATATGATGTCTGAATTGTTGGGTCTTGATGGGCTGGAACAGGATTGTTATCTGGGTCCGATTGCCATGATGGTGCCTTTTCAGCAGACCAATACCGACAATGGGCGCATGCGTCCACAGATCGCTTTGTTGGTGTTTCCTTGCTATCAGCAAGATGCAGATTTTCAGCATATTCGGTTGACTCCTGCTCAGACCGGCATGCGTTTGATGAGTGTACTGGTGAATGCCCGCAACCTGCCGGACCATGGCTTTGCCGAGACTGCACGCATGGCTCAAATTGTGCAGGCATGTGAGTTGCGCTATGCTTCCTTCGCGCAGATTGAAGGGCACTTTCCCACTATTTTCGAAACAGCCTGGATGGATGATGGGGCTGCGCCACATGCTGTGTCGCGAGGGCAGCTCTGATGGAAATAAAATTTCACGATATTTTGCCCGATGATGTGGTGCCGATTCAAAAACCGGGATTGTCGCTGGGCAAGACCACATGCTGTTATTTTTTGCAAAACAAAGACAGCACTCCGGTTCTCAAACTCAATGAGACAGGTGCGTTAATCTGGACCCAGTGCACTGGTGTACAGAATGTGGGGCAGATTATTGCGGTCCTTGTTGAGCAGTTTGGTGAGGATAATGATGAGGTTGCGCTGTCGATTACCAAGGATGTACTGCGGGTGCTGGATATCTTTAATGTGGAAGGAGTGATCACGGTTGATGACTCAAGTGCTGTACTTGGATAAGGCCTTGTGCCTGATCTCTTGAGACCACAGTTTGCTATATCGATACGGTGGCTGAGATGTGTGACCAAGCGTCCGTAGAATCACCTTGGCACAATGCGGAAAATGTGGCATGCTCACGGCCTGTATTGATAAGCGGCTTGTATTAATAAGCTGAATATGACCCGGGAGGTTCAAGATGGACAGTCACAAAGACAAAGACAACAGATCAACCCTGGAAAAGGGGCGTCCTGAACTGCAAAACGGAAAACCTAGCAATCGTCGTCTGCTGATTACGGGTCTTGTTGCAGGGGGTGCGGTTACCTCGACACTACTGGCAACCGGCAAATGGACCAAACCGCTGGTAGAATCTGTGGTGTTGCCAGCCCATGCCCAGACCAGTGCTGTAGCGCGGGCTTTTGCTGGAGGAGGAGCCGGGGGAGTTGCGAGCAGAGAGACCAATGATTGGCTAAGCCCCTTTATCTCGAGTGCGAATGCTGTCACGGCAGTGGCGTACAGCACTGCTGTCGCATGCGCACAAGAGACCGGAGCTGGCACCAATAAATTTGATATCAAGGTTGAGTTTTCGTTACCCGGCGGCGGGGTTGAACAATATTCCGCGGCAAGCGTGCCTGCCAACGGCACTGTGTACCCTCTGGTCCAGGGTTCGGTCTGTACTTTGACCGCTACCGCCACTGTTCAACTGACTGGTTTGACGACGAACCAGGTAACTTTGGGGCTGATGGTTGGAACGACTTCTTTTACTGTCATTGCCACGTTAGCCGCTTGTACATTACCATCCAATACCGCATGTCCTGCTCCACCACCCGTGAGAAATTTTACCGCGCAGAGTAATTTTTCAATAGCTGCTCAGAATACCAGCCGACGCTTGCTGCAACTGATTATTTCGGATGCTGATGCGGGTTTTGCTGATGGAGTTGGTTTTGATACGGCGATATTGTGCGCCAGTGAGACCGGTTCCGCCACGGGGATCTTCAATATACTGGCCGAGTTCCAT
>CAYQAP010000078.1:1204-3343 GCA_964415515.1 uncultured Gammaproteobacteria bacterium | reverse complement strand
TTAAGAGGAAGTGTTTGTTACCAAGACGCCGATGGCTTTGGCTTGCCGGCGGATTGTCAGTAGGCCTCTTGTCTGGTCGCCTGTGGTGGTGGAGGAAAAGAGCGGAGTCAGGTGCTTCTGCTACCTTGGTGGCGCTGGTGGATACCATCGTCCCTGCAGATGAACACCCCGGCGCTCTGGCTGCTGGCGCATACCCGGTCGTGCTGAAACAAATGCACAGCAACCAGGTGATTGAACGTCTTTATCAACAGGGTCTCGAGACCTTGCAGAGACTCCTTCTCGCCAGGAATGTGCGCGCCTTGATTACACTGGACCAGCGGCAACGAGAAGCGGTGTTGTATGAGCTGCAAAACAGGTCACAGGATGGTGCGGCGTTTGTCAATCACATTACCAGGGTGGTGATGATGCATTACTACTCTTCAGTTCAGGGCTATACCTCGGTGGGGTATGTTCCACCGCTTCAGATTGTTGCAGCGCGTACGGGCTTGAGTCGGCACACTTGTGGTTGAGGAGCCTTTTGATGTCGTAGTCGTGGGCGCCGGTGCGGGCGGCAGCTTTTCCGCCATGAAGTTGGCACAGTCGGGGTTGCGGGTGTTGCTGCTCGAAAGAGGCGGCTGGTACAGTGCCCAGGACTATCCCATGAACCATCTTGATTGGGAAAGATATACCCCACCATTCGAGCCCTTGCAGGAGTCCACGATCGCTTTGTTGCCTACCCAGAGGTTGCAGCAGAAGCGGTTTAAGTTGTTCTCTCACGCGGCTGGCAGCCAACAAATTCAGAGCAGGCGAGACTTTTTTCACTACAGCCGTGCCCATGGGGTTGGTGGATCTACGCTGCACTATCAGGGGGAAGCGCACCGTTTTCCCGGCCATGCCTTTCGCAGTCATTCGTTGTTTGGTCTGGGTGATCAGGATTGGCCATTTGGGTATGTTGAATTAGAGCCGTTCTATGCCCATGTTGAAGCCATGCTAGGAGTGGCGGGCGAGCAGGGTAATCCCTTCAAAGAAGCTCGCGGCCCCTTTCCGACACCCGCCCATGCCTTGAGCCAGGTAAGTGAATGGATCAAACGTGGTGCCGATGCACTGGGTTGGCAGCTTCTGCCCAATACCCTGGCTTTACCGACACGATCGGTCGATGGGCGTAGACCTTGTCAGCGCAGTGGTGGTTGTGTGCAGGGTTGTATTTTTGGAGCCAAGTCCTCAGCCGATCTGGTCGCTATCTCGCGTGGACTGGCAACCGGTAATCTGGTGGTCCGGCCCCAGGCGAAAGCGCTCAAACTGGAATCCCGGCAAGGGCGAGTTACGGCTGTGGTATATACCTATCAACAGATCACGCAACGGGTCGAAGCTACGAGCTTTGTGCTGGCGTTGGGGGCTGTGGAAACACCTCGGCTGTTGCTTAACAGCAAAACTGCAGACCACCCGGCGGGTTTGGGTAATACCTACGACCAGGTAGGGCGGTACTTCATGGCTTCTGTAGTGGTCGAGCAAAATGTCCGTCTGGATCCCTGTGTACGGGCCTGGGATGGTCCACCCATTGATGCAAGAATCTGGGATTTCAATCGACCCGGTGCCGCCACAGGTTTGCGATCGGGTTGTGTGCTGGGCGTGTCGGGGACGATGAGCGGTTTCCATGGGCCGGTATCCTATGCCAGAGCCAGCCCCGGGTTTGGTCTGGCACATAAACAGGCAATGCGCCGCGAATTCGGCTCTGTGGCGACAATATTCGGTATTGCCGAACAGGAACCGAGAAAAGAGAATCGCCTGGTATTGGCACAGCAGAAGGAGCTGGACGGAACTCCGATGGTGCATATCAAACTTGTTGATTCAGAACGAGACAAACAAGCCATTGAGTTTATGTCAGACCGCACGCTGGAACTGGCAAAGGCAGCCAAGGTACAAGAAATACTGCACAAAACCTCAACCTACGATCAACCGAATGCTGCCCATGTAGCAGGTAGTTGCCGGATGGGCCTGGATGTCAAATCCTCTGTGGTGAATGAATTCGGTAGAGTCCACGATATTGAAAATCTATACATCACTGATGCCAGTGTGCTTGTTACCCAAGGTGCTGGTGATTCACCCTCTCTGACCATTCAGGCGCTGGCACTACGAACTGCCGGGCATATCGGTAAGCAG
>CAYQAP010000078.1:0-1104 GCA_964415515.1 uncultured Gammaproteobacteria bacterium | reverse complement strand
AAAGTTTGCGCATACCTATAACGTAAATCTGATTTCACGAAGTTTTTACGGTTTGCAGGAAATGGCCCAGCCTCCATCTCAAGGTACTGCCTGCGATTTTCGATGCTCCACAGCAGACGGCGTTGCTGAAAAGTTGCACTTCAGCTTATCTTGCAGGTAAACTTGTCTCGAAATATCAATAGATTATATTAATTATTTTTATGAGGAGCATAATGATATGAATGGGACTGCAATAGGTAGGAGCTTGTTTATTTTACTGCTGGGGCTGGTGTTGAACAACCAGAGTCTGGCCGTGGAACGCGTTCAGCCATTTATTTTGGCTTCGTCAAGTACCAGTGAACTCAGCGGTGCAGTTGCCCGGCTTCAGGAAAAGCTGACTACAGCCGGTTTCCAGGTTGTTGGCAAGTATGTCCCTTACGCAAACACTCGGGTTCTGATTTTCACCAACGAGGCCCTAAAAAAAATGGCTACACAATCCGTGCGGGGTGGCTATGGGGCGGTACTGCGTGCCGCAGTCACAACCTATGGTGGCAATACCGAAATCTCGTATACCAATCCGGAATACTGGGCCAATGCGTATCGGATGAAGGGTGATTTTTCCACCATTAAACAGCAACTGGCCGCCGCGCTTGGGGCAAAGCAGGACTTCGGTAGTGGCGAAAAAACTCTCAGTGCAGCCGATATGCGCAAGTATCACTATACCTTCATGATGGAGTATTTTGACGACCCCAGTGAGCTCAATGAATTTGCTTCAAACGAACAGGCAGTGGCTACAGTTGAGAAGAATCTGGCAGCTAAAATAGGTGGCTCAGATAAAGTTTACAAATTACAACTTGGGAATGATCCTGAAGGCAACAGCATGACCTTGTATGGTGTGGCTCTGAGGGGTATGGGCAAAGAGGATTGCAGTACCGACCAGTATATTATGAGTCGCATTGACAAAAGTACCCCCCGGCATACCGCTCATCTGCCCTATGAATTAATGGTCTATGGCAATCGGGTTGAAGCGCTATACGCACGCTTTCGAATTGCGATAAGCTGGCCTTCTCTGCCGATGATGGCAAGCGAAAATGGGGCAACTTTTTTCAGTATCATGTGTGCTCC
>CAYQAP010000077.1:925-7993 GCA_964415515.1 uncultured Gammaproteobacteria bacterium | reverse complement strand
AACACAGGCTCCCTTAGCTCAGCTGGATAGAGCATCTGACTACGAATCAGAAGGCCGGGCGTTCGAATCGCTCAGGGAGCGCCATATAAAACAAGGACTTACGGCATTTGTCGTAGGTCCTTTTTTCGTTTTGGCACACTTTTTACTACAATCAAGAAAAGATATTTCAATGTTTGTGAACTTTTTCATGATTAGACTTCAAATTTATAACTTCGTAAACAACAACCGGATTCTCTTTGCCTTTGACTTTCACTTCATCAAGCCGGTTGACTTGTATATGCCCGATGCTGTCAATAGCTGATTCCTGACCTTCGCACAAAGTTTTCAACTCTAGCTTTCTTAGGGTATATTCCGTAAGCATTATATGGGCATTATAGTTTCGTGTTAACGCCTCTACGCGCGCACCCAAATTCACGGTATCGCCAATGATTGTGTAGTCCATTTTTTTGGCTTCGCACCCGATATTACCTACAATTGCATTACCAGTGTTCAGTCCTATTCCGATATCCAGGGGGTCTTTTTCTTCTTCCGCCCACTGCGTTTGCAGTTCTTTTAACCGCCGTAACATGTGAAGAGAACACCGGGTAGCCAGTTCAGCATGATTCTGCTGTTCGCCCGGCGCGCCCCAAAAAGCTACGATTTCGTCTCCAACAAACTTATCCAGAGTACCATCCCAGTGGATGATGACCTCTGTCATAGCGCTCAGGAGTTCATTGAGCACGGCAACAACCTCTTCCGGCGTATGATTTTCAGAAAAAGAAGTAAACCCCCGAACATCGGAAAACAGCACAGTCACCTCCCGATTTACACCACCAAGCTTGGCCCGTTCCGGATGGGCAAGTAACTCATTGACCACTTTTTCCGAGGTATAGCTGGAAAACATAGTCCTGATTTTTCTTGCCCGAACCTCCTCAGTCAGAAAACGGTAGGCGGTTATAATCGTATATAGTATAAACATGCTTCCTGCCGGAACCATCAAATCAACCCACAATCGGTGCGAAAGAAAAAGGTATTGTGTGACAAGTAAATAGAAACATATAAAAACAGTTGTTAATGCTGCACCTCCCAGCGCATTCAAGCGTGGCAAGTAGATAACGGAAACTAGGTAAAAGATAAAAATAAACCCGAAATTAAGAAGCTTAATCAACTCTTCTTTTGTGAGGAAATTCTGATGAATGATGCATTCAATGACACTGGCCTGTTTTTCTATTCCTGAAAGTTGGGAAAAAGGAGTTACATGGCTGTCCGAAGTTCCTAAGGCGGTGGTACCGATCAACGCAATTTTGTCCTGAAATACTGATCGCGGCACATTTCCTTCCAGAACCTGCACTGCAGAAATCATAGGGAAAGTTCCTTCTTTTCCTGCATAGTTTATTAATACACGACCCGATGCATCTGTATCAATCACCTGATTACCCATAACAATTGCTTCTCCCGCTACAAGCTGCACGTCCTCCCTGTTAAGCCCGAGATAGTGTCGAGTCACTTCTATACCCAGACTGGGAAAATAATACTTACCGAGCCGAACGGATAATGGTTCCCATCGAATCGCTCCATCGATATCGTATTGGGTATAAGCATTGCCAAGAGACCAGGCTGAATCCATCAGCGGAGTGATGGGAAGAAGTACCGCGCTCCCAACAATCGGGCGATTGAATGGCATTTCTTTAACAACCATGAAAGGATAAAAGAAAATATCCTCAGGTATCGCACTGACTTCATGACTTTCCCTGGATACTGGCACCTGTATCACAAACGGAAGAATAACATTTCCAGCATCTGCAATTGTCTTGGCCAGTTTTGCATCGCCGCTGGTTTCTCTCGCCTTTTGTTGCAGAAAGGCGAGAAACCTTTTGTCTCTGGAAGCTTTCTGCTGGTAGGTATGCAATATTTCCTTGGCTGTAACATTTCCCGAATCTTTCTCTGGTTCGGAAAACAGGATGTCCACTCCAATGGTTTTTGCTCCTCCCTTGGCAATCTTATCAATCAGTTCCGCTATTTTATCTCTTGGCCATGGCCAGCGACCTACTTTTTTTAGGCTCTCTTCATCAATACCAACGATAACTATTTCATTACCGATGGGGCGCTCACTGCGAAGAAGAAATCGAAAGTCAAAAGTTTTATTTTCCAAGAACTGGATAAAAAGAGGCGGCCAGGCAATCAATAAGGTTGAAATGAGAAGCATTATTGTGGCAATAATTAAATATGGCCGCTTGTTATTTTTTTGAGTCATTTTTTATCCAACAATATAACTGATCCACGCATTGAGCCTCACTTGATCTGTATTAATAGGTGGGATGAGCAAGCATTAGAATACCAAAATTAGACTGACCGGAGTAAAAAGGTACGGAAGTGGCTGCACTGGTGGCAACCCGTTAAACGGGGGATGACTCGGTATACCTGCGAGGTCCGGAAACTGTTTGGGTGATGTGGGAACATCTATCGGTGCTGACGGGATCGGCACCATCTCAGCAGAGGCCAAAATATCGCCCCCCTTCTGAGGGGGGGCCAGCATATCCGGCGTAGTCCTTCTGACTAGCAGCTGTGCATACTTTTCAAGATAGAGCGCAGGAGGCGTTGGCCGCTGTTTTTTTCTGACGATGGTTCTTTCTCCAGCCTTGACCAATACTTCCGAACCAACCGTATGGTCAATGTTTCTGACTGCCACCACCCCTTCCAGTACCACAACTTCAGTTTCTTCAGACGAATGCACAATCACGATAAAATCCGTACCTCGTGCTGCTGCAACTGCGGTGGGCGTTTCAACTTCAAAGCTGGAATTTTTTCCATCGCCAACCTTGGCTATGGTTGCCCGTACGGTTCCACGCAGTGAACGCAGTACACCTTTGCGAACTTTTTTGGTGGCATCAAAGAGATATTCATTGATCTCGACAATAAAGTCTTGTCCCATATTAAGCAGGCTGGTATCAACAAATTCAAGCTGTGTCCGGGAGCGATGTCTGGTGCGTATAACATCTTTCATGAACGAATCCATTCCGACCTCTGCCTGTAGTGCAGTCGCAGAGTCTGCCCGTGACGCGTCCACTCTGCCTTTTACCACGGTAAAATTTCCAACTGGATTGGCATGTGCCGAACAAATCAGCAACGCGGACCACAATATTGGAACGGCAATGCGAAAAAGATTCATATGATTTGTCATGGTGCTAAGATGAGATTTGCACACCGAACTGGCTATATTTGCGAAGCCTGCACTTGATCTTATCGAAGTTCCATTGCTCACATCAATCCTCCCTGAAGCACTATTGGTACCCTGCCGCTAGGAGGATCCATCTCAATGTCTATACTCAAAGCCAATGCCCACAATATTTCGGTTGTAACGATAAATTTGAAGATTCGATAGTGCGCTCACATGCGCATATTGTAATAATACATCCCCCCATTTCAGGGTGTAAGTCAGAACGGATTCCAGGGTGAAAGTTCTGTCTCGCTGTTTGATGCCTATAACCGAATGTACTTTGCCGAAGTCCTGTTGATAATAACTGGCATTGAAGCGAAGACCAATCCCATGGCCAAATGGATAGCGGGTAGACAGGTAAAATTTGTGCCCGAGGTAATCCCAGTTATTACCACGGGCATTGTCGCCATCAACGGCATATCCCAAGCTCAAGTAATCGTCACTTCCCTTTGCATAAATGTAATGGGTATATCCGGCCAGGGCATGAACTGCATCTCGATTTTCGGCAGCAACAAGAGGTTTGAGGTAAAACTGTTTGCTTTCATACCCCCCATATAGAATCCCATGTTGCTGTTTGCCAAACGCAAGACTAAAGCTGGGATAGATACCTATCGTACCAAGGTATCGTTTTCGGCCAACCAGATAATACTCCATTCGTCCTGTAACAGCCAATGTGCCTACATCCATTTTCAGGCTGGGTGTTAGTGAAAGAGTGATTCCATCCATATCCATGGATGAAAGCTTGTGGTGGATACTTTTGTAATAGGTTGCATTGGCACGAAAACCGATAATGCTGTCCAACTCGGGGAGAAATGCGGCCTGCGCAGATAGAATATGTTTAAAATCACTTTTCCCGGATGGAAGTGTGACCAGATTTACACCGCCCGGTTTTAGTACGACGTTATCATCATAATGAAATCCGTAACCGAGAACTATTTCCAGCGGACTCTTTTCCTGCTGCTGCAGAGATTGTAAATTAAAAGAGGCGTAGACACCGACATCCGAATCAGAATTGATTGCAGCCGCTTCCTTGAATGCCTGATTCGCAGCCTGCTTGTTCAATTGCCGACTGTAGGCCACACCCATCGCATACATGGCTTTTTGACTGTATGTGGCATCCAGCTCTGTGGCTCTCTTTAGTGAAGCGATAGAGCCCTTGTAATCTGCATGCTCAAGCAATACTAATCCCAGCATGTAGGCGATATAAGCTTGTTTATCGCTCTTACCCTCAGCTTGTTGCAGTGATGCTTTCGCCTCATTGTATTTTCTCAACCGGTACTGCATTTCTCCGAGATGAGCATAAGCATTGCCATGCAGTGGGTTAATTTTCACTGCGCGAGAATATGCCTCCTCTGCTTCTGAATATTTGAGCATACCCTGATAGGTCAGACCGAGATGGTAATGAATATCAGCGCGATATGGCTGGATTTCAACTGCCTTCAGCAGGTTTTCCAAAGCCTCTTCGTAAGCTCCCTGCTGCTGATACCCCTTACCCATTTCGAAATAATTTGCTTCAGTCATTTGTTCTACAACAGAGACTAATGTGGTAGCCGAAGCCAGGTTGATCCCTGCCAATGCAAATGTGAATAACAGGCTCATGGTTACGATATAGCGATTACTCGCACAGAGTCTCTCATGGGTTGGGAATAGCAACTTCATTCGACCCATCTCCATCACGGGCTAACCAGAATCATGGCATCTTCGCCAGTACAACCAAGGCAGGCAAACCTTGAACCGACAGCAACAAGCTGACCTGCCGCTCCCTTGGCTATTCCATTGATATACTTGACACCACTACCAGGGTTATGCGTGTTCCAGTTGATGCCATCGGAGCTGGTGAGAATAAAAGCGGAACTCGCGCCACCAACCACGGCCAGTTCAGTGCCTGTCCATATGATATCGTTTAGCCCCAAAGCAGTTGAATATTGTATTGTCCAGTTGAGGCCGTTCGGGCTGGTCTGGATAGTAGCGCCAAGTCTGGAAATCCCAACATACTGGCTGCCATCCCAGACGATCTTGCCAAAGCGGTTGTTGGCCAGTGGTGGAGAAGTCGCCTGCGCTGTCCAGACCGTAGCGTTTACGCTGGTGAGTACTTGCGTGATCGAAAACATGCTCGCCACGTACTGCGTGCCGCTCCAGGCGATGCCTGTCAGGTTGTTTGTTGTTGCACCTGCCCCTTGCAGCGTCCAGGTTACACCGTTGGGGCTGGTCAAAACTGTGCCAGCGTTGCCGACAGCTACGAATTGCCCCCCATCCCAAATAATGTCATTCAGGTCATTTGCCGTTACACCCAGCCCTTGCTGGATCCAGGTCACACCAGCATCGGAGCTGGTTAGAATCATGCCTCCCCTACCTACTGCAGCAAATTGATTGGTTCCATTCCATGTAACAGCGTTCAGCTGTTGTTGTGTGGGAGGGAATGTCGGAGTTCTCCAGGTCAACCCATCCGTACTGGTTTTTATGGCCCCGGCATTGAAGCCATTGGCACCAACAGCCACATATACGCCGCCGCCCCATTTAATGTCATTCAGATGGGTTGCAGAGCCTAGAGATGCATTTCTCGACGTCCAGGTAAGAACAGGAGCCGGCCCCGCTGAAATCACGCCGGTATAAGTTTGTGGGTAGTTTCCAACAGAAATGAATTGATTTCCATTCCAAACTGCTCCAAACGAGCCGCCAAAAATTCCAGGCTGAATCAATGCTGCAGGCGACCATGTGCCCCCACCATCGGCACTGAAATAATAAGCGCCAAAACTGGCCAGTACAATTAAATTGGTGCCCCCATCTGAAACAACTTCGCTCCAAACATCAAGAGGTGGCGGCGTAGCTATAGGCGCCCAGTTTGTCCCTGTTGCACTTGTATACATAACACTATTTCCAACAGCTATGAATGAGGTACCCGTAAAGATCACATCGACAAACCATTGTCCCGCAGGAGGGGAAACTGTCGCTGCTGTCCAGGTAAGTCCATCCACACTGGTAATGATCGCTGATCCCTGCACACCAATGAATAAGCCAAGACCATACGTAAGGTGGCCATTTCCCCCTGGAGCTGGTGTAGCTGAAACAGTCCAGGTTACGCCGTCCGGACTGGTCAACAGTTTGCCTGCTGACCCTATTGCAACATATTTACCAGCGGCTGCACCCCACGTAACAGCAGTGAGGTTAGTGATAGTTCCTGAGATCTGCCGGGCCCAAGTAGTACCGTTGGCGCTGCTATAGATTGCGCCGTTTTGGCCTACGGCTACGAACCCGGGGGCTCCCCAGCTTACAGCGAACAGAGTAGTAGAAATCGGAGTAGCAGGTGTGACACCTGGAGTGGCGAGAGTTTGGGTCCATGTGACGCCACCATCCAGACTGCTATAGGCACCGCCATCACCAACTGCAACTAGGACCCCTCCAGCACCGACTACATTATTCCATGCGAGGTCACGCAATGTTCCGGCAGAAGGGCTGGGAAATATCTGACGAAAACTCATTGCGGGTGACACATTCACGGTGCGCGTCACTTGATTAGCCGCATTGCCAGCTGCATCTGAAACGTTGTAAGTCACCGAATAGGTGCCCACTGCAGCCGTATTTACATTGTTTACAGTAACGATATTCGCCGTGATATTGCCATCCACATTATCCAGTGCCGTGGCGCCTGCATCGGTATAGACCGAACCCTGTGCTATTGTTACCGGAGTAACGCCAAGCAAAGTGATGACCGGGGGGGTAATATCAAGAAGAGTCACATTCACTGTACGCGTCACTTGCGTGGCCGGATTACCGGCTGCATCTGAAACATTGTAAGTCACTGTATAGGTTCCTGGAACAGCCGTATTTACATTGTTTACAGTAACGATATTCGCCGTGATATTGCCATCCAC
>CAYQAP010000077.1:0-825 GCA_964415515.1 uncultured Gammaproteobacteria bacterium | reverse complement strand
AACCCTGTGCTATTGTTACCGGAGTAACGCCAAGCAAAGTGATGACCGGGGGGGTCGCATCTACAACCGGTGTCATAGGAACCGATAAAGTCACGGGTACACCGGGATATAAGTGGGCACGGGCATTGCCATGAGATAAAAGCTTTCCTTTGCCTCCCGGGTTAGCAAACGCCTGAACAAAAAAGTTCCTAGAAGCTCCGGAAGGCACTGCATACCTGCGGGTTACAACCGCAGCTGCAGACACATTCACTGTATCTACCATCGGTGCCATACTTGGACCTGTGATGATTACTTTTACGGATGCTACTCCTGCTGGTGGCGGGGCAGCCTCTACATGTGGAATCAACACCTTTGAAAGTGCTTCGCTGTATTGCTGTAGTAGCGATGAGTCCTTCTGGCGTAGTGCTATCAAAATTTGTTTTTGAGAAGGAATAGGTGTTGGTGCATATTGAGCTACAGACACTCCAAACGAAATCGTTACTGGCGTGGTCCCTGGTGGGCTAGAGCCACCACCGCAACCTGAAAGAAGAAACAGGACTATCCCCAGATATGACGTCCAACTTGATCTGCATCCGATAAGTGTTGTAGTCCACATGACCAGCCCCTCCACAGACTAGATAAATCTGGTCAGAACTGAATAGTCATCCTCCATGATGAAAACGGCCGGAAATACTTCATATAAAAAGGCCAAGAGTTCTAATTTTAGAAATAGTTCGTTTAACACTAATGCGCTGACATATACTTGTCTATGACGGAACGAAGGGAAGGGGGGGGGTTCTACCCAGCTTTTACGGACACATCTAAAAAGAGGCATAATATGCCGAT
>CAYQAP010000076.1:0-8093 GCA_964415515.1 uncultured Gammaproteobacteria bacterium | reverse complement strand
AGAATGTACTGCCCTGGGGTGATGTCGAGTGGCAATCCAACGATAGCCCATCGCTGCTGATCATTGTCAATGGTCAGCACCTCCCGGCGGCCGAATAGATAGGATGTCTTGAATGCATCAACCGCAATCACCGCGATACCGCCTGGTGAGGCATCATTCTGTGGCAATGCAGCGGCCACCGCGAAACGGTTTTGAGCGACGGCAGAATACAGCAATATAATTAAAATTAATAATTTCATCAATATTAGACAGTAGAAATAATCGTACCGTCCCTGACCTGGGTTTCCAGAACATCTCCAACCGAGACTTGCCCTGCTGAGACTACCAAAGACTGATCCGTCTGCTTTCTGACAATCGCATAACCACGATATAAAGTGGCTGCCGGGCTGACTGCACGAAGTTCCAATTGCAGGGCCTGCAATTGTTGTCGGCTACCCATCATTCGGGCCATAACACAGCGCTTCAAACGCTCTTGAAAATGATGCAATTGTTGTTCACAGCTTTCAATCCATCGCTCTGGACTGATCGATTGCAATCGCTTGTACAGACGTTCCAGGGTTTGCAGTTGTACAGTCACCGCGGTTCGCCCACTACGATCCAGTTGCCGATGCCACATTTGCAACTGCTGATACGCCAGCTCGATGCGGGTCAACGGATCCTTGAGACGCAAACGATTGCGATCAAGCTGTTGCCAGTCATCATTACTCTTGCGTTCGATGGCACGTAGCATCTGCTGCTGCAGGCTTGCCAATTGCTGGTGCCAGTGTGTGCTATCGGGACTTGCTCTTTCCGCCGCCGCAGTCGGTGTGGGTGCCCGATGATCGGCCACAAAATCAGCGATGGTAAAATCCGTTTCGTGACCTACACCGGTAATTACAGGAATTACCGAGTGCGCAATCGCTCTGGCCACAGGCTCGGTGTTAAAAGCCTGCAAATCTTCCATACTGCCACCGCCACGGGCCAGAATCAGCACATCGCAAGCCTGATGGACATTGGCCAACAGCAGTGCTTGAATGATTGCTGCTACCGCTTCTTCCCCTTGCACGACAGTCGGATACAGAGAAACTGCCAGTAATGAACAGCGTCTTTGCAAGGTTGTCAATATATCCTGCAATGCGGCACCATAAGCCGAAGTAACGATTCCGACGCGCCCGGGTGCGACAGGAACCGGGCGCTTGCGATCAGCGTCGAAAAACCCCTCAGCAGCGAGTTTCTGTTTCAACCGTTCAAATTCGATGCGTAACTGACCCTCACCTCCCAGCTCCAGATAATCGATGATCAGCTGGTATTCTCCACGTGTCGCATAAATCCCGACTGTGCCTCGAACCAGAATATCACAGCCATTTTTCAGCTCGGAAATGGTCCGCTGCTGGCGGTTACGAAACAGCGCACAGCGGATCCTGGCTTGCCCATCCTTAAGCACAAAATACAGGTGCCCTGAGGCTGGCCGACTCAGGTCAGCCACTTCACCACGCACCCAGATATTTCGAAAACTATGTTCCAGCAGCCTCCCGGCACTGAGATTCAGTTCAGAAACAGAGAGTACGGAAACGCCTGCAGGGGTCATTTTCATAATGGCAGTCCGAAACAGGTTTCAGCGGATCAACAAGCTTCTGGCCGACTGTTGACAACGCTCACATGACACGATATGGCGTCAAGAACCCGCTCTACACGCATGCACATACCTGTACACTGCGCTTTTTTGCGGATTATTCCCTGTCTCACTCGCAGTGAAGACATGTTCAGCGGTCCGCTGAAAGTCTGTCTGGGAACAGCTAGCCTGGTCAATAATTAATGTAATATTCGGCCGTCGTAGCAACGTCTTGCGCCTGCTTTTGTCCTGCTCTGGCCGCCCAGATCACTTTTCTGGCCAGCCGGAGCGCCAGCTCCTCGTCTCCCCGGTCTCGTGCTGCTCTGGCTGCAACGTAGAGTTTACCCACCGTCACAGTTTTGTTTCCTGTCTCCGGGTCGAACAGCAACCAGACATGGCCGGTTTTACGGACTGCAGCCAGTTCCTTCGCCGCCAGTTTGAGCACTTGATCAGACTTGCCAACCGTGGTCCCGGTGCCGAGGCTGGCACACCCTCCCAAGCCAACTGACAGGGCTGTGACCAGCACAGCCAGTGATTGTTTCATACCATGTCCTTTTACTTCATCTGTAGCCGGTATCTCTCCAGGAATTGTCCAGAAATAATCTGGACTTTTTCCACCCACCCTGCATCCCGCGTAGCCACCCTGCCACCCTGCCTGGCAAGCAGCAGGTAATACTACAGCATTGCACCTGCAAAGTACTACACCACCAAACACTCGCAGATCGACACTGCAATTGCCTGTGACATAGCAACTTACCCTGTTTACTGAATGGCTGTCAATCTCTATAATCCGCAGATGGAACCCTTCAAAGACGCACTCACTTTCGATGACATCCTGCTGGTGCCAGCCTATTCCGCGGTACTGCCGAGAGATGTTGACCTCAGCACCCAGCTGACCCCCAGAATTCACTTGCAAATCCCTCTGCTTTCAGCGGCCATGGATACGGTCACAGAAGCGAATACCGCCATCGGCATGGCCAAGGCAGGGGGCTTGGGCGTAATCCACAAAAATCTTTCTATAGAACACCAGTCTGCTGAAGTACTGAAGGTAAAAAAGCACGAAAGCGGCGTGATCAACGATCCCTTCACGGTGGATGCCAGAACCAGTGTGCGAGAAGTACTAAAAATCACCCATGATCACAATATTTCGGGTGTCCCCGTGCTCCGTGATGGCAAGCTCAATGGCATTGTCACCAGTCGGGATCTGCGTTTTGTGACCCACTTTGATGTTCCGGTCACTGCAGTCATGACCCCACAGGATAGGCTGGTTACCGTACGCGAAGGAGCCAGTCAAAAAGAGATCAAATCATTGCTGCACAAACACCGGATTGAAAAAGTCCTGGTGGTGGATAGCGATTTCAATCTGTGTGGTATGGTGACCGCAAAAGATCTGCAGAAAGAGAAAGACAGCCCGAATGCCAGCAAGGATGGAGCAGGCCGCCTGGTCGTGGCTGCAGCCGTGGGGGTCACCGCAGACTCAGAACAACGCATCGAAGCACTGGTAGCTGCCGGTGTCGATGCCATCGTTGTCGATACCGCGCATGGCCACTCTGCCGGCGTGATCCGACAAGTCAGGAGTATTCGCAACAACTACCCACAAGTGGACATTATCGCCGGCAACATAGCTACCGCAGAGGCTGTTATGGCACTGGCCGAGGCTGGAGCCGATGCTGTCAAGGTTGGCATCGGGCCGGGATCAATCTGCACCACTCGTATGGTTGCAGGCGTTGGCGTGCCACAGATAACAGCCATTCAGGACTCCGCTGGTGCTGCGCAGAAAGCCGGAATTCGAATTATCGCGGACGGCGGCATTCGCCTTTCCGGTGATCTGGCCAAAGCCATGGCTACCGGTGCACATGCAGTGATGCTCGGTAGCCTGCTGGCCGGGACCGATGAAGCCCCTGGCAGGATCGAAATCTATCAGGGCCGCTCCTACAAGAGTTATCGGGGCATGGGCTCACTGGGGGCCATGGAGCAGGGCTCCAAAGATCGCTACTTCCAGGAGGGCGCCTCCGCCGATAAACTGGTACCGGAAGGCATTGAGGGCCGAGTTCCCTATAAGGGGACAATGATGAATATCATCCACCAGCTTATGGGGGGACTACGTGCCAGTATGGGTTATTGCGGGGCCAGGAATCTTGCTGATTTTGCTGGCAATGCGAAATTTGTTCGCATCACCCATGCCGGGATCCGCGAAAGTCATGTCCACGATGTGTCGATTGTCAAGGAAGCCCCCAATTATCAGCAGTCGCGTTAGGGGCACCTGAATGCAGAATCTTCACACTGACCGTATCTTGATACTGGATTTTGGCTCCCAATACACACAGCTGATCGCCCGCTCGGTACGCGAAATTGGCGTGTATTGTGAAATCCTGCCCTATGATGTCAAATTTGAAGAAATCCTGCGGTTTGCCCCTAAAGGGGTGATCCTCTCTGGTGGCCCAGAATCTGTCCATCAGCAGCAACCACCCCAAGCTTCCCCGGAATTGTTTGTCCAGGGCTGGCCGTTGCTTGGGATTTGTTACGGGATGCAGGCCATGGCGAAACAACTCGGCGGCCGGGTGGAAGCCTCCGATCTGCATGAATACGGGCATGCCAGAGTAACCACAATTGATCGCTCATCACTTCTCGACGGCCTGAATGACCCTCCCAACAGCCTTCAGGAACGGCAATTGGATGTGTGGATGAGCCATGGTGACCGTGTGACCGAATTACCGCCCGGTTTTGTCGCCATTGCCTCAACTGACAATACTCCCTTGGCCGGCATAGCCGATGAAACCAGACATTTCTTCGGCTTGCAATTTCATCCTGAAGTCACACACACCTTGCAGGGCCGGGCTATTTTGAGCCGGTTTATCACCACCATCTGTGGCTGTGAGCAACGCTGGACTGCCGGTGCAATCATCGATTCTGCAATCGCAGACATTCGCGCCCGCACCGGAGGCGATGAGGTCATCCTGGGCCTGTCCGGCGGTGTTGATTCCTCGGTAGTAGCCGCTTTGCTGCAACGAGCCATTGGCAACCGTTTGATCTGCATCTTTGTTGATAATGGTCTGTTGCGTTTGCATGAGGGTGACCAAGTCATGGCTGCTTTTGCCGAGAACCTGGGGGTACGCGTGATCCGGGTCAACGCCGAACAGCGCTTTCTCAGTGCCTTACAGGGTGTCACCGATCCAGAGCAGAAGCGCAAGGTCATCGGCAATCTTTTTATTGAGGTTTTTCAGGAACAGGCTGAATGTTGCCAGAATGCACATTGGTTGGCACAGGGGACCATCTATCCGGATGTGATCGAATCGGCAGGCTCACGAACCGGCAAGGCCAAAGTCATCAAGTCTCACCACAATGTCGGCGGCCTTCCCGAAATCATGCAGCTGCAACTACTTGAGCCGCTGCGTGAATTGTTCAAGGATGAAGTACGCCGTATTGGTGTCGATCTCGGCCTCCCTCACAGCATGATCTATCGCCACCCCTTCCCGGGGCCTGGGCTCGGTGTACGGATACTCGGCGAAGTCAAAAAGCAGTATGCAGACATGCTCCGTCAGGCAGATGCTATCTTTATTCAGGCACTGCTCGATGCCAAGCTCTATCAACAGGTCAGTCAGGCATTTGCAGTGTTTCTGCCGGTAAAATCGGTCGGTGTAGTCGGTGATCACCGTGCCTATGACTACGTGATCACCTTGCGTGCGGTCGTAACCGTTGACTTCATGACCGCCAAGTGGGCACATCTGCCTTATGATTTACTCGCAAAAGTATCCAACCAAATTATCAATGAAGTTCCGGGAGTCAGTCGTGTGGCCTATGATATTTCCAGCAAACCCCCTGCTACCATCGAGTGGGAGTAACCGGAATTTATAATACATTGATTAATAACAATTAATATAATCTAATCAACAATATAATCTACATCGTCAATGGTATTTTTCATGGTATTTTCTGCGTACTGTAACGACAAAACCGGCTATACCATGAGAGGTAGTTTGATGCCGGCATTGGTATCAGGGAGCTTGAACAACTCGCGTTCTGGAGCAATCCGGAAACCTGCGACTACACCAGCATGGCATCAAGTTGCTTAGTGCCATTCGAGCTGTCTGATTCACCTGAGAACAAGATGGTATAGCCCATCGACTTGTAGCTTTTTTCACGCTTATTGAACATGCGTTGGAGCATAGGGAGGCTGCAGTCAACGTAATCGTGAATCGTCACTTGCGTTTTACCGTCTGATTCCCGGTGAATTCTTCCCGCATACTGAGCCAGCGTGCCTTTCCAGGCGATGGGCATGGCGAGAAACAATGTATCCAGCCTGGGCAAGTCAAAACCCTCTCCCACATACTTTCCGGTGGCGACCACAACCTGAGCCGAATGCAAATGCTCTTCAACATGCTTGCGTTCAGCGGCTCTCATTGCACCTTTCAATATGACTGAGTCAATATCGCTTTTATTGAGAAGGTTGTAAATCATTTCCGCATGTTTGCGTCTTTCAGTGAGGACGATTGGATGTTTGGCTTCGCGAACATTGTTGATCACATCGGACACAATCCGCTGTGTACGATTTTCGTTTTCCATTATCCACCGGTAGGCATCTGAAATTTTGGGTCGCTCATCTGATAGAGTAAGATGCAGCTGTAGTGTGTCATAGAGTTGATGGACTTGTACTTCTTGCTTGAATGTCCCTTCACTTGAGCTTTTAACTTTGTGTCGAATGGGGCCGGCAGCCATAAAGATAATCTTCTGGTGACCGTCCTGTCTTTCTGGGGTAGCAGTAAGGCCGAGCACATATTTCGCTCGAACTTCGTTCAATACCATTTCAAAGCGCGGTGCCGATACGTGGTGACATTCATCAACTATCACATGCCCATAGTCCTGAACAATGGGAGAGATGGTATTGTCTTTCTTGTTAATCAGGCTTTGATACGTCGCTATATCAATGATGCCGGTCGGCTTCTTCTTACCGCCGCGGATGACGCCGATTTCCGCTTCCGGCAAAAACGAGCGCAGTCTTTCCTGCCATTGATCAAGTAGTTGGCGGCTATGTACCAGAATAAGCGTGTTTGCTTTGCGCTTGGCGATCATTCCGATAGCCGTCACGGTTTTTCCAAATGCTGTAGGTGCATGTAGAATTCCTGCATCGTGTTTGCTCATTTCTTTAACTGCGGTCTGTTGATTTTTCCTCAAAGCTAACAATGGCTTCATGCCTGAAATTTTTATGCCCAACTCACGCTTATCATCGAATTGAACGTCTATGCTGTTCTCTTTCAATAACGCGAGTGCATCATCCAAACACCCACGAGGCAATGCCAAGTAGCCTCGTTCAATGCATGCGCAGGAAATGAATCGCGGAATTCCGTGAGTAGAAAAGCGAAGCGCTTGTGTTTTAAAGAACACCGGATTTGAAAAGCTGGCTAAACTCCTTAATCTTGCTAAAAGAGCACTTGGCAGCGCCTTTACCTCAAAGTAGATGTGGTTGGCCAGCGTTATCGTAATCTGTTGTGGCGGGCTTTCCAGAACCAGAGGCTTGGGTTTGGCTGTCACCTCCCAAGGCGGCAGGATATCGGTAATGTCCTGCTCTGAAATCAGGCTTGCATTGGGGGAGATCTTTGAAAGAAATTGATTTAGCTCCTGTCTGGAAAGTTTCTTTATCTGTGAGAGGTGTTGCCATTGATCCTCAATGACATTCAAATCTGCATCGACAAAAGAGCTATTGCCTGCTTGTCTGGCTTCGCGCTGTAGTGGTAATGCAATCAAATTGCCAAATCCTCCTTCAGGCAGAATGTCCTGATTGGGAAATAATCTGTCATAGGAGTCGAAAGACAGGTTTGGATAAACCTCCATCGCTTTATCAAGAAGACCAAATCCCAGCAAGCGTGCTTCATTGGCAGGCACCGTGTCATCGAAAAATACCCATAGGTGCGCGCCATTCCCGGAGCGCGAAATCTCTACTGCGTGCGGCACGCCATATTCGGTACAAGCTCTGGACATCGCTTTCACTTCGTCTTGCCAGTTGCCTTTGTCGAAATCGGCGGCCAGCAAGTGGCAGGTGTTGTCGTGGAGTAGCGGATACATGCCAACAACTTGCTGTCCAGCCAGGTGGCGATAGATGACCTGATCGTTTAACTCGCTAAATTGGCGGTGAGTGCAATCAAGGCATTTGATCCTCGGTTTGTTACAGATAGCCTGAACCCATTCGTTGTCACAGGCTACGGAATAGCCACTCCGTCCTCGCTGGTTTTGCCAACGATTGGCAAAAATATCGGTGCGGCCACGAAACAGGTTTCTGAAAATTGCTATCTTTTGTTCTGGAGAAAAGGAATCTGAAATGGGAGACGCTGGCTTCGATTTTTGCAGCTCCTCTCTGAGCGCGACGAGCTGCTGCTTTTCCTGTTCAAGATCAGCCAGCCTCGAATCGATAGCGGAGATATCATGAAATTTATCTCCGCTTCGATATTGACTAGGCATGAGCCTGAGGCGGTTTGATCAGCGACTCGGCCGGAATACCCAGGCCTTC
>CAYQAP010000075.1:3410-9210 GCA_964415515.1 uncultured Gammaproteobacteria bacterium | reverse complement strand
AAAGTAGACGTGAGCGTGATAACCCTGAATCAGTGTGTTTTCCATTTTTCGTCGAGTACCTCTGGCCGAACTAACAATTAATGTATAACACGTTCCCGATCATAGAACACGTTCCCGATCAAAAAGAAAACACAACGCCTTCCTTGCTGGCAATTTGTGTGACAAGATCAAAATGCATCAGGTCTTCGCCGACAATCACCAAGCCATCAAAATCTTGTCGGGCATCGGCAATCAGCTTGTTACGTTCAGTACCAGGTGGCACAATGTGGGTGAGAACGAGTACTTTCGCATCGGATTGTTGAGCCACTTTGCCAACTTCGTGCGAAGCAGTGTGATAAGACGCCACCGCTTTTATCCCTTGCTTGGTGCGAGTGCCGATTATCGGCATGTGTCGATGCACAAAAACCTCGTGTACCAACAGATCAGCCCCTTTACCGGCTCGGATGAGGTTTTCACAATAGCGGGTGTCACCACTTAAAACCAGTTTTTTGCCAGCTGCTTCAAAAATAAACCCGAAGGCTGATTTAACAGGTTCGTGGGAAACTTTTACCGGCCTGACGGTGCAGCCAGCTGTTTCGATGATTGAAGATTCATCACTAAACTCAATCACCTCAATTTTGAACGCTTCGATGGAAGAGCGTTGTTCAAACTTTATCCGTAAATCGCGTTCTAACTTCCATAAATCCATAGTTTTGTTGATAAATCTTCTGATGCCCGGTGGACCATAAACCTTTTGTGGGCGCTCGCGATTTTGGTGCCAGGATGAAATGATGAACTGATAAAAGTCGATCAAATGATCGGTGTGCATGTGGGTAATCAGCAGCGCATCAATATCAGCCCCGGTCAGACCGTCTGCAATCAGGCGTTGGGTTACCCCTGAACCAATATCGATGAGGAAATTCTGGCCATCACACTGAACCAACGCCCCAGGACCAGAACGGGTTGTTGAAACAACCGGACAACCGGTTCCCAGTAGCGTCAAGGAAAATTGCTGTTGCAAATTGATCGCCTCCTGTCGAGCCCCCGAATGCATCCGGGACCCCGGATAATCCTTAACAGCTGATCTATGCCTGCCTTACAAACTGTTCCGGTAGCCTGCCATCAGTGCTGCAATACCAATAAACAAGGAGCCGAAAATACGGTTTTGCCAACGTTGATGAACTTCGTCGCGCATCCAGCCCGATAACCGAGACGCCAAACTGGCATAACCAACCATAACCAAGATATCAACACCTATCAGAGTACTGCCCATAATCACCAACTGTGAGGCATGTGGCGCACTGGCATCAATAAATTGCGGAAATAACGCCAGCAGGAACACGGTTGCTTTGGGGTTGGTGAGATTAACCAGGGCTGCCTGCCAGAAACGGTACTTTCGACTATCCCGGGAATCTTGTGTGGCATCAAAAGGCCTGGGAACCTGCCTCCATTTGCTGATACCAAGCCACAGTAAGTAACCGACACCGACCCATTTAATCCCCGTATAAACCGTATTTGATGATGCCAGCAGCGCACCAAGACCGATACCAACAATGATAATCTGGGCACCGAGTCCAAGTTGTAACCCAATAATTGCTGGCAAGGTGTTGCGCACCCCATAACTGAGTCCATTACTCATGGTATTTATCGCACCAGCCCCTGGAGAAATCGAGATCAGAAAGGATGCCAGCAGGAAAGCCAACCACATTTCAGAGTTCATTATCGGTCCAGAATATTGTGAGTCAGCGTATTATAGATGGACAAATCATCAGTGAACAGGATGCCGGAGTTAATCTGTCACGAGGACAATGGTCTGGAGGTATTACTGAAGCAGCGTACGCTGTCGGTACAGAATCTGCAGTGCAACCGGTCAGTTCAGTTCAAATCCAAGGCAGCATGTGGAAAAGCATGCAGGCGATTCCCAGAACAGGAACCGCCTGCCCACTGGTATGGCCGTATCAGGTGTAACGATAGGGTCTTCCAGCTTTTACCATGGAAGCATTGTAGTCTCTGATGATGCCAACGATCTTGGCTTTCAGGGGAGATTGTGATGCAATTTCGCTCCAGAACTTATGAGCTTCCAACTCGACCTTGCCCCACTCACTGTCGGAGATGGTGGTCAACTTCAGCTTGGTGCCCTTCACGCGCAGGCTGGCTTCGCCGCCCCAATACCACCACTGCCGGTGGTAATGAGAGTCATTCATACAAACCTGCAGCAACGTTTTCAGATGATCTGGCAACTCGTTCCAGCGATCCATGTTGGAGAAGAAGTGGCCAATCCATGCGCCTGAAATGTTGTTGGTCAGAAAGTAGTTTGTGACATTTGCCCAACCCGAGGTGTAATCTTCGGTGATGCCCGACCAGGCCAACCCATCAAGTTCTCCGGTCTGCAAGGCGACCTCGGCATCCTCCCACGGAATCGTCACAGAGACCACACCGAAACGCTCCAGAAAACGCCCGGCAGTCGGAAACGTGAAGATCTTGAGGCCCTTTAAATCATCAAGGCTCTTGATCGGGTTTCTCGTGGCGAAATTCGCTGGATCCCAGGAGCCTGCCGAGATGTGCTTGACACCTACCTTGGCGTATTCTTCCTTCCAGATTTTGTCGAGACCAAACTGATTGAACAACACGGGCACGTCGAGTGAGTACCGCAGTGCAAACGGAAAATAACCACCGAATACGGTGACTTCGGTCGGTGAGGCCATCGAATCATCGTCCGACTGAACCGCATCGATGGTGCCCTTCTGCATGGCACGGAACAATTCACCTGTCGGCACCAGTTGGTCAGAAGTAAACAGCTGGATTTGCATCTCATCACCGGCAATTTCGTTGAATTTTTTGACCATCGGCACGATGACTTGTTCTGCCAGCGCTGGCCCAGCATAGGTTTGCAGCCGCCATTTGATCTTGGGCCCGGCGGCGATGATTGCCGGTGCAGCCAGGGCGGTCGTGGCGCCAACTCCTGCTGTCTTAAGAAACTTACGTCTTGTAGTCATATCTTGATCTCCAGATTGAATATCTTACTCAGGTTATTGGTGTTTTACTGATCTGCTCCTTATGGAGTTCTGGTTATCCGCTTGCTCCTCAGAAATAGACGTAGTGGGGAAGCCACAACGCTATTTGGGGAAATATCATATTCAAAGTCAGTGCCAAAGCCATCACCAGGACGAATGGAAAGATGGAGGCGTAGATATCACGCATGTTAATTTCCGGCGGCGCCATCGCACGCATCAGGAACAGATTGTAGCCGAATGGCGGCGTCATATAGGCAACCTGCGTGGTAATGGTATAGAGCACCCCGTACCAGATCATATCAAATCCCAGAAGCTGCACCAGCGGGATGTATAGAGGGGCCACAATCACCAGCATTGCGGTATCATCCAGGAACGTGCCCATCACCAAAAAGCTGAGCTGCATCAGCACCAGAATCGCCCAGGGTGAAAGGCCCAGCTGATCGGTAAACAGATTTTCTATCGCCTTGACCGCACCAAGCCCGTCGAACACCGCCCCAAAGCCCATAGCGGCTACGATGATGAACATGAACATGCAGGAAATAGCCAGGGTCGAGCGTACCGATTTCTCGAAGACATGCCAGGTCATCCGGCCCTTGAAAATGGCAGCCATGAAAGCAGTCATTGCGCCAATGGCGGAACTTTCCGTCAATGAGGTCCAGCCATTTACGAATGGCACCATCATGGCAAAGAAAATGATCAATGGCAGCGCACCTGCGGTGAGCAGCCGGTGCTTTTCCTTGATCTTCAGTTTCATGACCCAAGGCAGCCGGTGTTTAAACGGCACCCACAAAAGCAGCAACGCTGTGATCACCAAAAGCACCTTCTTTCCTGCAAGGGCGTTTACGGCAAAGGCTACAATCAGCCCCGTTATCACCGCCAGCAGCACAAAATCCACCACAAACGGCCGATCCGATATGCGCTCAAATTCTGTGCGCTCCGATTTCGGCATGGGTGGGCCTAGTGCGGGAGTGATCTTGCAACGAATATAGATGTAGAGCATGAACATGATCGCCATCATCAGGCCCGGAATAATCCCTGCCAGCCACAATTGACCCACCGGTTGGTGAGCGATCAGGGCGTAGAGCACCAACACCACGGAGGGAGGCACCAGAATGCCCAGGCTGGAACCCGCCTGAATCACTCCGGTTATCATCCTCTTGTCGTAGTTGCGCCGCAGCAGTTCCGGCAACGCAATGGTGGCGCCAATCGCCATGCCAGCCACCGACAAACCATTCATGGCCGAGATCAACACCATCAAACCAATCGTGCCGATTGCCAGCCCACCCGAGATTGACCCCATCCAGACATGGAACATCTTGTACAAATCGTCAGCAATTTTCGATTCTGACAAGACATAACCCATAAAGATGAACATCGGCAGGGTCAGCAACGGGTACCATTTCATCAGCTTCATTACCGACGAGAATGGGATATCCGAACCCCCAACACCCCATAGCCATAACGCCGAGATAGCCGCCACGAAGCCAATGGCACCGAACACCCGCTGCCCGGTCAGCAGCATCAGCATCATGGTCGAAAACATGAAAATGGCAATCATCTCATAAGACATCAGATCGCCTCCTCGTAAAGGTCTTCTTCGTGATGACGGCGTGCCGGTTCACTGGAGCGCAAATCAACACCTTTCAATGATGCGATATCCTTAAAGAGTTCTGAAAATGCCTGTAGCAACATCAGGAAGATACCGGTCAGGGCGATCACCTTGACCGGCCATAGATAGGGCCGCCACGCGGTTGGTGAGCGCTCGATAAAGCCGAGTTGCTTGGCCGCCGCATCCGTCCCTCCGGTAAAGAATGCCTGCAGGAGATCCTTGAAGAAAGTAAACGGCGCGTCACCAAAATACCCCAGGGAATAAGCTGTCGAGCCGACCGCTCCAACGGTCATTACAACCAGGTAAAAAATCAAGAACCAGATCGTGAATACATCCATCCAGGCTCGCTGCCGTGATGTCCAGCTACTGTAGAAAAGGTCCATTCGCACATTGGCAGCCAACTGGATGGAGTAAGGCCCACCAATCAGATAATAGGCCACCAGCGCAAACTGTGCGACTTCGAGCGTCCACCGGGATGGAAGAAAAAACGTCTTGGAAAAGGATGACCACAGCAGCACCGCGACCATAACGAAGATGCCATACATGACGACCCTACCAATTCTGTAGTTGATGGCATCGACCCATCTGACATAGGTTAGTATGATTCTTGGCATCTGCACTTCCCAGCAAATGGTTTTATCCGTACTGTGATTGCCTGGATCATGGTCTCAGGTAAGGCCAATCAGTTAGTGACCCTCACAGCAAGGCGCATACTACGCTGTCAAGTCTCAATGACGCTCTGGCGCTCCCCGTCTGGCATGTCGTGTATGACGGTCTAAACAGTTCCTCGGTCACCACTAAAGCGTTAAAAAGATATAAACGCCCATTCCGCTCAGAACAACAAGTCATTCACGGGGGCGCAATCCAAAGTTAAGGATAAGTGGTATCCGAGCGCGAAGCATAAACGTGTTTTTTCACAAAGTCTAGGGCTATAAAAGCACCGATAAGGGTGCTCTATGAGCGCTATATACTCTATGGCACCATGGAGTTCCTTTTCGACTGGACAATCTCGACGAATTACAGATTCTGTAGAGAATTCCTATGAACAAACAAGGAAATTAGAATGACAAACCAATCGGGCAAGAGCCTGTCCATGCATCGGAGTCGGCCGGCTTGTTGCTCCTGCAAAGCCTGCTTTTACATAGCAGGATCTCTATCCTCCTACAGACTCTTTGCCACGACTGTGCCAGGACCGACC
>CAYQAP010000075.1:0-3310 GCA_964415515.1 uncultured Gammaproteobacteria bacterium | reverse complement strand
ACTGTTATTAGGTTTCAGAGTCATTTATTGCAGGACAGGCTGGGAACCCGGCAAAATTCAGGAAACGGCACATGCCTCTTTCAGAACTCGGGGTTTCGGACCGGTCACCGCCAGAATATTGCCCAGCACCACCAATCCAGCCCCGACCAATGCCGGTATTGTCCAGACATAAGCTTCATACAAAGTGGACAAGGTCAGCGCTACGATCGGGAACAAAACTGCCGCATAAGCGGCTTTGTCTGCCCCGATCCGGCCAATGAGCGTCAGATAACTACCAAAAGCCAACACGGATCCAAACAGTGCCAGATAGAAAAGGCTGACACTATAGGCCGGGCGCCAGTCATAAATAAAATGAGCACCATTGAGGGCTGCGTAAAGCGCCATGATCAAGGCACCAATCAGCATACCCCAGGTATTGGTAACGACAACCGATAAGCCACGCTGTTGATTGCGCGCAGAAATGATATTCCCGATCGAAACGACATAGGTCGCTAACAGACTCAGTGCCAGCCCTGTCCCCACGACGGCAGGATCCACTTTGTAAAACTCTGGATAAAACCCGAGGCTGATACCGGTCAGTCCCAACACTGCTCCCGCCACGACCCGTTTGTTGACAGCCTGTTTGAGAAACCAGGCGGCATTCAAGACATTCATCAGCACCACGGTAGAGAAAACCACCGCAATCAGCCCGGAAGTCAACAAGCCGGTAGCCCAATAAAAGAGCAGATAATTGATTGAAAACAGGAATATCGCCTGCAGAATAACGAAGAGCAGCCCGTCTCGATCCAGCTTCAATGAGTACCGACGAAACTTACAGTACAGCAGCAGAATCACAGAAGCCAGAGCGAAACGATATACCAGAGAAACTTCAGGTTCGACTGTACCCAGCTGAAAGCGTATGGCAAACCAGGTGGACCCCCAAATCAATACGGTCCAAAGATACAATGCCGGAGATCGGGTCAACAAGAGCATTCACGCCTGCCAGAAGGCCTTGCGTACCTCCTGTTCAACCTGCTCTCGGGTCAGACCGATATCGCGCAGCATACTGGGCTCCAGGCTGGCCAGGGCCCGCCGATCTGCGGTCCTCTTGTACCAAATCGACAGCAAAGTCAGCAGTTGTGACCAGCCCCTTCCCGTCCTATTTTTCAGATCATCGCGGTTTGCAACATTCCAGCGATGTACGACCTGTGTGAGTGCCATGATGTTCTCCATTCAATCCTGTTTATTAAATCGCTGTCCAAATAATGGGCGCTGACCAAATAATGGGGTGATTTCGATTTGGTAGTCTAATGAAAAACTGTTACCATAACAGATACAGTTTATTAATAATGTAACCATAACAGTTATGCAGCAAATACAGCCCAAAAACCCATCCCCGCATGGTTTTCTGTATGAGCAGGTCGCCTTCCAGGTCAAGCTGATGATTGAAAGCGGCACCCTGCGTGTCGGTGAGCGCCTGCCCTCACTTCGAAAAATGAGCAAAAAACTGGATCTCAGTATTGCCACAGTCATGCAAGCCTATGTTCTGTTGGAAGGCCAAGGGCTGGTGGAGTCCAGGCCTCAATCGGGTTTCTATGTCAAATCCAGGCCCGTAGCAGAGCTCTCTTTGCCAAAACCCACCCGAACGCGCCCCCTTCCCCGGCGTATTCAGTTCGGTGATGACATCAGCGCCCAGTTTAGCCTGGCGAATGTACCCGGCGTCGTCCCACTGGGTGTTGCCAACCCGGCGCATGAGCTATTGCCCTCCAAAGGACTGACCACAGCATTGAAGAAGGTGGCATCACGACACCCGGTGGAAACCATGAGCTATTGTTATCCACCCGGTGATTTCGACCTGCGCCGTCAGATCGCCTACCGCTCGATGGAGCGTGGCGTCAACCTCAACCCCGATGATTTTATTATCACTACCGGGGCCACAGAAGCCCTGTCCATCAGCCTACAAGCAGTCGCCCTGCCTGGCGATGCGATTGGGGTCGAATCCCCCACCTATTTCTGCTTGCTGCAGATTATCGAACGACTGGGCATGATGGCCGTTGAAATCAGCACCGACCCGGATCGTGGATTATGCGTCGATGCGCTGGACCAAGCACTGAAAACTGTAGATATCAAAGCGGTAATCTCTGTCGCCAATTTCAATAATCCAACCGGAGCACTGATTCCTGACAATAACAAAAAATCCATACTGGAAATACTCTCCAGAAAACAAATCCCCTTGATAGAAGATGATATCTTTGGTGACCTGCACTTTACACCAACCCGACCTCACACGTTCAAGGCTTTTGATACTGCAGGTCTGGTCCTGACTTGCTCTTCGTTCTCAAAAACCATTGCGCCGGGTTACCGGGTCGGCTGGGTCAGTCCAGGTCGCTACTTCGAGCCGGTATTGCGCTTGAAACAGTTGGTCAGCTCCGCCACAGCATCGATTCCACAACTGACGATTGCTGAATTCCTGCGCAGTGGTCAGTACGAACGCCATCTCATTCATCTGCGACACGCCTATCGGGAACAACTGGAGCAGCTACGACTGGCGGTGGCAAAGTCTTTTCCCAAAGGCACCCGACTTACCCGACCCCAGGGAGGCTTTGTACTTTGGGTACAACTGCCTCGAGGTGTAGATGCCATGGAGTTACATGCGCTGGCGCTCAAACAGAAGATCAGCGTTACACCAGGGCCATTTTTTTCAGCAACCGGCAAGTACCGAAATTTTATTCGTCTATGTGCTGGCTCGCCCTGGAATCATGAAATGGCCAACGGTGTCGCCTGCTTGGGCGACATGGCTCAAGCACTTGCCGCCTAGCCGCCCTGGAGCTGTGTCTGCACCTTTTCCAGCTCAGCCAGGCGTGCTTCTACGGCCCGCCAGTAACTGCGAGTGATGATAGTAACTGCGAGTGATGATAGTCACCAGTGTTTCGATGACCATCAGAATACTGGCATATGCATCCCATTTGGATGAAGTTTGACAGCGTACAGGAAAAATATGAGCCGCTGATTGAGCCACTGGTGACAACCACTGATCGGTAAACAAAATCACCACAGCGCCACGCTTTTTGGCATCGCGGGCGAGCTGGTTAACATCAAACTGGTAACGACGAACATCAAATATCACCAACAGGTCATCTGCCTGCATATCCATCAGATACTCCGGCCAGGCAATCGCCTGCCCTGAGAGCTGTCGGATACCGCCACGTAAAGCATGCAGATGTGAGTATCCATATTGCGAACACGCTGCCTTGCGTTTAGCTCTTGTCAATTGAGCGAAATTGACTGCCAGACGCTCGGCTACTTAGTCATTAATGGATTGAGGTATCGT
>CAYQAP010000074.1:6373-9707 GCA_964415515.1 uncultured Gammaproteobacteria bacterium | reverse complement strand
CTGCAGAAAGTTAACATAACCTATCTGCCCGTTATTACTAAAGACTGTCTCCTGGCTGTTTACATCGAGTCAGAGCCTACTCCGATGCATGAAAATGCTCCCGAGGGGCGGTAGCGTGCCTCAAGAGAATAAAGAGAATAGGGGGACACAATACCTATTTCACGTGCGGCACCTTAAGTCGTGCCATGAAAAATATTACAATCAAGCTAGAAGACAATGTTGCCCGCTGGTCCAAGCTGTGGGGTGCTGAACACAACACCAGCATATCCCAGATGCTTGGTAATCCTACGATCATCAACCCGTTTCTTGTCGATAGTAAATGACTTGAAATATTGAGACAGGCTCCAGGGATTTGGACCATGTCGTGGCCAGAGACTATGATCCATCGTGCCAGTGACTTACTTTGAAGCATTATGGTGTTTTCTGGGGCGGATATATCAAATAGGTATTGTGTCCCCCGAATTACCCCGAATTAGTAAATAGGTATTGTGTCCCCCGAATTATGTCCCCCGAATTAGTATGCCTCCCGAATTAGAAACTCCAATCCAACAAGACCCCACCCCAGCCGGCGAAGGGGTTATGCCTCGCATCGCTTTTGTGCTGCTGGCTGTAATCTTGATCATTGCGCCACTCTTCCGCGCCGGCCGGGTGCCGCTGGCTCTGATGGCGCTGGAGCTGCTCGCAGCTGCTCTGTTGGTTGTTACCCTATGGCAAGCCAAACCCCTGCAGCAGGTCAATCGCTACGCCCTGTTCGCAATACTCTTTATGCTGCTGCTGTATCTGCTTTACCTGATTCCATTGCCACCGCTGCTGAGTGCTCTGCTGCCACGCTATGCGCTGCATACGGCCGTCAATACCGCAGTATTTGGTAGTGCCACGACCCCACAAGGGCTATTCACTGCTTCCGTCGTCCCCGGCGAAACCTTTGCCAGCTTGATGGTGCTGCTGTTATCACTGGCCGTATTCATCGCCACCTCCAGTCTCAATGGCACAAGACGCTACCGCCTGGTCATCCTGCTGCTGTGGATCGCTGGCTTTGAAGCCGCTCTGGGCCTGATGCAGTACGGCCAGCAAACCGGGCCGTTGTTTTTAGGAATGGAACGAAGTTTTGGCTCCGGTACTGGCACTTACCCCAACCGCGATCACTTGGTCGGCCTGCTGGAAATGGTGTTGCCGATCAGTCTGGGACTATTCGCCGTATCGGCCACCAGAAAACATCGCTCCAAAGCCCGCGGCAGGCTGCGTCAGCACGCCTCCTTTCTGAATACGCTCAAGGGCCAGAAGGCTGTGGTCTATGCCTTTTTGACCTTTTTGCTGTTGCTGGGCATTGTTTTTACCAAATCCCGCACCGGTATTGCCCTGACGATAGTTGCCGTACTGCTGAGTATGCCCGCTTTCTCAACCAGGATTGGTGGTGACAACAGCTACGGCAAGATCGGTACCATCGTGGCCATTGCGCTGGGTTTGGCCATCATGATTGGCTTGGCACCGATTCTAGACCGTTTCTCGGCCGATCAACTCACCGACGATACCCGTATGGGCATGTATTCCGCTACCCTCGAAGGCATCGGTGCCCTGCTGCCACTGGGCAGTGGCCCCGGTAGTTTTTCTTCGATTTTCCCGGCCTTTCAAACCCTGGACTTGGGAAAATTCTTCATTGACCATACGCACAACGATTACCTGGAATGGTTCTTTGAGTGGGGTATCCTGCTGCTACCGATTCTGTTGCTCCTGCTTATCGCCTATGTCCGCCAATGGCCCAAAGTCTGGCAGCAGGGCAAGTGGTCAAAACATCAATTTGCCCAGGTGGGTGCCGGTATTGGCATCCTGCTGCTGGCCTTGCACAGCCTGATTGACTACAATCTGCATATCCCAGCTAATATCATATACTTTGCTTTTTTGGCCGGTATATTTCTCGCCCCACCGGAAATATTTGAGACAGCCGTGCAACACCACAGACACCGGTCTCATCACAAGCACCAAAGCAGCAAAGAAAAAACTGAACCGGAAGTCCCGCCTCAAGAAAAGCCGCAGCCTACGGTAGCAGACCAGATCAAAAACCCCTTTCTTGATGAGTAAGGGTGGTATATGACTCCATCCCACTTCCTTCGCTACACACCCCCAAAGTGAGTCGATAGGTTTTCCCAGGGATGAAATCCGCGAAACAAGACCTGACCCCAATAGCTGGTATGAAAATCCGCGAAACAAGACCTGACCCCAATAGTTGACCCCGATAGTGATTGATCGGCCTTTTGTTGCCTTTATTGGGGCGTTGTTTGCCATGGTGGTGGTTTTGGTGACCGTGCCATTGGCGCGGCGCTTGTCCTTTGCTGTTGATGCTGTGGACCATCCCGATGAGCGCAAGATGCATCGTGAACCCATGGCACGCCTTGGTGGTGTTGCTATTGCGGTGGGTTTTTTGCTTGCCCTGCTGATTTTCGTGCCCATGGATCGGCTGCTGGCAGGTTTTTTGGCCGGGGCGGTGACGGTGTTTTTGACCGGTATTCTCGATGATCTGTATAGCATCCGGCCGGCCTATAAATTCCTTGGTGAAATCTTCGCCGCACTGGTATTTATTCAGATCAGTGGCGTGACTCTGGACAGCTTCGGTGATCTGGTGGGCCTCGGTGACTTGCGTACCGGTGCATTTGCCGTGTTGATCACCGTGTTCTGCCTGGTCGGATTGATGAACGCAAGCAATTTAATCGATGGCCTGGATGGTTTGGCCGCAGGCCTGGGTGCGATCGCCGGGCTGTTCCTGGTGCTCTTGACCTTTACGCTGGAAAATGGACAAGCCTTTGCCATTAGTGCGATGCTCGTCGGCAGTCTTCTCGGCTTTTTATTTTTCAACCGCCAGCCGGCGAGTATTTTCATGGGCGATAGCGGCAGTCTGCTGCTCGGTTATGCGCTCGGAGCCGTCGCCGTGCTCTCGGTCCAGGAGGATTCGGGCAGCGTGGCAGCGCAGCCGGTGTCCTTGGTGATTATTCTCGGCCTGCCCATCTTTGATACCCTGAAGGTGATGACCCAGCGCGTAGTGCGGAGGAAAAGCCCCTTCCAGCCCGACAATACCCACCTGCATCACTGCCTGCTCGATCTCGGCTTTTCTGACCGCGCTGTGGTGCGGCTGCTGTACGCCTTGATGTTCGGCTTTGGCCTGCTGGCCTGGGCCATCCGGTCTTGGGCACAATACCAGCAGTTCGCTCTGCTCCTGATCCTGGTGTTTGGTCTCTATCTGTTGATTACAACTCTGCAGCAAAGCGGCTGGCAGTACCGTCGTTGATCTTGTGCTGCTCCCTGGAAGGCGCGACATCATGCAATCCTTACTTGCAAAAAA
>CAYQAP010000074.1:4951-6273 GCA_964415515.1 uncultured Gammaproteobacteria bacterium | reverse complement strand
ATCTTGTGCTGCTCCCTGGAAGGCGCGACATCATGCAATCCTTACTTGCAAAAAAACGGCACTTCCTCCATCCATGGCGGTCGGCGTGCGAGGAAGCCGTTGTTTTATGCCCGACGGTGAAGTGAACCGTGTGGTTATAACGATGCATCGTTGTTCCCCTTTGTGGCCATGGTAGAGGACCTGTATGCTATAGCACTGGCGTATTATCAGGAGCCACTGCACTATCCGGAGCTGGCTGAACCCTCCCGAGCATTGCCCGAGGGTCTTGAAGATTTTCTGGAATCGGTAGGCGGGGAGAAGCGCTCCGGCGCACTGATCGCAGCTGCAGAGTACCTGAATGTAGCGGAACAGGAACTGTTGTTGGCCGCACTTTTTTATCTCAAACAAGTGCTGTTCGCAGAAGGGGCCGACTATTACCGAGTCCTGGGTTTGCAGCCAGCGGCCACGGCCGAGGATGTCAAGCACCATTATCGATTGCTGATCCGAATATTTCACCCGGACCGGGAAGCCCAGAACAATGAGTGGAACGAAAGTTATGCACCACGGGTAATCGAGGCCTACAACACCCTCCATAAATCAGAAAAGCGCTCCAACTATGATCGACAACTGCTGCAACAGCGCCGCGCCAGCGGCGCACCGGACAAACCCCGGAAAACAGCAAAGGTCCATCAGGCGCAGACCCGAACAGGGAAACCACAAAGACAGCAACAGCGGGGGGCTCCCCCCCCGGTGGTTCGGTCCCGCAACGTTCCGAGGAGAATGGCGTTGCTATCCCTTCTTCTTATTGCCGTTATCGGAGTAGTGAGTTTTTACTACATGGTCGCTGAACCCCCGGTCGTGCTGGTGCCTTCGACCGATAGAACGGCCCGGCAGTCGGCTGAAAATGCCGTTGTCGAGCAAACCGATTCTACCTTGTCGAGCAAGCATACAGAGCGTCTTTTTTCCAATAAACCGTATCTATCAAAAGAGGAGTTTGACCGCATCCTCGAGGCTGGGAATACACCGGCAAGCCCCCTTGGCAAAGAAAAAAATGTGTCGCCCAAACCCGGGTATTCGGCAGCACAAAAGCCTGAACCTGAGATTCCCCGCTCACGCCCAGCCAGGGCCGATCAAGCAAAACGCAGGGCCGATCAAGCAAAACGCAAAATCGCAGCGATTGCTTCAATCAAGCCGGGGCAAGCAAGGCGAGAGCAACCAGGAAAACCGGTACCCCCTGCATTAGCCAAACCTGGTAAAGAGCGCGCGCAACCGACCGACTCCGGGGAAAAAACTGCGACAACCCTTGGCCCATCCGCTGCTACAGGCCAGCCTAAAACTGTCAA
>CAYQAP010000074.1:0-4851 GCA_964415515.1 uncultured Gammaproteobacteria bacterium | reverse complement strand
AACAGTCAAACCGCGGGTTTCTAATCCAATCATTGCAGGCTCTGCCAGTGCAGCAGGAGGCACGCCGGCAACAAAATCCGCCCCTGGTGGCAGTGCTACCCCTGGTAGCAGTGCCGCGCATGGGAGCGGCACTGATCGGGCTGCAGATCTGGATGTCTTGTTGACCCAGCTTGTGAGCGCCTATGCAACAGGGGATATCAACAAAATTACCAGCCTGTTCACCGAAGGCGCACAATTCGGTGCTGAGATCGGCCGGGAAAAGATTCGTGCTGAGTATCTAAGGCTGTTTACCAACACCAGGGCACGCACGCTGGTTTTTGAAGGCATGCAATGGCGGCGAAGTGGCAATACCCTCTGGCTCGGCACAGGAAACTTTGAGGAATTCTTAATCGATCAATCTGCAGCCACTATCCAGCATCAACTCGGGTCCACGATCCTTGCTGTTCGAGTGATCAATCGGCAGCTAAAAATAAGCGAGTTTACGAGTACAGTGGATTCTAGTACCGAAAGCAAGGCCCCTGCGGGGATAACCCGGAAAAAACTGGAGAAAATAACCAGGCAGCTAACCAGGCCAAATCCTGACAAGTTGATCAAACAGTTTATTCAAGCGTATGAACAAGGTGATCTGGCGTTGTTTTCTAGCCTTTTCTCCAGCAATGCCAAAACCAATAAACGCCAGGGCCAGGAGAATATTCGACAGGAGTACCGAAGTTTTTTTGCCGATTCAAGCGCCAGGAAGCTGCATATCAAGCACATGCAATGGCAACAATCCATTGCTGGCACCCTGCTCGGCAAGGGTGCTGTCGAGGTGGAAGTGCGAACAGGCGGGCTGAATCTGGTGCATCGATACAAAGGGTGGGTGCAGTTCAGGCTGAAAACTGGCAAGGAGGGTCTGCGCATAGCCGAGTTTTATTACCAGGTGCAGTAAGGGGACTCCTGGAAACCGCATGTAGCCAGGCGGGGACAGGCTTCTGGCACTGCACAGCCTGATCGACTACAATTTGCGCATTCGTGCTGCTAGCCTTTTTTCCCGCAATTTGCATGAGGTGTTGAAATATCGATGAAGTGGATGAAGGGGTTCAAGAAGTGTTGTCGAGCCATACCGGTGCTGCTGTGCATCGGCCTGATTGCAGGGCCGGTATATGCCGGTGAGGGTCCGGATGATACCTGGCTGGACGATCAAACCCAGCCCTCGACCCCGGGCAAAGAGGCGACTGCGAAAAGTAACAAAAGTGCTAACAGCAACAGTAGCGAAGGCCGGTTGCCCAATAATATTGTATTAACGGACAAACCTTTGCCCGAATTCAAGGGGGGAGGCGATTACCACATTGGTGCACACGACCTGCTGTCGATCAAGGTTTTTCAGGCCCCCGAGTTGTCCACTGAAACCCGTGTTGATTTTTTGGGGTCGGTGCAGATGCCTTTAATCGGCGCTATCAAGGTAAAAGATCTGACCCCGACCCAGGCCTCCTGGCTCATTGCCAAGAAGCTGGGAGAAAAGTATTTGCAGCACCCGCAAGTCCAGGTTTTTGTCAAGGAATACACCAGCCAGCGGGTTATCGTGTCCGGATTTGTGGTCAAGCCCGGTGTCTACACACTCGAAGGCTACACCTCACTGATCGAGGTGCTGGCCAAAGCGGGCGGATTGAAAGAATTGGCCAATGCGGGCAAAGTCGCAGTCTTCAGGCCGGAAGGCCAGGGCAAGATCATCGGCTACTCCGTCAATGTCAATAATGTCCAGGCCGGTTTGGCCTCGGATCCGGTAATCCTGGCGGGAGACCGGATTATCGTCGCCCCGGCCAGTGGAAAATCATGGGTCGAATATGTGATGCACCTGCTGGGTGGTTTTGGGCGGCTGTTTGGAATCTAAAGAACAATCGTTGATCCAGCACACGCGTCGCCAATGCCAGCTCCTGGGGGAGTATGTATGGACAAGTTCAGGATCGATGGGCATCCCTGGGTGTATGCATGACTGACCGAAACAACACGACAAGACTGGCGCAATATCCGGATCAGCGACCCGGCTCAGACCTGGCGGTGGCGGGCTCGTCCCAAGAAATGGAGCAGTATCGGGATGGCTATGGCTACGGGGCCGGGCCACCCAAGGATTTCGATGACGAGGAATTCAGCTTACTGGATATCTGGCGCATGGTGGTCCGGCACCGCTGGATGATTCTCGGGATCACGGCCATGGTGCTGGTGGTCGTACTCATTGGCACCTTACTAATGACACCCATGTACCGGGCGACTGCAGTCGTGCAAATTGAGCAAATCGTCACCAACATCACCCAGTTTCGGGGAGTGACACCTGAGGAAAACAGAACCAACAATTTTTATCAAACCCAATACGAACTGCTGAAAAGCCGATCTTTGGCCAAGCGGGTCATCGATCAACTCGGCCTGGACAGCGCAGAGACCGCCACATCGAGCAAAGCTGCAGGTTCTTTTTTTAGGGACATCAAAAAAACCATTACGCGGTTCTTTCGAAAAGACCTATCGCAACAATCAAAGCAGGCGCAGCAAGCCTCCAGCAAGGCATTCAATATAACAAGTCGTTTTCTATCCGGCCTGAAAATTAAACCGGTCAAGCGATCGAGGCTGGTGCAGGTCAGTTATGAAAGTCCTGACCCCGCGCTGGCTGCGCATGTGGCCAACGCGATTGTGAACAACTACATCAAAATCACCCTGGAACGGCGTTTCAATGCCTCTTCTTATGCCAAAACCTTCCTGACCGAGCGAATCAAACGGGTGCGGGCCACCCTGGATGATTCGGAGCGAAAACTGGCCAACTACATGCAGGGCCTGGGTATCATTAACCTGCAGAAACAGGAAACAATGCTGTCGCTGAAGCTGCAGCAGCTGTCTACTCGCCTGATCGAGGCGGGAGCCGAAAAAATCAAGGCTGAAGCCAAATATCGGGAATCCTTGCAGTCTGCAGATGATGGAATTTTGGAGATTCTTGCTGATACAGTCATACAGGACCTAAAACAGCAACGGGCCAAGCTGGATTCCGAATACCAGACGAATCTGAAAATCTATCGTCCCGCCTATCCGGCCATGGAAAAGCTGCAAAGCCAGATTGACAAGGTCAATGAAGAGATCAAGCGCCAGACCAGGGCGATTCGTAGCGCAATCAAGAGTGAATATCTGGTCAAGCTGCGTGAAGAAACGGACCTGAAGCAACGCGTGGCAGAAGCCCGAAAATCGGTACTGGATTTGCGCGCCAACAGCACCGAGCGCACCGCTTTGGAGCGCAATGTGGAAACCAATCGTGTGCTGTATTCCGATCTTTTGAAAAGGCTCAAAGAGGTGGGGGTGGCCTCCGGTTCCGGAACCAATAATATCTCGGTGGTTGATGCTGCAGAGGTGCCACAGCGGCCTTTTTCACCCAATTTACGACTCAACTTGTTGCTGGCCCTGCTGGGAGGCTTGTTCGTCGGGGGATTGCTGGCGTTTGTTTTCGATATTCTGGATGACACCATCAAGGGCAGTGATGAATTGGAAAACAAACTGCAGCTGGCGGTCCTGGGGATTATCCCGGAAGTCGAGGCATCGGCTGTCGATGAGACAAAGAATATTGTATTGCAATCGTTGGGAAATCTTCGTTCTGCGATCGCCGAAGCCCACCGTTCGCTGCGTACCGCATTGTTGTTTTCTACTACCGAAGGGGCACCCAAGGTTCTGCATGTGGCCAGTGCGAGCCCCGGTGAAGGCAAAACCACCACGTCAATCGGCATGGCTGTGGCGTTTGCCCAGGCCGGTGGCTCCGTGTTGCTCATCGATGCCGATCTGCGCAATCCTTCCCTGCATAAAGAGTTTGCAATGCCCAATCATCTAGGTTTGAGCAATTATCTCGCGGGGGATGCCAAACCGGCCGAAATGGCCCAGGGAACACAGATCAAGAACCTTTTTGTCATCACGGCCGGACCCAATCCACCCAATCCGGCAGAACTGTTGTCTTCGGGCAAAATGGTCAACCTCCTGCAGCTGGCTGCCGAGCGTTTTGACCAGGTTATTATCGATGGCCCACCGGTATTGGGCTTGGCCGATGCGCTGATCTTGAGTAATCTGGCCAAAGGCACACTGCTGGTCATCAATGCCGGGGTGTCCCGAATCGGCACCGTGAGCGGTGCAGTAAAACGTCTGCGACAGGCCAGGGCCCCTCTGGTCGGTGCCGTGCTGGCCAAATACGGCCAGGGCAGCAGTGGCTACGGGTATGATTACGATTACCGCTACAAATACCAGAATTATTACAGCTACGACAGCGATCATTCCGAACCGACTGCGATTGCGCAGGCCGGTCGTTGATAGATAGCCTCTTGATCTGTTCAATTATGGCAAAATGAAGCGCGATTTCGCCTATATCGACGATATCGTTGAGGGTGTGATCAGTGTGCTGGATAATACAGCCACATCGAATCCCAGGTGGAGTGGCAAACATCCCGATCCAGGTACCAGTAAGGTCCCATGGCGAGTATATAACATTGGCAACTCGAGTCCTGTTTAACTGATTGATTATATTAAATCTATTAAAGGTGCGCTGGGTATGGAGGCTGAAAAAAACTTCATGCCGATGCAGGCGGGTGAGTTCCCGCGGCCAGTGCAAATGTGCAGGCGTTGATGGATGATGCGGGCTTTAAGCCGGAGACACCAGTTAAGGAGGGGGTGAGACGCTTTGTTGAGTGGTACCATGGCTATTAGCATGATTGATTCGGATTACTTCTGAATGACCATGAATAAACAGAAGGAAATGTCTCAGGCACAGCTTGGTTTTGTGCCTTTGATAGTAGAAATCTTTCAACATATAAGCCGTCGTCGCCACTTTCAATTTTTGTTGCTATTGGTTCTTAC
>CAYQAP010000073.1:0-9869 GCA_964415515.1 uncultured Gammaproteobacteria bacterium | reverse complement strand
GGTGCAGAAGACGAGCGGCTATCGAACCTATCATCGGGCATTTAAAAACCGATTTTAGATTAACCCGAAACTTTCTAAAAGGCATTGCAGGCGACAACATCAATCTGTTGATGGCTGCCTGTGCCTGGAATATGGGAAAATGGATGAGAGAAGCGATTTTGTTTCTTTTTGCCCAGATTTTATTGTCACATGTCCGGGTTGGGTTAAAACCCTCGCCTTCAGACGAAGGCTTCAGCATGATACGATTGATGCATGGGTAAGTATTACAGGAAACCGAGTCGCAGTGTTTTCAGTATAGAAGTGTATATCGTGTGGATCACAAAATACCGTTACAAAGTTTTGACCGGTGACGTTGCGATCCGCACACTCAGTGAGCAAATTTTTTTGAAAATAAGGTACTATCTATCGTCTACACAGGTATATATGGGATTGAAATGACTGAAAGAGCGATTAAGGAACAACTAGAAACACTGGGTTTGAAAAACCTGGAGCGTATTTACTGGAATTCACCAAGTCCAACCCTCTATGAAGAAGCGGTGCGCCGCCGTGAAGGCCATGTTTCTCATATGGGGCCATTGGTGGTTCATACCGGGTATTACACCGGGCGGGCAGCACAGGATAAATTTCTGGTTAAAGAACCCAGCAGTCGGGATGAGATCTGGTGGGGTGATGTGAATCATGCCTATTCGGAACAGGATTTCGACCTGTTGTGTCAGCGGGTGTTCCGCTACATGGAGGGGCGTGAGGTTTTTGTGCAGGATTGCCTGGCTGGTGCAGATACGACTTTCGAAGTTCCTGTCCGGGTTGTCACCCAGGAAGCCTGGCATGCCCTGTTTGCCCGCACCATGCTCATCCGGCCTGTTGATCTGGAGCGTGATTTGGCCGTTGATGAACCCCGTTTTACCATTGTCCATGTCCCGCATTTTCATGCGATTCCCTCCGTCCAGCACACCAACTCGGAAGCTTTTGTGATTCTTCATCCTGGGCGTGGTCTGGCTTTGATCGGAGGCACCTCGTATGCAGGGGAAATCAAGAAAATGGTTTTCACCTTGATGAATTATCTGTTGCCTAAACAGGGTGTATTGTCCATGCATGCTTCGGCCAATATGGGCGCAGAAAAGGATGTGGCAGTATTTTTCGGTCTTTCTGGTACGGGGAAAACCACGCTGTCAACGGATTCGAAGCGACGCCTGATCGGTGATGATGAACATGGTTGGAGTGATCGAGGTGTATTCAATATCGAAGGGGGTTGTTATGCCAAGATTATTCGGCTGTCTCCGGAAAAAGAACCACAGATTTATCCCATGACCACACGTTTCGGAACCATTCTGGAGAACGTCCATATCGATATTGATTCCCGCCATATTGATGTTGACGATGAGAGCCTGACAGAGAATACCCGTGCGGCGTATCCGATACCGCATATTCCTGGTGCGATCTATCCAGGTATTGCCGGTCATCCTAAAAATATCATCATGCTGACCGCCGATGCCTTTGGGGTGTTGCCACCGGTTTCACGATTGACACCCGATCAGGCCAGGTATTATTTTCTGCTGGGGTATACGGCCAAGGTCGCCGGGACTGAGGCCGGTATCACAGAACCGGAAGCGGTATTCAGCCCCTGTTTCGGTGCCCCGTTCATGGTGCATCATCCCATCGTCTACGCACGTCTGCTGGGCCAGAAGATCCAGCGCTATGGAGTCCGTTGCTGGCTTATTAACACAGGCTGGACGGGCGGGCCTTATGGGGTTGGCAAGCGTATGGATATCATGGCAACCAGAGCCATGTTGTCAGCCATTTTGAACGATCAGCTGGAAGGCGTATCGTACAGTGAACATCCGGTATTTCGACTGCAGATACCTGATCATTGTCCCGGGGTCGATGATCAAGTCCTCAATCCAGCCCTGGCCTGGGCGGATCAGCAGGCATACCGGAACTGTGCCCGGGATTTGTCCAGATCCTTTCACGCAGCTTTTGCCGGGATAGCCGGAGAGCTTGAGCCGGAACTGGCAGCGGTTGGTCCGATTTAGGAATAAACTTGTCAGGAGTAAATTTGCGGGGGGGGATGGGATCCTCAGGCTTGCAAGATGGTGGATAAGGCCAGTTGGTGTAATCCCGGGTTGGCAGCTGCCAGTGCGGATCGGTAATTGTTCATGGTTAATGCTTGACCATTGAAATCTGTGATTACGCCACCGGCCCCTTCGATAATGGGCACCAAGGGCAGAATATCGCAGGGTTTCAGGTCGGCTTCCATAACGATATCGATGTTGCCACTTGCCAGGCGCGTGTAGTTGTAACAATCGCCACCAAAGCCGCGAAAACGGCATTTTGAGGTGAGAGCGGTAAACTGCTGCTGTTGTCCATGATTGAGCATGTCAGGTGTCGTACAGTAAAGGCGCGCATCGGCGAGTTCGGTGCTCCCCGTGTGACAAGGACTCCCGTTGTAGTTGCTGCCAAGCACAGATGCGCCGGACCAGCGCTCATTCAGGGCCGGAATGTCGGCCAGGCCGACCACCGGTTGTCCATGGTGCATGAGTCCGATCAAGGTACCGAACAGGGGGATTCCAGAGACGAAACTTTTGGTCCCATCAATGGGGTCTATGATCCAGACCAGGGCTTTGTCGGCATTGACGTCACCATGTTCTTCTCCTGAGACACCATGCTCGGGGTATTGCTCCAGTATAGCTTGTTGCAGAGCCAGTTCGGTGTTTTTGTCGGCGATGGTAACCGGGCTGGTATCCGCCTTGTTCTCGATATCGAGAGGCTGGCGAAAAAAACCCAGGGTAATGGGCCGGGCCAGATCCGCCAGGGTGTTGGCGAAGGTCAGAAATTCTTCAAGTTGTTCGTGGGCGATACTGGCGGGTGTGTTCATTCGAGTGTATTGATCCAGGACAGAGAGCAGAATGAATCGTAGTATACTGCGCTTCCCTGAGCCTGTGGCATTCAGCTGTTGATTTGCCTGGCCGGTTCCTGTTGTTGATGAAATGGAGTCCTGAGATGTCTACGAAGCCACATTTTTTGATCGTCGATGGCTATAGCAAGCAAGGCCGGGAAGAGTTAGAGGCTGGTGGTGCCACACCAGCCAGTGTGCTGTACCAACGCATGCTCGAGGCATGTCGGCCGGGTTGTGTTATCGATACCGTGCATCCCGCTGACCCGGGTGATGAATTGCCGGAGGGTGCTGGTCTGGCCGATTATGATGGTATCACCTGGACCGGGTCGAGCCTTACTGTGTACCTGGAAGATGACGAGCAGGTACGTCGGCAAATTGCCTTCGCCCAGACCGCATTTGCCGCCGGTGTCCCTCAGTTTGGCAGTTGTTGGGCGGCACAGATTGCAGTCACCGCCGCCGGTGGTCGCTGTGCTCGAAATCCGGCGGGCCGAGAACTCGGTATTGCCCGCAAGATCCAGCTGACTGCGGCGGGCCGGGGGCACCCCATGTATGAGGGCAAGCCGGCCGTGTTTGGTGGTTTTATCAGTCATGATGATGAGGTCACGCATCTTCCGGCCAGCGCTGTGAGGTTGGCCGGGAATCGTTTTACTCACGTACAGGCCGTTTCGGTTAGCCATCGTGGCGGGACCATGTGGGCGGTACAATACCACCCCGAATACAATTTGCATGAGCTGGCAAGATTAATGTTCTGTCGCCGTCAGGCCTTGGTTGAACTGAGGTTTTTCCAGGATGAAGCCAGTTGCAAGCAATTTGCCGAAAACATGGAGACCATCCACTGGGAGCCGGGCCGACGTGACTTGGCCTGGCAATTGGGTATTGATGAAGATGTCATGGACGAAGATATACGGCAGCTGGAAGTGCGCAACTGGATTCGCCACCAGGTACTGCCGGGGATGCGCTATTAGTGTAGATACACAATCTGATTGAATACGTTCTGAATAAAGAACAAGGCGATAAAGCTGAGCAGGGCGGCCAATGTTGGTGCGATCACCCAGCCCAAAGCGATGCTGCCCAGCTTGCGCCAGTGTACTTCACTGCCCCCTTGCAGGAGACCAATGCCGACAACGGCACCTATAATGGCCTGGGAGCTGGATACCGGAACCAGTGCAGGTGCTGGCAGATGCCACTGTACCAGAAAATCATGCAGGGACTGGGAGGCGAAGATAAATAGCACCAGTGAGTGTGCCACCACAGCGACCCAGGCGGCAATCGGAGTCAGTGGCAGCAGGTCGCGGCCGATGGTCAGCATGATTCGGTAGGAATAGGTGAATACTCCGACTGCAATGGCCATGCCACCGAGTAAAAACAGCTGTTCTGTGGAATTAAGGATCAGTCCACCGGGCATACTGAAGTCAGTAAAGGGTGAAACCGCGATAAACACGCCCATGACATTGCCGATGTTATTGGCACCGAGACTGTAAGCACCGAATGCTCCGGCCAATAGCAGGCCGAGGCGGGTGTAGGCATCCTGGCGAAACAGGTTGATAGGTCGATTGCGCAGCAGACGACGAATCAGTAGCAGTAGCACTACCGCGATCAGGCCGGCTAGCATCGGACTGGCTACCCAGGCGATGGCAATTTTTGACAAAACCAACGTGTTAGTGGATTTATTGGCAAACAAATTCCAACCTAAAATAGCACCGACAATAGCTTGGCTGGTCGAAACAGGCTGCCCGGACTGAATCATAATGTAGACCGCGGCAGCGGCAGACAGGGCCACCACAAAGGCACCGGCAATGGCATCGACCTGACCCAGTGTGGCCAGTGTGCTGGCAGCGCCGGAGCCACTGGACATGGCACCGAGGATAATAAAAATACTACCGACAATCGCCGCAGTACGAAATTTCAGCATGCCGCTGCCGACCGCCGTACCGAATACATTGGGTGCATCGTTGGCACCCAGCGACCAACCTAGAAACAGGCCGCTGCTGAGGAAAAAGAGTGTGGTGAAATCCATATTCGGGATTAGGGGCCTGTCGGGCTTGAGCGATGCATGCCCTTGCGAGCATTTTGGGACACTAACCCGGTCATGTCGTAGCAGATCATTAGTCTGGCCGACTGCCAGGAGACGTTTCGAGAATAGGAATCGTTCGGTTTGGTATTCCTGCAAAACCGGCACTTTCGCCATCCATGACGGTCGTCTTGAGGGGAAGATGGTTTGCGGTCAGTTTGTTGATCATTTGAGGTGAATAGTCACTCCTGTATGACAAAACGAGCGGGAAAATGAACCAAAAATGCTTTTCGCAGCGGTTGCTCTATATTGGGAGGTTCCTAGAGTCTGCGTTTGATGGCGTAGATTGTGATGGTGTCACCGACGTCTTCAGCCGCATTGGCAAGATTGTCGATATGTTCGACGAAATAGCACAGCTGGCGCTTTGCTTCGAGGGGCAGATCGCTGGCGAAGATGGTGCGCTGTATGGTGGTGCTGATTCGGTCGGCCTCTGTTTCATAGAACATAACTTTGGCGATATGATCGCGGACTGCGGAAATATCCCGAAAAAATGCTCTGGAAGCCAGTACCACAGACTCAACACAGGTGACCACGGTTTGCGTCAGCTGCAGATAACCTGGATTGCAGGCCTCGGGTATTTGTGGTCGCTGGATGGAAAATCGAAACAGATTGGCCTGACAGATATTGATCAGGTTATCGAGATCTTCAAGCAGACGCATGACGTCACCGCGTAGATCGGGGATCAGAGTCTGTTGATAGAGTTCTACTTCAATGCTGCGACGCAGGTTGTCACCGCGGCTTTCGATTTTTTCTACCTGGGTGAGGTAGTGGTCAAACTCTCTTCCATCATCCGCAGCCAGGTAATTATTAATCGCAGCTAAAAAGGTCAGGCTCGATTTGGTGATCTGATCAAGGAATTCATCCAGTTGTGCTTCTATGGCACGATGCCTGCCCAGCAGGTGCAGGTGGTTGCCCAGTTTCATAGTGGCTTGCGCTCCCGGTCCGTCTGCTTCGAAATTCGTATTTGCGAACAGTGTACCACCAGCTATGCCCCTTAGTTGTGGATTTTGTTGTGGATTTCACGATGCTTTGCTGATTTTTGACCTTTAGCATGGAGGAAATTGTGGTTGTCAGTTGCGATCACTTGTGTCTGTCATGCCTGCAGTGCTAGGATCTGGACTGGAGGGTATTTACATGGCAACAGCCGGACAGTACATCGCCAAGCAGGCAGATCAGCTCATTCGCGAGTTGGGCGACCATTTCGGATCCCGGTTACGTACCGGTCGTGCCGCACGTGAGCAGTTTTCCTGTGACGAGTCGGTGCATATCCCGGTACTGCCCGATGCAGTGGTAGCGGTTGTCGATACCGACGAGGTTTGCCGGGTCGTTGCCGCCTGCAATCGCTGGAAGGTGCCGTTAGTGGCCTATGGTACCGGAACTGCGCTGGAAGGTCAGGCCATCGCTGTGTGCGGTGGCGTGACGCTTGATATGAGTGCCATGAACAAAGTTCTCGAGGTGCATCAGGAAGATCTTGATGCGGTCGTACAGCCACACGTAACCCGTCGTCAACTGAACGACCACCTTAAGGACAGTGGGCTGTTTTTTTCGGTGGACCCTGGAGCCGATGCCTCACTGGGGGGTATGGCTGCAACCCGGGCCTCAGGAACCAATACCGTGCGCTACGGTTCGATGCGCGAGAATGTGCTATCCCTGCAGGTGGTGCTGGCTGATGGTCGTGTTATACAGACCGCACGGCGGGCCAGAAAATCGGCGGCTGGCTATGATTTGACCCGCCTGTTCGTAGGTTCTGAAGGTACCCTGGGGGTTCTCACTGAACTGACCTTGCGTTTATTCGGGCAGCCGGAAGCCATCAGTGCCGCGGTCTGCTCATTTACGGATATTGAAGGCGCCGTGCGGACCACGATTGAGACCATACAGTCGGGTATCCCGGTGGCCAGAATCGAGCTGGTCGATGATATCTCCATGCAGGCGATGAATCTTTATTCCGGTACCGACTATGTCGTCCAGCCCACGCTGTTTCTGGAGTTTCATGGCAGTCGGCAGAGCGTCAGTGAGCAGGCACAAAGGGTGCAGGTAATTGCTACAGACCATGGCGGCAATGATTTTCAGTGGGCACTCAAACCCGAAGACCGCCATCGCTTGTGGCGAGCCCGGCATGATATGGCCTATGCCAGCAAGGCCTTGCTGCCACAAAGCCGGATCTGGGCTACAGATGTTTGTGTGCCGATCTCCAGGCTTGCAGAGTGTATTGCCGAGACTCGCCGTGATATCGAACAACAACAATTGTTGGCACCGATGGTGGGGCATGTCGGTGATGGGAATTTTCATCTGGTGTTGCTGGTTGATCACCAGCAACCCGAGCTGGTCAAAAAAGCCCAGGGCTTGCATGAACGAATGGTAATGCGAGCCCTGGCATTGGGTGGGACCTGCACCGGGGAACACGGGGTCGGTCTGGGTAAGAGAGATTTTTTGCAGGCCGAACATGGCGAAGCACTGTCGGTGATGCGTGGCATTAAACAGGCGCTCGACCCGCACAACATCATGAACCCCGGTAAAATCTTACCCGACTGACTGTGCATGACTGCTGTGGTGGTCTATTGGCAAGTCTGAATAAAAATATCAGTCACAGAGCTTGCGTGAAATGCAGGCATTGCGTAGAATCGCCGACCCATATTTTGTGCAAACTAGTGACCCGGGGTAATGAAGACATATTCTGCTAAACCTGAAACTGTGCGACGTCAATGGTATGTTGTTGACGCCACAGATAAAGTACTGGGACGCTTGGCGTCGGAAGTGGCCCGTAGACTGCGCGGCAAACACAAGGCGGAGTTCACACCGCATGTGGATACTGGTGACCATATTGTGGTGATCAATGCAGAAAAGGTGCATGTTACCGGACGCAAGGAAACCGACAAGATGTACCACCATCATAGTGGTTATCCGGGTGGCATTTATTCGGTTTCGCTGAAAGATCAACGGCAACAGCATCCGATCCGGATTATCGAATCAGCGGTTAAAGGGATGTTGCCGAAAAATCGACTTGGCAGGGCCATGTTCAGTAAACTGCATGTCTATGCTGGTCCCGATCAGCCGCATGCAGCACAGCAGCCAAAGTCACTGAAGCTGTGAACTTACCTACAGGATGAATGTATGACCAGTAAAGAAACCTATTACGGCACCGGCAGACGCAAAAGTTCGGTAGCACGCGTTCACATTCGACCAGGTACCGGCGAAATCGTTATCAATAAACGCTCAATTGACGCCTACTTCGGTCGTGAAACAGCACGTATGATTGTCCGGCAGCCGCTGGAAATGGTGGATATGAAGGGCAAGTTCGATATTATGGTGAACGTATGCGGGGGCGGCAACAGTGGACAGGCTGGTGCTATTCGACACGGCATTACCCGCGCTTTGATGCAGTTTGATCAGGAATTGCGGCCAGAATTGCGCAAGGCGGGTTTTGTGACCCGCGACGCCCGAGAGGTTGAGCGCAAGAAGGTGGGCTTGCACAAGGCACGCAAGCGTTCGCAGTACTCGAAACGATAACGTTTCCAGCAACGATTGGGGGATCGTCCAACGGCAGGACTACGGACTCTGACTCCGTCAATCCAGGTTCAAATCCTGGTCCCCCAGCCACTTTACTGTTTTTGGTGGGCCAATCTTCGACCGAGGCCGTTACAGAACGGGTTGTGACAACGTACAAGTGCGACTAACAAGACCAAAACTTGGTCTTGTTAGTACGGCCACGAGTAGTATACAATGGCCGGCCGTGGTGAGTATTTTCCGTATCTAGGGAACTGCAGTAGCCCGGGAGTCAGGTGCGAAGAGTTGTTGTTCTGACAGATGCGAGGTATTGATGGAACGCGGTTTTTTCTGGGCAGAAATCCTGCTTGGAGGAACTGCATTAAAATACCAAAAAAGTAGTTGACGAGATTTGGAGAGTGCGTATAATGCGCGCCTCGCCCGAAGCAATCGGGCACGCTCTTTTACAATTTGGAATCAAGCAGCTTGTGTGGGCGCTTTCGTTTTTTACAGTGATTGAAGTTTCCAGAAAGCACACTTGCAGTCTGTCCGTTAGTAATCAACGGGTAGGTCGCGAGTGGTTATCATTCTTCGGGGTGGTAACACAGCAGTAAAGCTTAAACTGGAGAGTTTGATCCTGGCTCAGATTGAACGCTGGCGGTAGGCTTAACACATGCAAGTCGAACGGTAACAGGCAGAAGCTTGCTTCTGCGCTGACGAGTGGCGGACGGGTGAGTAACACGTAGGAATCTACCTTATGGTGGGGGATAACCCGAGGAAACTCGGACTAATACCGCATGAGCCCCAAGGGGGAAAGCGGGGGACCTTTTCGGAGGCCTCGTGCCATTAGATGAGCCTGCGTCGGATTAGCTTGTTGGTGAGGTAATGGCTCACCAAGGCGACGATCCGTAGCTGGTCTGAGAGGATGACCAGCCACACTGGGACTGAGACACGGCCCAGACTCCTACGGGAGGCAGCAGTGGGGAATCTTGGACAATGGGCGCAAGCCTGATCCAGCCATGCCGCGTGGGTGAAGAAGGCTTTCGGGTTGTAAAGCCCTTTCGGGTGTGAGGAAATCCCTGTGGTGAATAGCCGCAGGGGATGACGTGACCATCGGAAGAAGCACCGGCTAACTCCGTGCCAGCAGCCGCGGTAATACGGAGGGTGCAAGCGTTAATCGGAATTACTGGGCGTAAAGCGCGCGTAGGCGGTTTGGTAAGTCGGATGTGAAAGCCCCGGGCTCAACCTGGGAACTGCATTCGATACTGCCTGACTAGAGTGTGGTAGAGGGAAGTGGAATTCCGCATGTAGCGGTGAAATGCGTAGATATGCGGAGGAACACCAGTGGCGAAGGCGGCTTCCTGGACCAACACTGACGCTGAGGTGCGAAAGCGTGGGGAGCAAACAGGATTAGATACCCTG
>CAYQAP010000072.1:0-10459 GCA_964415515.1 uncultured Gammaproteobacteria bacterium | reverse complement strand
CCCTGAAACAGGTGTTCACAATGAACCGGAATCGGTGTTCACATTCACCGGAATACGCACGCTTCGAATTCCACATCGAGGAACGACTTGCGGCTGGTTTATCGCTGCAAGGCTGGGAAGTCAAATTCCTGCGTGAATCGCGCGTGCAATTTACCGATAGTTATGTGTTATTGAAAGATAACGAGGCATTCCTGTTCGGCTGCAGGATAGACCCGTTACCAACTGCCTCCACCCATATCACAGCCGATCCCACAAGAACCCGTAAGCCGCTTTTACACCGGCACGAAATCGACCGCATGACAGGCCTTGTTGAACGTAAGGGATTTGCCGTGATCCAAACCGCCATGTACTGGTCAAAAGGCAAGGTAAAAGTAGAAATCGGTACTGCCAGGGGTAAAAAAGCACATGATAAGCGAGCGGATCGGAAAGACCGGGATTGGGCGCGGCAAAAAGCGCGCATAATGAAGCGTGGCTAAACAGCAGGATTAAAGTGACCGTCGCCCTTATTTACATCGACACTGACAGCAAATTGAATCTGCAGGGTCAGATTCGTCAAAAATTGGTGGAGGGCATTCTCAACGGAACTTTTCCCGCCGGTACCAGGCTTCCATCTTCGCGTAAACTGGCTGAACAACTGGGAGTGGCACGCAATACAGTCGTGCTTGCCTATGAGCAACTGATCGAGGAAGACTACCTGGAAAGCCGCCAACGCAGCGGAGTTTTCGTCAATCAGCATGTACTGGAAGGACGTGTCGGCTTCCAGGGTAAGCCCCCCAGCAAGACGAATAAGGACGGCCGCTGGTTAGACCGTATCCGTGTTCACACAAGACAGGAACATCTATATCACTGGCCCTCCAATTGGCAACGCTACCCTTACCCTTTTATTGACGGCCACTTTGACTCATCGCTTTACCCTGCCGCCCAGTGGCGGGAGGCGAACCGCATGGCGCTGGGAACCCGTATCGTCGACTCAGGTGAAGGTGAGGAAGGTCATGCGGATCACCCTGCCCTGATAGAAGAAATCCGTACCAAGATGTTGCCAAGACGCGGCATCGCGGCCCGTGCAGATGAGATTCTGATTACACTGGGCGGTCAGAATGCGCACTACCTGATAGCCCGCCTGTTGGTGGATGCAGGCACGCGTGTTGCGATGGAGGAACCCGGCAACCCTGCAGTACGCCAGTTACTCGACCAGACCGGGGTAAAAACGATCAATTGCCCGGTAGATGAACATGGCATGGTTGTCAGCAGTCGTCTTAACAACGCCCAGGTCATCTACGTGACACCCAGCCACCAAATCCCCACAGCGGTAACAATGCCGAATCAACGCCGTAGGGCCCTGCTTCGCCAGGCAACAAAATACGACCAGTTGATCATCGAAGATGACCTTGAACATGAAAATAACTACCTCGGTCAACCACACCCGGCCCTGCGTGGCATCGACAAGGACAACCGGGTTATTTACCTTTCCGCCCTGCCCAAGGTTCTTGCACCCGGCCTGCGCATCGGTTTCATCGTCGCTGCACCCGAACTCATCCTCCAGGCACGCAGATTGCGGCAGCTGGTGATCGGACGTCCCAGCATGCTCACGCAACGCACCGCAGCATTCTTCCTGTCACTGGGCCATTACGATGCTTTTATGGCCCGTTTGCACAAAATCATGGGGCAGCGCTGGGAGGCCTTGCGACAAGCATTGAACCACTATTTACGTGATATTGAGGTCGAACTTCCCACCCAGGGTGGTACTGCATTGTGGGTGCGGTGTCCTGCTGAAATCGAAGTAAAAGACCTGGTTACAGAAGCTGCCAAACGCGGCATATTGCTGGAACCAGACAGCCACTATTACAACGACCGTTCACATCCTGGAAGTTATTTCAGGCTCGGTGTCACCAGTATTCCCGAACAGAATATCCGTGAAGGTGTCAACCAACTGACTGGTCTGATCAGGGAAATGTCCACCGACCACATTCCGCATATGGATCCGGATGACCCGCAACTGCTTGACGCTGAACAGTTGTGGGAAGCCATGAGTGGCGCAATCATCATGACACGCACTTTTTACAGTGACCCCTGCACTATCGAGTTGCACCCCGATGGCCGGATGAGTGGCCGTTCCGGTCATGCTGATGAGGACTGCGACACCGGAAAATGGTGGCTGGAAGATAATGTCTGGTGCCGTCAGTGGAAGCACTGGGGCTACGGTGATATCAGCAGGCTGCAGGTGACACTCGATGGTGACCACATACGCTGGTGGAGACCGGGTGGCCGCCTGGTTGACTCAGGCATTTTACATCGCGAGAAACCCTGACTGGACTCATAGGCAATCCAAATCTGGTTCTACTGGCATTGACCCGCAGTAGCTAGTCTGCAATTCGAATAATCACGGAGCCAGGCATGAGCTATTTATCTATTGCGGGGTTACAACTGGAGCTGGAGGCTGAAGACAACCTCTCGACTATTGAGCAGGAAATTGATCTGGTCAAGAAACGTTTCCCATGGATCCAGATGGTGGTGCTTCCAGAGCTTTGCACCTATGGCACCAATACCAGGCTTGCAGTGCAAATGCCAGGAGAGGTGGAAAATTGTTTTTGCGAAGCCGCCAGGAAGAATGATATCTGGCTGATCCCTGGTTCCATTTTTGAGCGCCGTGACGGCAAGGTCTACAACACCGCCCCGGTCATTGATCCTTCAGGTGAGGTTATTGCACGCTACAGCAAACAATATCCTTTTTATCCCTATGAAAAAGGCGTCACCGGCAGCGACAACTTCGTTGTCTTCGATGTACCCGGTGCAGGTAAAATTGGTCTGATCATCTGTTACGACATCTGGTTCCCGGAAATCGTCCGTCAACTGGTATGGATGGGTGCCGAGGCCATTATCGTCCCGACCCTGACCAACACCATTGACAGGGACGTTGAGCTGGCCATCTCACGTGCCAATGCCGCCATCAACCAAGTGTATTTTTTCAGCCTGAACAGCGCAGGACGTCTCGGTTATGGCTACTCAATCGTAGTCGGCCCGGATGGTACCGTCATCCATCAGGCGAACTCAAGCCGTGACATCATCACCGTGGAAATGGACTTTAATCACGTTAGACGCGTACGTGAAAGAGGACTGCACGGACTGGGGCAAACGCTGAAAAGTTTTCGTGACGCGGGCATTAGCTACCCCGTCTACCAGGAAGGTGCCGGGTCCGGTGCCTTTGCCGACCTGGGTGCTCTCGAAATACCTGGAAAAGAGAGGTAAATCACTGCATGGAACCAGCGGAGAAATCGAGCCCAAACACTCTGGACTCACTACCATTTCTCAACTGGCTCTATAGCAACAGGCTGACTTCCGATACTTTTAAGCTCTGCGTGGCCTGTGTGCGGGCCGCGCCGGGGACAGATCAACACTATCAATACGGAGTAAATCCATGAGACCCAAGCATCAGATCAAGAGAAATGCACTTTCAACCGCCATTACAACCGCCCTGTTGATGTCCGGCGGTACGCAAATTGCAATGGCGCAGGATGAATCCAGCGAGAAGATACTCGAGGAAATTATTGTCACGGCAACACGCCGCGAACAGAGCATCCAGGACATTCCTTACAATATCTCCGCGATTAGCGGCAACATGATAGAAGGCTACCAGATCCTCACCAACGAGGAGTTGATGCGCGCCATACCCGGCGTATCAATGGTCGATCAGGGGCAACGCAATAACGGCGTGGTTAACCACATCGTCATCCGTAGTCTGAATGTCAGCAGTTCGGCTTTTGGTGACTTTGCACTGTCCACCGTACCAACCGTTTCAACCTATGTTAACGACACACCCATTTTTGCCAATTTCATTGTCAAGGATCTGGAGCGCGTGGAAGTCCTGCGTGGCCCACAGGGCACTCTGTATGGATCGGGCTCGTTGGGCGGCACCGTGCGTTACATCACCCGCCGACCGGTACTGGACTCATTCGAAGGCAATATTGAAGGTAAATTGAGCACCACCGACGGCTCCAGCGGTGAAAACTGGGACGCCAACGCCACCATTAACTTCCCGATTGGCGACACCTTTGCAGTACGTGTACTGGGTGGCATTGTTGATTACGCCGGCATCGTCGACGCACCCAATCTTTATGTGTTGGGCGATGATGGCATTCCACTGGCACCCGATGGTCCGTTGGCAGATACCGCAGTCTACGAATCAGCCAAAGATCTGGATACGGTTGAAATTGACTACTGGCGAGTATCAGCACTGTGGGAACCCAGTGAGAATTTTAACGCCCTTTTTACCTACCAGAGCCAGTCCGATGATATCGGCGGTCGCCGCCAGGTTACCCGTGGCAATGACGGCTGGGGTGATGCCTATGGCAAATACGAGATTGGTTCCGTCCAACGCGAACCCTCCTCCCGTGATCTGGATATGTACAGCCTTGAAATGTCTCTGGACCTCGGTTTTGCAACCCTCACCAGCAGTACATCAAATTATGAGCACAGTGGCGCAAGCGTCAGTGAGAACACCGGTTTTTATGCTCAGTTGAACTGGCTTGGCGCGTTCTATTACAACTATCCACGGCCGATGGCAGAAGCGCAACGCAGCTACAACGATGAAGCCTTTGTTCAGGAACTCCGTCTGGTATCCGACACCGGTGGAATGCTCGACTGGGTGGTTGGCCTGTTTTACCAGGACCAGGATATGCAGGCCACGCAAACCAGCCAGTTACGCGGCTTTTTTAACTGGGCGCAAGCCGCCTGGGGTTGTTGCGTGATCAATGACAACGACTTCCGTTATAACCGCAATGAAAACTTCACCGACAAGGCTGCCTTCGGTGAATTGACCTGGAATGTCTCGGACAGATTCCACCTGACCGGCGGTATCCGTTATTTTGATAACAGCTACGAGAACATCACCGATATGGGTGTCGGCCTGTATACCGGTTTCCACTTTGATGATACCGCCAAGTTTAACGGTGGCGATTCAGATACGCTGTTCAAAATCAATGCCGCCTGGGATATCAACGACGAGACGATGCTGTATGGCACGATTTCTGAGGGTTACCGTCGAGGTGGCGCTAATGCGGTACCACTATCCGGCACCTTTGCCGAAGATCCCCGTTGGCAGCGTTTCGGTCCCGATACCGTCACCAATTACGAAGCCGGCCTGAAAGGCAACTTTAATAATGTCAGGTATACTGCTGCCGTTTTCCTGATCGACTGGAAAGATATCCAGGTTGACACATCGACGACTAATTGGGCATTTTTTGCTGCTGCCAATGCCGGTTCAGCAACATCCAAAGGGCTTGAACTGGAGTTGGATGGTGCAATGGGCAACAGTTTCCACTGGGCAGCCGGCTATGCTTATGTCAATGCTGAGTTGGACGAGCAATTCTTTGATCCGACCGGTGCACCGGTGTTTGGTGCCGGCCAAGGCACGAAACTGCCGGGTACACCCGAACACACCGTCAACGTGGCACTGGATCACACCGCAATATTCGATAACGATTGGCAATTCATCACCCGCCTGGGTGGTTATTACCAGTCATCCTCTGAGAACTTCCTGGGTGGCAGTGCCCGAGTCAACCAGAAACTTGACGGTTTCAGTATCTGGGATCTTTCCGGAACACTGGTTCTCGAGCGCTGGTATGCTGCTTTGTTCGTCAAGAACATATTCAACGAACAAGGCTCTACGGGCGTCTTTAAGGAAGAAGCTTTTGGAACTGCACCAAAACAGAATTACTACGGCAACGGTTCCAAGTGGTTTATTGCCCAACCACGCACCATCGGTGTAACCGTCGGCTTTAATTTCTGAGCGCAATCACGGGCACAGGCGCACTCCTCCCGCGTCTGTGCCTGCGCCTTTTTGAGTGTTAAAGTCAGTCATGGCTACTGCATCCGATGAACTCAAAAAAATCCAGGACCTGATCTATAACGGTGCGATTGGCGCCGCCCTGGAGAAACTCTCAAAACTTGAATCCGGGGGCGATCATAACCCGGTTCTGTTGAGCCAACTGGCCGAGCTTTATGTTCTTTGCAACCGCCACGCGCGGGCTTTGGATTGCAATGAAAAAGCCATGGCCCTGCAACCTGGTAACCCTGCCTACGTGTATAACGTGGCAGCCTCATGCATCGCCATGGGTCATATGCAAAGAGCCGAGGAGTTGTTTAACCGGGTTATCTATCTCAAACCAGATGATTACGACGCCTGGCAGAATCGCTCTGCCCTGCGTACACAGAGTAAGGATAGCAATCACATTGAGCAACTGAAGTACGTCAAACAACAATTATCATCAGCGGACAGGGGTGAAGTCCCTGTCTGTTTCGCGCTGGCAAAGGAACTTGAAGACCTGGGGCGCTTCAATGAAGCTTTTGCATATTTGCAGGAAGGTGCGCACAAACGCCGCCAGGTGATGCGCTATGAGGTTGCCGGCGACGAGGCGGTAATGGAAAGAATCAGGACGGTCTTCAACCAGGACCTGATGCATGCCAAACATGAGTCAGTGCAGACCAGACGACCCGTTTTCGTACTCGGACTGCCACGCAGTGGCACCACCTTGGTTGACCGGATTATCAGTTCACACAGCCAGGCAGACAGTATCGGCGAGAGCAATGCTCTGGCGCTCGCTGTGATGCGGGCCAGTAACACGGGTGAGAAACCCGCTAAAGACAAGCTGGAACTGGTCGTCCAATCAGCACGGATGGACTTTGCCGAACTGGGCAGGTATTACACCCGGAGCCTTGAGGGCCTGGGTTCGCAGGCAATGCGACTGGTAGATAAAACACCCTTGAATTTTCTTTACCTGGGGCTGATTCATCTGGCCATGCCGGGTGCCAGGATCATCCATCTGCGTCGCCACCCGGTCGACAGTTGTTATGCTATGTACAAGACCCTGTTTCGCATGGGTTATCCATTCACCTACAGCCTCGAAGACGTGGGCCGATACTACATCGCCTACCAACGACTAATGGCGCACTGGCGAGAACTTATCCCGCAGGCCTTTCTGGATGTGGACTATGAACAACTTGTATACCATCAGGAATCTGAGACGCATCGGATACTGGATTACCTGGAGCTTGATTGGGAAAACGCCTGCCTCGACTTTCACAAGCACCAGGGTGCAGCCGCCACCGCCAGTGCCGCGCAGGTACGCCAGCCGATCTACAGTTCCTCGGTCGGTCGCTGGCAGTGTTATGCACAACAACTGGCGCCATTTATTGCGCGCCTTAAAGAGCACGGCGTTGAGCTTGACTAAACCCGTAACTCTGCCCCTGCTACTGGCGTTGTTCTTGTTGCTGCTGTCAGCGTGTGCCGCACAGGCACCTTCCCGGCAACTGAGTGTGGCTTTCCTGACCGCAAACACAGCACTGCAGGCAGCCCTTGAGATGGCTGAATTTACACCTGGGTCAAAGCCTGCGCAGAACCGGTTTGAAGGTATCTTGCGTATCACGATGCGTGCCGACACAAGTCGTATGGAGATACTCAAGGACAGCTTTGAAGTCACCTCCGATACTGCCCTGCGCGTCGCCATTCCACCCGACCTTTCGCTGGCGCTGATCCAGTATGGCAATACGCTGCTACCGGCCGTACGCGGCATACAACGCACCCGTCATCCGTATTGGGAGTACATCGTTGAACCCGGCAGAGTATGGCAGCAGGTCGGCGACGGTGAATGGAGTCGCGCTTCCCTGCCCTTCACACTCAAGGAGATGAACCAGAACTGCCTGCATAACGGTGTGCTGAGCTTCCTGTTTAAAAATGACGGCAGTGTCTCGCGCGTGGCCTACCAGGTGGGCAGCGAAACCTGTCAATACCTGCATGTCAATCTGTGGGGGGTGGCCGGGGCCCACTACCAGCGCCAGAACCTGGCTGATAGCGAGCAAATCATCGGTGCCTGGCAACAGGAAACCGTTAACGGCCTGAAACTGAAGCCCATCACTGCACTGGTAAAAGATTACCCCGGTTTCAACCCCGCCCGACTATTACCACCGGCCCGCGCTGACATCAGTGTCTACGGCCTGGTGGTGGACGGTGTACATTACCGCAGCGAATGCCCGACGCGTCTGGGTCCGTATCCCTATTGCGATGTCATCGACCTGCCGTCGTTTTCACTTGCCAAGAGTATCTTCGCCGGCCTCGGCTACATGATGATGGTCAGACAATGGCCTGAATTTGCAGACATTAGTATCAGCGCACTGGTGCCTCAGTGCCGTCTTGAGGATGGCCGCTGGGATGACGTGACCACCTACGACCTGGTCAACATGATGAGCGGTAATTACCGCTCGGCCGGTCATTCGGTGGATGAGGACTTGCCAGTCATGTCGAGATTTTTTCTTGCTGAAAGCCACGCTGATAAATTGCGTTTTAGCTGCGAAACCTGGCCCAGGCAGCAGTCACCTGCCACCACCCTGGTCTACCACACCACTGATCATTACTTGCTGGGCACGGCGATGACAGCCTTTTTAAAACGAAAAAATGGGCCACAGGCCGACATATTTCGTGACCTGATCGTCAAAAATATATTTCAGCCATTGAATCTCAGCCAGACCAGCCGTGTCAGCCAGCGAACCTATGACGACAACGCACAACCTTTCACCGCCTACGGCCTGTTCTTAAGACCGAATGATATCGCCAGGCTGGGAAATTTCCTGCACACCGGATCCACCCGACCGGACCTGTTCCGGCGACAGGATTTCGACGCGGCAATGTTCAAAACCAGCAGCGGGATCAGGCACTGGCATGACTCCGATACCGAGGCCTACAGCCTGGGCTTCTGGGGCTTTGATGTCGCCCGTTACCTGCCCTGCACGAAGCAAACATGGATTCCGTTCATGAGCGGATATGGCGGGATCGTTTTTGCCCTGTTTCCCAACGGGGTCAGTTATTACTACTTCACCGATGGTGGCCATGGACACTGGAAAGATGCTGCCGTTGAAATCAACAAGATCTCAAACTACTGCAAAGAACCATAACTATGTTCAGTAAATTACCAAAAGTATCTCCAAACAGCATGATAGCAAGGATTTTTCTAGCATTCCTCGCAACTGCGGGTCTTTTCTACGTCAATATCATGCCCGCCATCGTCAGTGGTCTGATTGAAGCACTCGGCTTCACAAACCAGCAAGCCGGCAACGTTGCTTCTGCAAATATGTACGGGGCCGCGACCGGGGCTCTGTTGATCGTGTTCCTGATCAAGCGAATAAACTGGCAATTGGCATCCGTGCTATTTCTCAGCGGATTGATCGTTGTTGACCTTCTTTCCATCAAGCTCACTGATCCAACCACCTTGCTCCTGATAAGATTCCTTCACGGTTTTATTGGCGGCATGCTCGTCGGCACAGGGTTTTCATTGATCGCCCGCACCCACCAACCTGATCGCACCTTCGGCGTCCTGTTGTTTGTGCAATTCGGTTTTGGGGGTCTCGGCATCATGTTTATTCCCGGCCTGGTGCCGGAATTCGGGACACAAATTCTGTTTTATTCTTTGGTGGCATTCAGTGTGGTGACCTTCCTGATGCTGCCATTCCTGCCCGATTACGCTATTGATGCTGACAACAAGAAAGTAGACAAGACCTCCGATGGCGGTATTAAGTGGGTTCCTACAATCCTGACACTGGCCACAATTTTCCTTTTTCAGGCTGCTAATATGGGGCTGTTCGCATTTATTATTGGTCTGGGTGAATACTATGGACTTGAGATGGGATTCATCTCCACTACCCTTGGCGTTGCTAACTGGCTGGGACTGGCCGGTGCCGGCCTGGTAATCATCATCGGCAGTCGCTTTGGTTACCTGAAGTCGGTGCTCGCCGGCATTGGCTTCACCGCGTTGGCCATCTGGCTTTTGTTGTACAGCAATATCCCCTGGGTCTGGATCGTATCCAATTGCCTGGTTGGTATTACATGGGGCTTCACCATTTCCTACTTGCTGGGCCTGGCATCGCGCCTTGATGTAACAGGTCAAATGGCCGCTATGGGAGGTTTTGCGTCCAAAATGGGTCTGGCATCTGGACCTGTGATCACTGCCAGACTGTTAGGCCAGGATAACTACACATCAATCATCGTTGTTGCCACCGCCGTCATGGTTATTACTGCTGTGACTGTATGGCTACCATCCAGACTACAGGATCGTGCAAAACCAGTATAGAATGCGGTTCTTGCCAGATTAAAAGATTAGTCCCGGTTAATTCCTGGTTATAAAGTCAGGACATCCAAAAAGAAAAGCCATCAAACGAACACCCTACGGGGCGACCCCACCATTATCCTGGGTCGCTTGAAAAGACCACGATCCACCGCTCGCCAAAAGGCATCCAGGGTGAAACTCTTCCGTTTACCTCCCCGACGGTTGAGCCATTTGAATGTACAATCCATAACCCGACGATAGAAGCATTGTATCAGGGTATCAGGCGGTATCAGGGGACAGTTTACTTTAATGCGGTATCAGGGGACAGTTTACTTTAATGGCTTTCGGCCAGGCTTTAGGGGTTTCAA
>CAYQAP010000071.1:0-10704 GCA_964415515.1 uncultured Gammaproteobacteria bacterium | reverse complement strand
GCGAGTACATTTATCTGTCCTGATAATTGGTTCGTGATCTGTCCGGTTTTAGACGGGCGGATATTGTCCTGCCCTATTTCAAGGAACATGATTTACGCTTGAGAAGCTGTTGCTTCCTTCACTGATTCCGATAAGATCGGGAAATCGTTTATCCTAGATCATCGTAGATTGTAGGAATGGGTGGTAATTCCGAAGCAAGAAGTGATGCAGAGCCCCGCCCGAGTCCATAAGCGCTTATTTCGCAAATACTTTCTGCAAAGACTTGAACCTGGGTATGTTGTGGATTTCTAACCATTGCGTGGCATTGGAATTATCTGCTTGCTTTGCCGTAGCCTTGGCCTCCAACTCCCCTTTCCCAACATGCAGCACCAGCAGACTCGCAGAGGTCGCCGGATTAAGTACAGCCTGCTCGTACAATGCCTTGAGTGTGGGCAGATCGAGCTGACGCAGATAACCGGTTATCTGCTGGCGAGAGTCGAACTGTTCAATCTCATCATCGATTTCCCGCCAGTACCGGGCAGAACGCACACGTAAACTTTTTTCCCGTTCATTGATCTGGGTAATCAATGCCTGCTTGTGCGCAGCAAAACGCTGCTCCGACATTTTGTCCAGTGTTGTATTGAAATCCCGCAGAAACTGCAGCATACGAGCAGACAATTCAGAGGCCGCTGTGGCAGGCGATTCGATCGCCAAGGCCAACCCGGGATAATTGAGCATCGGCATTTCGGTTGCGAATACCACATAACCGAGTTGTTGTTCAGTCCTCAGCTGCTGATAAAACGGTGCGGACATTATCTGCCCCAAAAGAGCGAATTGAGCACGTTGTTCCCAACTATTGTTCCAACCCTGAAAATACAACACCGCAGCCGCATCAGGATGCGCCTTAGCCAGTTGTAGACGAGCGTGCTGCCCTCTTTTAAGAGCCACTACTCCGGCAGCCGGCACATCGATGAACCGCCCGGATAAACGTAGATGCTGCTCAAGCTGCTGGATCAGTTCTTGTGTCTGCTGTTCGGTAACATTGCCATGTGACAATGCCACCAGCTGTACAGAATTCCAGAATCGGGGTAAAAACTGTCGAAGATCGACTACTGTCAATGATTGCAATGCCTGCAAAAGCTGTGTATCGGTCCACAAGGGTTTGATTAGCAAGGTACGGACGGCACTTAATGCTCGCGCATAGGGTTTGCGCTGCAGATTGTTACGCAACTCTTCGACCAAGTCATTTTTTAGTGCCACAAAACGTAATTCAGGCAAAGCGGGCTGACTCAAGGCATCTGCTATGGATGTAAGCAGCAATGTCTGCTTGTCACTATAACCATCCAGGCGCACAGTAATCCCGCGAACATGCCGGTACAAGTTATACCGCAGACCTGCCAGTTGTGCGTTGTAGCTGTATTCATTGAGCTGGTCCTTAACCATGCGAACGAATAATTCGGTCAACATGGTGTCGCGGGGAGTGTCATTGGCTGCGGATGACCGAATGCTGAAATAAAAGCTTGCGCGAGGGGCCTTGAATTCCAGATCGGCCTGATACCAGACGTCCAAACCCGGCGGTGATTTCATACGACGCGGAATTGCAGTGGCCTTTTTATCCGTTACCAGGCTCAGGTTTTCTGGAATAAAGGCATTGGGACGAGGCAATGCCAGCGCCACGTTGCCCACAGTCCCTTGTTGCCAATAGGCTAGAGTTTCCGGATCGGGTTTTTGTCGTTGGTAAGCAGTTGCATACCAGGGTGTTTTCTGCTGGCTTTTGTATTCGGGCGCCATTACCGTAATCAGGGCATTTTGCGGGCGCAAAAACGTCATCAATTGCAGCGTCAATGCTGCATCAAAGCCTCGCATCATCCAGGGCCACGCCAGCACATCCTGAATGGGAATATTCTGCATATTCTGTGCGGCACTACGTACCGTAGCCAGAGCATTTGACTGACTTTTAAAACGAAACTGGAGGGTCGAAAGTTTTGATTGTTCCTCGTAGGTCCAGGCTTTTACACCTCGCTCTCGAATCAGGCGAATAGCTTGAAACAACAGGGCAAGAATATCATCCTGATGGGCCAGACCCTGTTTCGTCAACCGTATATTGACATCAAATGTACTCTCATTCTTCCTTCCTGCACTGGCTCCGGCACTCAATGAGCTGGCCCAACCTTTGCTCTTTAAAACTGCCAGGAGACTACCAGGCCCTTCATGACCCAGAAGCTGACCGACGATATACATTGGTTTGGTACGATAATAGGGCAACAACGCAGGAATCGGAAACATCACAGATAGTAACCGTTGATCCCTGATAGCCTGCACCTGAAGTCTGAGTGGCAGTGTTTTCGGCGTAAACAGAGGTTCAGAAATCACCTGACGATGCACTTTGTGATCGGGTATTTTGCTGAACAATTCGCGAACCCAGGACTTGAGGGTCGGAATATCTTCTCGCCCCAGGACCGCCAGGGTCATGAGATTGGCCGAGTAGTAACGTTGATAAAAACGAAGCAATGCCTGCCTTGCCGTCTCATCCGGTTTATCCGCCAGGGTCTCGAGGTTACCAACCGAGAATTTCGACCAGGGATGAGCCGGATTCAATACCTGACGCACAGCACTCATGCGCCGCCTGCCGGCACTTTGACGACGGCTTTGAAACTCCGAATTGATGGCGTTTTTTTCCCGTTCCACAAATTTTTCTGTAAACAGCGGGGCAAGAAAGAATTGGCTAAATCGATCGAGCACAGGATGCAGAAAATCAGGGTTGATATCGAAGAAATAATTTGTGTTCACATCACTGGTATAGGCGTTGTCTGAGCCACCATTACGAGAAATAAAAGCCTGATATTCTCCCGTTTCCGGAAACTTGCGGGTACCAAGAAACAGCATATGCTCGAGAAAATGGGCCAGTCCTGGCCAGCGTTTTGGATCACTACTGCTACCAATGCCAACGTCAAGTGCAGCAGCTGACTTATCCGTTTCAGGGTCGGATATCAGCAATACTTGCAGGCCATTGGCCAGTTGCAAGGTGCTGTATTGGCGTCTGTCGTTGGGGCTTTTGGTGATCTCAGCCGCCAAAACATTGCTAAAGATGGTCAAGCCCAAGACCCAGAACAGAATCAGGCGACAGAAATTTTTCCCTAGAGGCATCAGTTGAAAACTCGATTCGACAAGATTGTTTTGCTGGATAATGAGATCATCCGCGTGGGTTTGACATAATTCTGACCATACAGACAACTATTAGTTCACCACAGCCAGCTGGAAACTCTGAAATACCGGCTTCCTATCACCCATCCGATCACAGCGGCATCAATCCAGAATATTTCACCCCGGAAAGCCTAGCCATTTCGTAGTGCCAGGTGGCCAAATCCTCGATATTGAATTGATTGAGATGATTGTGCCCACAGGCACGGGCGATCACTGCCATGAGCTGGGTTGCGGCATTAAAAAAGGTTTGCAGGCGAATTGCAGCCACCTGGACATCAAGATTTTTCCGCAATTCTGCTTGTTGTGTAGCAATGCCTGCCGGACAATTGTTGGTATTGCACATTCTTGCGGCAACACAACCGATCGCCTGCATTGCACTGTTAGAAATTGCCACGCCGTCAGCACCTAAGGCCAGGGCCTTCACAAAATCGATCGGCATACGCAAGCCACCGGTAATAATCAGTGTTGTCCGCCCACTGGCGCCTTGCTGATCCAGATACCGGCGGGCACGCGCCAATGCAGGGATTGTTGGAACACTGATATGATCACGGAAAATCTGCGGTGCAGCCCCTGTCCCACCTCCGCGGCCATCGAGAATGATGTAGTCTGCAGTGGCATCCAACGCAAATTGGATATCCCTTTCGATGTGATTGGCACTGAGCTTAAAACCAATCGGGATACCACCGGTCAGCTCTCTAACTCGATCAGCAAATCGCATAAAATCATCAACAGAAGACAGATCTTCGAACGTAGGTGGGGAGATCGCTGGTTGCCCCTCAGGAATATTTCTTACTTTTGAGATTTTTCCGATATTTTTATTGCCCGGAAGATGGCCACCTGTTCCTGTTTTTGCACCTTGCCCACCTTTAAAATGAAAGGCCTGAACCTGACTAAGAAGGCTTTCTTGATAGCCAAATTTTGCACTGGCAAGTTCGTAAAAATAGCGAGAATTTTCTGCCTGCTCTTCCGGGAGCATCCCGCCTTCTCCGGAACAAATACCTGTTCCCACCAGCTCCGCCCCTCTGGCCAGGGCGACCTTGGCTTCTTCCGACAAGGAGCCAAAGCTCATATCAGATACAAACAGAGGAATCTTCAAGGTAAGCGGCTTCTTCGATTCAGGCCCGATGACCAACGCTGTGGCAACAGCCTGATCTTCCATGAGCGGCTTTGTGGCCATTTGCGCAACCATGAGCTGGATATCATCCCAATGCGGGAGTTGATCACGCGGCACCCCCATCGAGGTCATAGGACCATGATGACCAACTTTTGACAACCCCTCTGTAGCCAGTTGATGGATCAATGCAACGGTCGGCTCTTCCGGGGTTGCAATGACCACAGGTGGCTCGCCAGGCTGGCTTTCTACCCCAGGCCCTGCCTGCCCAATAAGCTCCTGTGAAAACTGCTTGTGGCTACCGTCACAAAAGGGTGGATTTTTGGTATGTTTGCACATGCAAAGATAGCCTTGCTCCTGCTGGGCAATAAACTGCAAAGGCTTGAATGACGTACCCGCATGCGAGCCGTCACAAAAAGGTTGTTTTCCAGACCTTCCGCAAACACAGAAATAATAGTCTTCCCCCTTGTTCAAGGGTACCTGCTTGGGTTTAATGTCAGCAATTCTAGGCTTTGTCATAACTTTTGGCTTCTTTCAATGTGCTCGTTTTATTGAACGGGAAATTACTACTGAACTCACGCTCACATAGATACAGCATCTGTGGATTTTATTCTGCTCCCAGCACGAATACCGAGAAAACAGGAACGGATCTGAAAATGCGTTTTTCACAAGTTGGTGCGAACCTTTTTTGCAGTAACCAGCAAAACACGACTCTCGTGCCACAGGATAATTAACTTCTCCATGAGATTCAATGATTCACGTCTATCGTAAACGCTACTGTAGATTGCTGAGACGAGCCAATTGATTGGTACAAGGTCACTATGGACTCGCAACACGCAACAGACTCTGGATAGCAAGGGCGCTTTGTCTGCGGTATGATAGCCATCAGGAAATCAACTGCAGTACCCACCCAAGAGAAACGAGTTATGTCTACAGTCTATCGACGGATCCTGGCAGGTTTGCTGTCGCTGATGCTGATCACCACGGTGTTGGGTTTGAGTGGATGTGGCCAAAAAGGTCCGCTCTACATGCCTGACAAGCAACACGAGCAGAAAAAAGACCCTGCCCAATAGCAGCAAAACGTAGCTTGCACCTTGGATCATTTTCTCTACAGGGGTGATCAACTCTGGGCTGAGGATGTTGCCTGCCAGGAGATCGTTGGGGCTGTGGGCACACCATGCTATGTGTACTCGCGCGCCACCATCGAGCGCCACTGGCGTGCTTTTGATCAAGCACTGCAAGGTCATCCCCATACGCTCTGCTATGCCGTAAAAGCCAATTCCAGCCTTGCCGTACTGCAACTGCTGGCCCACTTGGGGTCGGGATTTGATATCGTCTCTGAGGGCGAACTGACACGGGTATTGCGGGCTGGCGGCGACCCGAATCACATTGTATTTTCTGGAGTCGGGAAGACCGCAGCCGAAATCAAAATGGCTCTGGCAACCAACATCCATTGCCTGAATGTAGAGTCAGAAGCAGAGCTTGATCGGGTCATTGAAATCGCCGCGAGTATGGGCATTCGCGCCCCAGTGGCATTGCGGGTGAACCCCGATGTCGACCCCAAAACTCACCCCTATATTGCCACCGGCCTCAAGGAGAACAAGTTTGGCATTCCTGTTGAGCAGGCACGTGCACTGTATCTTCGGGCTGCAAAGCACACCCGGGTACTGGGAGTTGCCTGCCATATTGGTTCTCAGCTGACCAGCCTGTCACCCTTTATTGATACTCTGGAGCGCATGCTGGCACTGGTTACAGAACTGGCAGACATGGGTATCGAGCTACAACACCTGGACATGGGTGGAGGACTGGGGATTCGTTACCAGCAGGAAACCCCACCCTTACCGGATGCTTTGGCCCAGGTATTGCTGGAGCGATTGCGTGCCCGGCATCCCAAATTGGCATTGCATATTGAGCCTGGTCGTGCCATTGTCGGCAATGCGGGCATCCTCTTGACCCGTGTCGAATACCTCAAGCCAGGTGAGCCGAGAAATTTTGCTATTGTCGATGCCGCCATGAATGATCTCATTCGTCCGGCTTTGTATCAGGCCTGGCAGGCGATTATCCCGGTCAATCGGAGTAGTCAGGCAACGGCACGAGCCTATGATGTGGTTGGACCGATCTGTGAGACCGGTGACAAATTGGGTTCTGACCGGGCGCTGGCCATTGCCCCGGATGATCTGCTGGCGATTCGCTCGGCAGGTGCGTATGGCATGACGATGAGCTCCAATTACAATACCCGGCCCCGTGCTCCGGAAGTACTGGTCGACGGAGCGCAGTTTACTGTTATACGACGTCGCGAAACGCTGGATGATATGTTGCGACTCGAATCCCTGCTGTAGCAGGAACATACCCTATTTTATTTTTGCTCCATCCTGTATCCAGGCACCGAGTGTTGCCCGTTCCTGATCCGTGATTCCACTGCGATTCATAAATGGCATGTCTTTGGTTTGTACGGCACGTTGCAAAATGCGCGCTGCCCAGCGCTGAATTTCTTTAGGGGTATCCAGGGTAACGCCTGCTGGCGCTGCAGTAAATTGCTGGTCGGTGGGTTGGACGCTGTGACAAGAAGTGCAACGCTGCTGAATGATGCTTTGTGCCTGACTGAAGCTGGCGATGTCTTGGCTGTTGCTAGCCTGGCTGTTGATTTGGGGCGGCATAATCACCCAGGCCAGAATCCCGAATGCCACGAGTGCACCGACCAGGATCATTGGTCTGGTGATGTCTCGGTGACGCAGGTTGAAGAAATGCCGTGCCCAGGCCCCGATCGCGATCAGTGCTACCAGCACCAGCCAACCGTAGGGGTGGCTGTAGGTCATGGGATAGTGGTTGCTGATCATCACAAAGATCACTGGCAAGGTGGCATAGTTGTTGTGGGTGGAACGCAATTTGGCTCGTTCTCCCCAGACCGGATCCGGCACTTTGCCCGCTTGCATGGCCCGGACCAGTTCGCGCTGGGCGGGAATAATTGTGAAATAGACATTGGCCGCCATGGAGGTACCGATCAGGGCTCCGATATGAATATAGACGGCACGGTCGGTAAACAGCAGACTCAAACCCCAGGCCGCTACGGCAATTACCAACAGCATAAATAAGCCAAACAGCAGGCCATGGTTCGCCAGTTTGCTGCGACAGGTCATGTCGTAGATGAGCCAGCCACCGATCAGCACGGCAACACCGATGGCTACTGCCTGCCACTGACTGAGATTGGCTTTGCTGCTGTCGATGAGGTAGGTATCTGCTCCGACGTAGTAAATCAGGCTCAACAGGGTGAAGCCGGTAATCCAGGTCGCATAGGCCTCCCACTTGAACCAATGCAGGGTGGTTGGCAGCTGTTCGGGGGCGTTACGGTACTTGGCGACTTCATAAAAGCCACCACCGTGAATCGCCCAAAGGTCGCCATAAATCCCTTTTTTCTGCTTCCACTGAGGTGGTGTCTGCAGTGTGTTATCCAGCCAGATAAAATAGAACGAAGCACCGATCCAGGCGATGCCAGTGATGACATGCAAAAAACGCAACAGCAAATTGAACCACTCGAATATATAGGTTTCCATCGATTAATCCGGATAGTGTTGGGGCTGGCCAAGTATATAGGTCGCTGCAATACAGCGGTCGTCACCCAGGATAGCCAGAGCAAACAAGGTAGCCGACAGATTTCGGCTGTGCCCGGTCCGAAATCGCAATAAAGGCGTTGCCCGGGGATTGAGTTCAATAAAATCGGCCTCTTTGCCAATCTGGAAATTACCGATTTTGTGTTCCAGGTGCAAGGCTTTGGCTCCACCAAGAGTGGCCAGATAAAACGCTTGCAAGGGGTCCAGGGTATCACCACGCAGCTGCTGGACCTTGTAGGCTTCTGCCATGGTCTGGAGCATAGAGAAACTGGTACCGGCACCGATATCGGTACCCAGACCGACCTTGATGCCATGCTGGTTGGCCGTACCCAGATCAAACAGACCTGAACCCAGAAACAGGTTAGAAGTAGGACAATGCGCAAGTGCTGACCGTTGTTGGCTCAGCAAACGATAGTCAGTTTCCCCCAGATAAATACCATGGGCGAAAACACTCCGCGAACCCAATAGGCCATAGTGCTGATAAACGTCCAGATAACTGTCACGCTCGGGGAATAATTGAGCAACCCAGTCGATTTCAGCCTGATTTTCTGACAGGTGAGTGTGCAGATAAAGACCGGGAAATTCACTCAGCAATCTGCCTGCCAGTGCCAGTTGATCGGGTGTTGATGTGGGTGCAAAACGGGGCGTTACCGCATAACTGAAACGTTGTTGTTGATGCCAGCGCAGGATCAGCTCCCGGCTGTCGGTATAGCTCTGCCTGGCAGTATCGATCAGATCCTTTGGGGCATTGCGATCCATCATCACCTTGCCGGCAATCATGCGGGTGCAGCGTTTTCCGGCAGCCTTGAAAAAAGCATCTACCGAGGTCTTATGCACGGTACAGAAGACCAGTGCGGTGGTGGTGCCGTTGCGCAGCAGTTCTATTAAGAATCGATTGGCGACTGTTTCAGCATACGCCATGTCGGCAAATTTGGTTTCGGCCGGAAAGGTGTAATCACGCAGCCATTCCAGGAGTTGGTTACCAAAGGACGCGATAATCTCGGTCTGCGGATAATGGACATGGGTGTCGACAAAGCCGGGTAGAAAAAGGTGTTCGGGTTGATGGTGAATCTGCAGCCTGGCGGAAGTTTTTCGCAGCACATCGGTGGCCGGACCGAAGGCTGCAACATGGCCATCTTCGACCAGCAAGACGCCGTCGTCGAGGTATTGCCATGCGCCATCGCTGTACTGACCTGGATCGTCGAGAAAATGCAGAAAGTGGCCACGAAAGGCAGCCGCAGATGCTCTGTTCTCGGACGGAATCTTAGTCATGCTCGATTGCCGGCAAGCTTACGAAGATCGGTTGTTCAGACAGATCCACCTGGTCACAGTTATCCCCTTCACCGCCACGATCGATTACCAGAAAATCACAGGTTGCGTGTAATGCCAGGCAGAAGTGGTGCCAGGTTCCGCGATGATAATTAACACCCTGATTGCAGCCGCCAATAAAGGCCCGAAGTTGGTGAATGGAAAAATCTCCAGCCGGGGCGACGACCACCAGATACGGCTCTTTGCCCAGTGGCATAAAGGTCTGACTGGACAGCGGATGGCGCTCCATCATGGTTAGCTGCATCGGCATGGGCAGTGGAGAGGAGCGGAAAATATTCACCAGTGGCCGGCCCCCGTCCGAACTGACGTCGATGCTTGCCAGATCGTGATAACGTTCGGTTAGACCCCGGTTGATCGGATAGTGTCGAGCCTGTTGGCCGACCTCGATAACATCACCAAAGTCAGTAAAGGCCACCGCAGACAACGGTTGAGCCACCAGTTCGGGCATGTTCAGCTGCCCCGGTAGGTGGAATAGCCATAGGGACTTACTAACAAGGGGATATGGTAATGCTGCCCATCTCCAGGGATACAGAAAACCACATCTGCGTAGGGATAGAAGATTGCCTGCCCGCTGGCTTCAAGATATTCCCGGATCACAAAACGGATCCGATAGGTAGCGGCTGGCAGTGGCCGTTCGGTTGCCAGTAAATTGGTGACCCGGCCATCCTCATTGGTGCAGCCCTGTCCCAGAGACAGCCATTGCTGCTCTGCAGTCTGTTGGAATAGTTGCACCGGCAGCCCGGCAGCGGGACAACCACGCGCAGTATCCAGGACGTGGCAGGTAATCTGACTCATAATGGCAACTTCCCTCTGGTTGGTCGATCACCGACACTGGTTGACGCCACCTCTTGTTCCTGACACGGTTGCCTAGAAGCCTGTCATTAGCTTCCCGGTACTTCGGTCAGTGATCCAGGTATTCATTGGTATTCCAATCATGCACCAGTCTATCCAAATCGGCAAGTTTGCCCCGTTCAGTCTGACCCTTTCAGGTTGTTGATACACGAAAATACAGCAAATCAAGTGGCCCAGCCAGGATGGTGTCGATGTGGAAATTTTTGCCGAATATGAATTCACGCCGAGGGTGACGCCTTGGCCGGTTTGGATGGCAGACTGCATATGGAATGGGTGGCAACCTTCACTGGAATACGCATTTTTCAACCGATCCTGACGAGGAGACCCGTTTTCGCCGTTGATTTTGCGCAGTACCGAAATCTGTAAGCGTCCAGGTATCCACCCCTACTCCTATGCTAAGCAAGGCTTGCGAGCAGGGGCTTGAAGGTAAAAAGATGAGCGTTAGACTGCCCCTTCCCAAGCCTGCGCCTCTGCTGATTTAGGGGGCGTGAACGTTTACCTCTGGATACCGCAACCTCGACAACTTCACCGGCATGATTTTCCTGACTGTTGGCGATCTCGATATCTCTGCGCAGATCCCCAGCCCTTTGCGTACACTGTGAGGCAGGTCATATTCCCTAT
>CAYQAP010000070.1:0-10708 GCA_964415515.1 uncultured Gammaproteobacteria bacterium | reverse complement strand
CCGTTTCAAACCTGACTTCTTCTGCGTTACACTCTTGCATGACCTGTCCTCCTCAATTGTGGCTCTGAGCCGTTGGTTATCGACCTCAAGCCTAATCCACGCTGCTTGAGGTTGGGCAGGTCAAATCATTATATCTAGCAAACTATCTGTAGGTAGCGAATTCAGTTTGGTTCCCAAGTATGCGTGATGACCCTTTCCGACTTGTGTTCCAGCAAGTCTTTCCGGTCCCGGTAACTCACATGACCGCATCTTTTTTCACCCGGTCTTCCGGGATGATGAAAATACGGGCTCCAGTTCGGGCACGGGTGCCTCCCAATACCGGTAACACACCATCTTGCCTCGTACCCGTGTTGATCAACAGGGTGAGTGGTTTGCCGCTTCCGGAAAAACTGAAAATGGGTTACAAGATTCGGCAGACAGACAGTAGGTGGTACACTCACCCTGACCTGCACAGGAAGATTACATGAAAAAATTACTACACATGCTGTTAACGTTACTGATCAGTTCTGCTGCGACCGCCCAGACCGATTACAAGTTGCCGGATCTGGGTGATGCCTCAGCGGCGGTATTATCTGCACAGGAAGAAGAAACACTGGGTCGTGATTTTATGATCAGTGCGCGTAACCGCTTGCAGTTCATCAATGACCCCTTGCTGCTTGACTACTTGACCCGACTGGGTCGGAAATTGGGCCGATTCAGTGATATGCCGCTAGAAAAGTATCATTTTTATGTCATAGATGACCCAAATTTAAATGCATTTGCCGTGCCTGGTGGGCATATTACAGTGTATGCAGGACTGATACAGACCACCCGCAACGAGGGAGAGCTGGCCAGTGTGCTGGCCCACGAAATCGCACATATCACCCAGCATCATCTGGCCCGGCTTATCGCACGCGGCAAGGAAACGACATTACCCACGGTAGCCGCACTGATCGCGGCAATTTTGCTCGGTGGCCAGGCGGGTACCGCAGCCATTGTGGCGACAAATGCAGCATTGATGAGTGACCAGATCCAGTATACCCGCCGCTATGAAAAAGAAGCGGATGATCTCGGTATTCGTACCCTGGCCCGGGCCGGTTTTGACCCCAATGCTATGCCAACATTCTTTGAGCGTATGCTGCAACGAATGCAGATTCAGGATAACAGTGCTCCCGAATTCTTTCGTTCTCATCCGCTGACAACCAGCCGAATAGCGGAAGCGAAATCCAGAGCGGCGCAGTTTTCGGCAGATTCACAAAAAAGTAGCAGTGTAGATTTCCAGTATTTTCGGGCACGGGCGATGGCATTGTATGGAGGTCGCGGTGTGCAATCCGCCCAATCCTTTATTGATCAGGCTAATCTGCAGGAAAATACAGCACCTGCGAGACAAAAAGCACTGCGTTACGGCCGGGCAGTCGCGCTGGGTAACAATGGAAAGTATGCTGCGGCCCAGGTAATTTTGAAGGATCTCCAGCGACAGGACCCACGAAATCCCTGGTTGCTTGTTTCACTGGCTGAAATAACCCAAAATTCAGATGTACTGGCAGCGGAGCGGTTGCTGAAAAATGCCAGCAGTAAAGCACCGGACAATATGGTTTTCAAACGTTATCTGGCGCAAATCCTGCTCAATAATAACCAATCGGCCAAAGCCTATCCCATTCTTCGAGAGTTGGTAGCCGTTGCCCCCGAACAGGCAGATTTACACCAGCAACTGGCTCGTGCTGCAGGAGAAACCGGCAAAAAAGCGGAAGCACATATGCAGATGGCAAAATATTACGAACTGATCAATCAACCCCAGGAAGCGATGACGCAATTGCTACTGGCCAAACAGCAAACCCGGGGAAGTTTTTATCTGCAGACCTCGATTGAAGCCAGAATTGAAAGTCTGCAGGAGCAAATACAAAGACAGCATAATAAACTGCCTGCAAAACTGCAGGGTTTGTTCCATGTTCGGCAGAGTTTACCATTTTAGGTTCGTGGTATACTGTATGCAGTGTGCTGTTGGTAGGTGCTCACCCGGGTAGCATCCAAACCTTCGAATAACTTGCTCAGCTTGCAAGCCATGCTGGGTACCGAAATCAGCTCGGTATTTTATCGCCACCAGGTGCGTTCAATGACCTAGTAATTTGGGGGTATATCAAAGTATACCAATGTCAGCTACAGAACACGCAGTGCACACACTCGAATTTATCCGTGGTAATGAGTTCGCCATCCCTACGTACAGGGTCCTGAAACAGGACGGCACACTCTATCAAGGTGCAGTACTGCCAGACCTGGAACAGGATCAAGCTCTGCGAATCTATCGTGCTATGGTTCGGACCCGGGCTTTGGATGAACGTATGTTGGCGGCACAACGGCAGGGAAGAGTCAGTTTTTACATGCAATCGACCGGTGAAGAGGCCAGCACGGTTGGCCTTGCTGCTGCTCTGGATGATGCGGATATGATTTTGACGCAATACCGGGAGCAGGGAGCACTGATGTATCGCGGCTTTACTGTCGATGAGTTCATGAATCAGTTGTTTGCCAATGAACTCGATTACGGTAAAGGCCGGCAGATGCCGGTTCATTATGGTTCTGAAAAACTGAACTTCATGACCATTTCCTCGCCATTGGCAACCCAGATTCCGCAGGCGACCGGTTATGCCTACGGGCAGAAAATTACTAAAAGTGGCCTTTGTACGGTCACTGTATTCGGTGAAGGTGCTGCTTCTGAAGGAGATTTCCATGCGGCACTGAATATGGCTTCCGTGCTCGAAGTGCCGGTCATTTTTTTCTGTCGGAACAATGGTTATGCTATATCCACTCCATCCAGCCAACAGTTTGCTGCCGATGGTATTGCTCCGCGGGCGCTCGGTTATGGTATGCACACCATCCGTATTGATGGCAACGATATTCTGGCGGTTTATGGAGCCACTCTAGAGGCGCGGCGGATCGCTGTCAAAAAAAATCAGCCGGTTCTGGTTGAGAGCATGAGTTATCGTTTAGCCGCCCATTCCTCCTCAGATGATCCATCCGGATATCGTAGTAAAAAAGAAGAGCAGAAATGGCGTAGCAAAGATCCATTGCAGCGCATGAAGAAGTGGCTGCAGCTGCAGAATTGGTGGACTGAAGCACAGGATAAGGAGCTTTTCGACCACCAGAGGCAACAGGTTCTCGCTGCCATGAAGGCCGCTGAACAGCGGCCGGCTCCAGCCCTGGACAATCTGATTACCGATGTCTATGATCAGGTCCCACCGCACTTGCAAGAACAACTGCAACAGCTACGCAAGCATATAGGGTGTTATCCACAAGCCTATCCAAAGAGTGCGGGAAGGATAGCACCACCATGAAAATCAACCTGCTGCAAGCGATAAATCATGCCCTTGATATCGCTATGGCTGCCGATGACAAGGTACTTTGTTTCGGCGAAGATGTAGGTGGTTTTGGTGGCGTCTTTCGTGCAACTACCCATCTGCAGGAAAAATATGGACGCGAGCGCTGCTTCAATACTCCATTGGTAGAGCAGGGTATTATCGGCTTTGCCAATGGTCTGGCCGCGCATGGTCATGTGCCGGTCGCAGAAATACAGTTTGCAGATTATATTTTTCCAGCATTCGATCAAATCGTTAACGAATCTGCGAAATTTCGCTACCGATCCGGCAGTTTATTTAATGTCGGTGGACTGACGATCCGCACCCCGTACGGAGGTGGTATTGCCGGTGGCCATTATCATTCACAGTCTCCGGAAGCCTATTTTGCGCATACCCCGGGTCTGAAGATTGTGGTGCCTCGAAATCCCTATCAAGCCAAGGGCCTGTTGCTGGCTTCAATCAGGGATCCGAACCCGGTGATTTTCTTCGAGCCGAAACGAATTTATCGTGCGAGTGTTGGCGAGGTACCCAATGGAGATTACGAACTACCACTTTCGGTCAGCGAAGTGTTGCGAGAGGGTAGCGATATCACCTTGCTGGCATGGGGTGCGCAGATGGAATACCTGGAAAAAGCGGCTGATCTGGCTGAAAAAGAAGGTATTTCCTGTGAAATTATCGACTTGAGGACCATTTTGCCTTGGGATCGTGAAACGATAGCCACTTCAGTCAGGAAGACAGGTCGATTATTGATCAGCCATGAGGCACCCTTGACAGGAGGGTTTGCCGGAGAGATAGCGGCGAGCATTCAGGAACATTGTTTCCTGTATCTTGAATCGCCGATTGTTCGTGTTACCGGACTTGATACGCCCTATCCGCTGGTTTTTGAGAAAGAGTACATTCCTGATCAATTCAAGATCTTTGCAGCGATCAAACGCAGCATGAATTATTAGGGGGTTGGGACATGAAAAAAGATTTCATCCTGCCGGATATCGGTGAAGGGATTGTAGAATGCGAAGTGGTTAAGTGGCTGGTGACGGTTGATGAAGCGGTAACAGAAGACCAGCCGGTGGTTGAATTAATGACCGATAAGGCGCTGGTACAGATTCCTGCGGATCGATCCGGCGTCGTGGCACAGTTGTATTATGCGGAAGGCGAGATTGCTCGGGTGCATGAGCCTCTTTTTGCTTTGACGTCAGATGAGAAGCAAATAGCACAGGTCACCGTGACGGAGAGTGAGGGTACATCCACAGTAGACAGTGCCACAGCCGGACAGCTGGCAGGTAACAGCACGGATCGGGTTGCTCCAGCTCACGGTAAAGCTCTGGCCAGCCCTGCGGTACGACGGATCTGTCGTGAATACGACCTCGATATCGCTTCCATACATGGCACAGGCAAGCAGGGCCGTGTGTTGAAGGAGGATGTTCTCGCATTTCAGGAACAATCTGCCAAAGGGTATTCCGTGAGCGCGGGGCGACCTCAACAATCTCCCTCAAGTTCCGCGGTTCGCGTTGCAACCCTGAGCGGGATCAAGGCTGCCATGGCACGGCAAATGACTTTATCAGCAGCCACTATTCCGAGTTTTACATTCGGTGATGAGGTCGATGTCGGGCGTTTGCTCAGACTGCGTAAAGAACTTCAGGTCAAAGCTCAGGAGCAAGGTATTCGATTGACGCTGATGGCCTTTTTCATGAAGGCCATGGCCACGGCAGTCCAACACTTCCCGCTGCTAAATTGCCGTTTAGATGAAGACTGTAGAGAGATTCATTATCTGCCTGATTGCAATATAGGGATGGCCGTAGATTCCAAGGTTGGCTTGCTGGTTCCTAATGTCAAGCGTGTCAATACGCTTACACTTCTGGAAGTTGCGGCCCAAGTGCAGCGTTTGACAGACTGCGCCCGCCAGGGTCGGGTCAGTCAGGAAGACTTACAAGGTGGCACTATCAGTATTTCCAATATTGGTGCCCTGGGTGGAACCTACATGGTGCCGTTGATCAATCCACCCGAGGTGGCGATAGTGGCGCTGGGCAAAATTCAGCAGCTGCCGCGCTACGATGCAGCCGGGCAGGTTCAAAAAAGCCAGATACTGACCCTGTGCTGGTCGGGTGATCACCGGGTTATTGACGGAGGCACGATGGCTCGGTTCAGTGCTTTGTGGCAGTCATATCTCGAACAACCGTCAACGCTTTTGCTGGACCTTCGTTAGGAGATGCTAAGCTCGATCCCTTCTCGGCCTGGTGAAATTGTCGTCGCATGCTGAAGAAGAGGTGTCAGGTGATTCGGGCGATCGCCTGGTTGTAATGAGTGGCTAAAGCGCATGGCAGCACAACCCGATCTGCAGCAGTTTTATATTCCCGAAGAGCAATCTATTTACCTGCTAAGTCACGACGATGCCCGCAAGTTGCGGGATTGGGTGATGCTCTGTAAGCAACAATTATTACAAATGGGTTATCTCGAGATTGAATTTATCGACAAAGGTGCGTTTGGTTTTGTGTTCGGGGGTGTGGCTCCGGACGGGATTGAGCATGTCTTTAAATTTTCCCGCATCAACCTTCCGCAGCAGGTGCAGGACCGCCTCGAGGAAGAAGCGTTCATGCTGGGACAAGTGGAGCACCCTCAAATACCCCGCTTGATTGAATTCGTGCGTATTAATCATCAATCTATTCTGGTTATGGAGCGGGCCCGGGGCATTAATCTGGAGCAATTGTCCTTGCAGCAAGGTCGCTTGTCGGCACGACTGATACTCCGTATAGCTGCACAGATGGCGACGATTCTGCAGGGCATGAGGGATCGGCCGGATGGCAACAACAGACCACTGATTCATGGCGATATCAAGCCATCAAATATTATGTTTGATCCGGTGAGCGAGAACATCGCCTTGATCGACTGGGGTTCATCGGTGTTCGCGCAATTGGATGCAAAACAGCAATATGTGGCTGCAGCCAATGTACTGGCCGATGATTTGCAAAACTCCAATGCACGACTCGGTGATATCTACTTCATCGGCCCGGAACAGCTCAGTGGGGCACTGTCCAGCCCTCGATTTGATGAGCAAGGTCTGGCTGCAACTTTGTACGCACTGGCATCTGGGCAATCCTGTCGCTTCGGTTGCCGGGCCATCCCACCCAGTGCTCTAGGGTTGCCACTTGAGTTTGCCCGTGTTCTGGAAGCTATGCTGGATGAAGATCCCAAGGTACGGGCCCAGGCAGGGGAGTACTTTATGCTAAATATGACTTCTATGGCCAGACTGTTGGTGCTCGACCTGCCGTTACCCGAAGAGTCTCAGCTGATTCCGGTTTGGACGTATAATCTGGGACTGGATATCGAAACCGTCAGCTACAGTTCGCGAAAGTCTTTTCTCAAAGAAGAAGGCAACGAAGAGGTGCTGCAGGACATTGATGATGTGCAATTTGCCCACTACTATAAGAACTTCTTGCAGGGCATGGGGGATACCGAAAAAGCTTTTTTGGCCAGCGTCAGTCGATTGGCAAAATATCCGGTATTGGGTGGCCTGGCTGTACGCTGGGAAAAGGACGGTGTTTACATCGATTCCTGTCTGAATCTCTACGATCTTCGCTACAAGATATCCTTTACCGCCTCAGTGAACAACATGGTCAACCTGGCCCGGGCTATTTATCGGTTAGGGGTATTTAAAAGTTGTCTTTTTAATGCCCGGGACACCCTGCATCTGGATCGGGAGTCTGCTGCGGCTTGCTTTGAACCTGAATCTGATATGTCGATTCCGTACGAGATTACAGATGCACCGGATGTTGAAGACAAAAGCCGCATCCATTCCTATTTTGAGGATGGCAAGGACCCGGAAGAATCACTTGAATTGCCACCGGCCATTCTAATCGCTTTGCAGCGTCTCAACCGTATTCATCATACCGGCTTGCTGATCTTTGAGAGTCTTCCGACCCATCTTAAAATTCATAATAATTATCGTCTTCTTGACCCGGCACGTGAGGATGAATTTCAGCATTACCTAACCCAGGTGGTTGCAGCAGTCCCAAAAATTAGCGGTCTTGGGATCTCCGGTTATATCAAAATGCCCTATAAGGACACCCGCTTTTTCACACACATGGATCATTTGCCTGAAAAGTATTACCCCAAAAACCCGAAAAAGTGGCTGCAAGAAAATATTACCTGATTGTGTGCTGCTTCAAGGGGGGCTCATGCTGTGCCCGAGGCCGGTTAGCTATCGAGTTCTTCCATAACGGAATCCATACCACTGCTCGTTGAAAAAGCCAAAATATCTAACCACAGGGTCAACCAAACAGCCGCCGGTTCGTTATATGTTTTAAGAAAACCCCAATCAGGAGGACATCCATGAAAAGACGTATTTTTGTAGCAGTTGGGCTGATGACATTATTCAGTATAGTTCCAGCTATTGCCGATCAGGCGCGGCAGGGGCAGGGATCTGTCCAAGGTTCTGGAGCCGTTGAGGGCAAGGGCATCACAGCAGGGCAAGGGCAAGCCAGCGGAAGCGGTACGGTTTTCTATCGAGGTAAGGACGGGAAACTGCATAAAAAATCAGGCACAGGAACTGTCAGTGGTCGAGGTATCGCAGTCGGCAATGGGAGTGTACAAGGTTCAGGACAAGCGTACGGCAGTGGGCATGCCCAAGGCCAGGGCAAGGCTCACAAGCGCAAACGTCTTAAGGGCAAAAAGATATACAAAAGACGCGCAAGAAAACGTAAATTAAAGCAGTAGTCTGGAAGATTGTGGATCAGCTTCCAGCCTTGGCTACAAGTCATGATATCCTGAGAATTACCAACGCAAGAATTCGCAACAATAATGTGGGGTAGATTGGTACATTGCAGCCATCTTTACAACCTTGTCAATAGTTATTGGTATCAACTGTGGGTGGTGGATACCACCGGCAATCAATAACGAATCCAGTCTGGCTTGCACGGCACCTTGAATATCGGTCGCAAAAGCATCACCGATAGCAAGCCATTGCATCGTGGGGATTTCAGGAAATTGCTGCAGTGCTTGAGTATAAATCGAAGAGTTAGGCTTGCCCACCCGATAGACCTTGCCGGCTCCTAGCTGTTCATATCGCTGAGCGATGGAGCCTGCGGAAATACCCATGACTCCACCACGTATCGCAATCAAATCCGGGTTGGCACACAGCATTGGCAGATGCAGGCCCACCAACGACAACAACAGAGGCTCAACAGCATCGATAGTATAGCGATAACCGGGTGGAACGCCGGTGTTGAGAATAAAACTGGCGTGCTCAGGTTGTTCGACCCAATGCTTGTCAAGCCCTTGCAACAGGCCTCGACTGCGGTCAGTTCCGAGATAATAGCCAGTTTGGCCCAGGCTTTGATAGGGTTCGCAGTCTGGCTTTCTCAGAGCCTGCCAAACCAGTTCCCCGGAACAGATCACAGTTTGATAAAGGGGCCGGTCAATACCGACATGGGCCAACTCATTTATGGTCGCCTGTTTTCTGCGCGCTGCATTGGATAGTATGACAACCACCTTGTCATGCATCTGTAATTTTTTAAGACACTCGATAGCACCCGGATATGGCTGTACACCATCATGCAAGACACCCCAAGCATCCACCAGAAACCCCTGATAGTAGTCAGCCAGTTTTGCTAGCCCAGTGATTTGTTGCAAGTGAAGGGCTTGTCTCATTTGCCTTGGGGCCCGTAGGTCTCAAAACGTTTTTTCACCACCGTGATTTCTGTATCAGAAAGGATATGACCGCCACCGATTAGAAGGCTGTGATAATACTGCCGTGCCAGGGTCTCCAGCTCCACAGCACGCCACATACCCTGCTCCAGTGTTGAGCCTAGGGCCAGCAAGCCGTGATTAGCCAACAAACAACCATCACGGTCTTGCAGTGCTGCCAGTACATTACGAGATAACTCATCAGTCCCAAATGTTGCATATGTTGCACAACGAATATTGGCACCACCAAAAGCCGCAATCATATAATGTATTGCCGGAATTTCCTGTCGAGAAATCGCCAAAATAGTAGAGAAAGTTGAATGAGCATGTACGATGGCGCCAATTTCCGGGCGGCTCACAAGAATATCAAAATGCATGGGCCATTCTGTTGATGGTCTACAGGGGCCTTCCCAGTAACCACGTTTGCCCATTAGCGGGATACGGGCTATGTCTTGAGGATGCATTTTTCCATAGGGTATCCCGCTGGGGGTAATCAGCATGGTATTCTGGTAGCGAATACTAAGGTTTCCGGAAGTGCCCTGGTTCAGGCCATTTTTATTCATGACCAGACATTGCTCGATCATGGCCTTTCGCAATTGCAGTTCACTCATGCTTCATTTCTCGAACTATTTGGCTTGATTGGCAATCTTGGTGACTTCGGAAGACTTGCAGGAGATAGAGAATTTAGAACAGCACCAACAACAGAATGCCGAATAAAATCCTATAGATACCAAAAGCGATAAAGGTAAAGTTCTCCAAAAAACGGATAAAAAGTTTCATCGAAAAATAAGCCACGACAAACGATACTACAAAACCGACCAACAAACTGGTCAATTCAGCTTTACTGAATGCCTGGTAGTTTTTAAGCAGATCAAAACTGCTGGCTGCCAGCATCACTGGTACGGCCAATAGAAATGAAAACTCTGCGCTGGCTTTGCGACTCAGCCCCACCAGCAATGCACCGACAATTGTTGAACCCGCACGACTGGTTCCTGGAATCAAGGCAAAAACCTGAGCGATGCCAATTAACAGCGCCTGATAGTAACTGACCTGTTCGACCTTGAACACTAAAGGTGTTCGATCTCGTTGCATGTATTCAACACCCAGAAATACGACACCACCTATGATGAACATCACAGCAACCACCGGGACCGAAAACAAAGCTTTGATTTGTTGATGAAACAACAGACCGACTGCCCCCACAGGCACAAAGGCAAGAGACAATTTCAGCCACAGAGCAGAGTATTCCAGTCGAAACTTGTCTTTATAATTGGCCACCACCGCCAAGATTGCAGCCAGCTGGATAATGACTTCAAAAGCCTTGTTGTTACCTGTTTGCATTACACCCAACCATTGGCTGGCGACGATTAGATGTCCGGTCGAAGAAACCGGTAAAAACTCGGTCAACCCCTCGATAATGCCGAGTATGACCGCATCAAGAAAATCCATGGTGATGACATCCTTTGCTGTTATACACAGTCAACAATGTTGATGGTTGGAATCGGTGTAAACCCGAAATCCTGCTAATCAGAAGTAGACTTGCGGTACATCGTTCGCTAGTTATTGCCCATTCAGAAACGCTAACTATTTTATGTCAAAATGCCTCATCAAAGATGATAGAAGAGTACATCTCTCACCATTTTGAAGAGGAAGAGCAGGCGCGTGACCTGTTCAGGATAGAATGATAGACGACTTCCAGT
>CAYQAP010000069.1:0-11966 GCA_964415515.1 uncultured Gammaproteobacteria bacterium | reverse complement strand
TTTTGAATGTGAAGAAGGTAATCGGTGAACATGAAAAAAGCGCTGGTATGCGGGGCAGGAGGATTTATTGGTGGACATCTCGTACAACGGCTCAAGAAGGAAGGCTACTGGGTTCGTGGCGTGGATATCAAGGAGCATGAATTTCGAACAACATCCGCAAATCAATTTCTGCGGCTTGATTTGCGCAAACCTGAAGATTGCGAGAAAGCGGTCTCCGTTGAGGGTGGATTTGACGAGGTTTATCAACTAGCCGCAGATATGGGTGGCATGGGTTTTATCTACACCGCTGAATGCGAGATTATGTACAACAGCATGCTCATCAATATCCATATGACCAACGCTGCGGCCAAGGCGGGTGTACGTCGTTACTTTTTCTCGTCTTCGGTCTGCGTTTATCGCGATATGACTGAGGACGAATCCAATCTGAGGGAAGAAGATGTCTATCCAGCAATGCCCGACAACGAATATGGCTGGGAAAAGATTTATTCGGAACGCATGGCCATGACCTATGCCCGTCACACGAACATGCAGGCCCGGATTGCCCGATTCCAGAACTGCTACGGACCCTATGGAACCTGGTCGGGTGGGCGTGAAAAAGCACCAGCCGCCTTATGCCGAAAAATTGCCGAAGCGGAGGATGGCGGAACCATTGAGGTATGGGGAGACGGTACCGCCATGCGGATCTATACCTACGTGGACGATCTGGTAGACGGGGTTTATAAACTGATGCAATCCGATATGACCCTTCCGACAAACATCGGAAATGATCAGCATGTTTCCGTTAAGGAATTGGTGGAAACCATTGCCAAAGTAGCCAAGAAGACGATCCATATTAAATACATCGATGGCCCGGTAGGAGTGCAGGCCCGCAACCACAGTACCGAAAGAATCCGTTCACTCGGCTGGCAGGCTCAGTACGACCTCAAAACAGGCATCACTAAATCCTATCCCTGGGTTAAAGATCAGGTCGAAAAAGCGAAAGCTTGAGACGATTCACTGGTTACTGTTTTTCATCTCCGGCCCCCGCGTCCTTGCGTTGTGGGGAATCAGATCTCACAGTACAACAGGGCAAGCACAATGAGTGTGTTTCCCAATGAAACTACCACCCAATCCATGTAAGGCACCACCAAGAGAAAAAACAAAGCCGCCACATGCCGGAACGGGATAATGCGAGGCTTTGTCAAGCTGTTAATAGCCGAATCTGGATAGAGGGGGGTTTCACTACATTACCCCTACCGGCACACTGGACATCGGGTCAATACAACGGCGGTTCAGTACGTGTGTTAGTCATAGAAACTGATTCAGAATCAATGCGAGCTAGCGAATTTGCTCGAGAACCTGGGCCAAATTATCAACAGTCCGTTCAATGTTATGCAATTTTTCAAGGCCGAACAGGCCCAATCGAAAGGTGCTGAAGCCTTCGGGTTCATTACACTGCAGTGGTACACCGGCTGCTATCTGCACCCCTCCAGCAGTAAATTTGCTGCCATTGTGAATGTTGGGATCATCGGTATAGCTGACGACAACGCCAGGTGCCTGATAGCCTGGTGCGGCAACACTTATATACCCCAGATTTTCCAACAAAGTGCGCACCTGATTGCCCAAAGCATACTGCTCAGCCTGTACATTTTTAAAACCATATGCCTTTGTCTCATTCATCACCTGGGCGAAGCGGGCTAAGGAATCAGTGGGCATGGTGGTATGGTAGGCATGACCACCGTCTTCGTAAGCACCCATAATCTGTAACCATTTTCCCAGGTCGCAAGAAAAACTGGTGCTGATCGTATTCTCGACTCTTTCCCGGGCCTGAGGACTTAGCATCACCAGCGCACAACAAGGCGAACCACTCCAGCCCTTTTGTGGGGCGCTAATCAGGACATCAACACCGATGGCTTTCATGTCCACCCACAGAGCACCTGAAGCAATGCAATCAAGCACAAAAAGACCACCTGTAGTGTGTGTGGCCTCTGCTACTGCCTGCAGATACGCATCCGGCAACAGCATACCGGATGCCGTTTCAACATGTGGAGCGAAGACGACATCCGGTTGCTGTGCCTGAATGGTCGCGACCACCTCGTCAACCGGTGCTGGAACAAAAGATGCCTGATAGGCATCGGTGAGCGGTCGTGCCTTCAACACAGTCGACTGCGCCGGAATACAGCCCCTGTCAAAAATCTGGGTCCAGCGGTAACTGAACCAACCGTTGCGGATTACCAGGCATTTTTTATCGGTAGCCAACTGTCTGGCCACCGCTTCCATACCAAAGGTACCGCTGCCCGGCACCACAGCTACCGCATCCGCACAATAGACCTGTTTAAGAGTTCTGGAAATATCCTGCATCACCCCCAGAAACAAAGAAGACATATGATTGAGCGAACGATCCGTATAGACCACCGAATATTCGAGTAATCCATCAGGATCGACATCAGGTAACAAACCAGGCATCCACTTTCTCCAATTGCTGTAATCGAAGTTGCCATTCTCTACGCTTTGGATACCCTTGACAAGGGCTGGTCAGCACCTAGTATTTGCCGCCAAGCCTGGATTTTTTGGCAGTGTTGACGTGACTTTGCTGCTACGATAATAACCGTTACTTGCTAGCCACTTGATACCAGTATCAACAGCATCATGACGGGTGCTCTTCCCATAACAATTGCCTGAAAAAGCCATACAGGACAAAGCCAACTTGACGAGAGACACCCTAGCCATAACAATACGACCCGGGCTTACCCAGTTATCCAAACTGTTTGGATAGTGCCACAGTTTCAGGAAGCTTATTATCAGCACTCTCAAAATGTCCACATCACCGGCTCACGTAATTGCCCTGACGAGTGGCAAGGGTGGAGTCGGAAAAACCACAATTGCCGTGAATCTGGGCATCGCTCTGGCCACGCGTGGACACAAAGTCTGTTTGTTCGATGCTGACACTGGCCTCGCCAATGCCAATATTCTGCTCGGCCATTATCCCAAGTTCACCCTGCAACATCTACTAAATGGGGAGAAAAGCATCCGGCAAATCCTCTATCGTGGCCCCCGAGGTCTGTATATTATCCCCGGTGCCTCTGGGGTTGCCGAACTGGCTCAGCTGGATGCTGACAAAAGGCAGCTTTTGCTGGCTAATCTACGGGCTATAGAACTGTTTTTTGATTATCTCATTATCGACACTGCCGCAGGGATCGATTACACCGTCCAGCAATTTGTACATGCGGCTGATTGCCCGATTCTGGTGATCTCACCGGAACCGACATCCCTAACAGATGCCTTTGCACTATTGCGGGTACTCAAATCACGGCACAATATTCAGCCTGGCGTATTGGTCAATCGAGCAGATCGTAATGAAGCAGAGGAGGTCTTTCAACGATTTTCCAGGGCTGTTAGACACTTTCTCGATATTGACGTCAAGAAATTTGGCCACATTGTACAGGATGCTCATATTCAGCACTCCATCCAGCGCCAGCAACCCTATATCCTGACCCAGCCCTATTCCGTATCAGGCAAAGCGACCTATGCTCTGGCAACCCAGATCGTGGCGCATTTCCAGGATCAACCGGCTGTTCGAAGCATCAGCCGTTATTTGAATCAGGGTTTTATTCCTGATTCAAGTCAGTTAGCACTAAGACCAGTTAGACTTGTTTCCAAGGCTGCAGCCAATGACAAAAACAATCAAAAATCAGCCGAAATTATCCAGCAGATACAAAACTTGAAAATTGAAGCAGCCGAATATCGAATGATTGCGCGAGTACTGGAGAAAAAATACCAGGACGAGTTTGGTGAATCGCTATTCAGACCGGCAGAGACACCAATTTCCTCAACCCATAGCATCTGGAAACGCAAGCCTCCTCTGCCTGAGACGGGCTAAGGCTATTTAGCCATCGAAACCAACTGCGCATTACCTTGGGTCCCACGAGCTTTTCCAATAGCAGGCGTTAGCTGGGTATGGTCCTGCGCTCAATCGCAGGACTAATGTAGCGCATGCAAGCAAGTGCACCATACGGATCAATGCTTCTCTATTCTCGAGCTGGCCTCCTAGATACTGTACAATGGCCCAAGCCGGGTCACTGGTTGCTGATGTCTGCCTGCAAGTTGCTGTAAAACCCGTTCGGCTGGCTCTGGCTTGCCCAGACAGTAACCTTGCAAATAATCCACATGCATATCTTTGAGGCAAGTAATGATTTCTTCGCTCTCAACAAATTCAGCGATTACCTTCTTGCCAAGACTGTGCGCAATTTTAACCATGGCTCTGACGGTGATTTGATCGAGATAATCATTCGTGATATTGCGAATAAATAAACCATCAATTTTCAAATAGTCAACAGGGAAATTCTTGACATAATTAAAGGAACAATAGCCAGAACCAAAATCATCCAGCGCGAAACGACATCCAAGCCCACGCAGGCGATTAATGGTATCCCGGATTTTTTTCACATCCTTGATAGCTGCCGTCTCCGTCAGCTCGAACGTTACACGTTGAGGATCAATCAACGTACGTGACAACCTGTCTTCGATTAAACCGTAAATATCTTCTTCCTGCATACCGACAGCAGACAAATTAATACTGATCCCTATGTCATCATCAAAAACGGACAGTTTCTCGAATAGATCAAACGAATTCTCGACTACCCAGTAGTCGACCTGGGAAATTAGGCCTGCCTGCTCGGCTGCGGGAATAAAAAGCTCTGGGGAGTAACTGCGGCCCTGATCGTCCATGAGTCGAAGCAAAACTTCAAAATGAGAGAGTTTCAGATCTGATGCTCTCGATATCGGTTGCAGGAAAAGTCGGAACCAGTTTTCTCTCAATCCTCGCCGAACCACTGAAACCGCCTGCACAACCTCTCGCATTTTCTTCAGCTCGGGATCATTGACATCATACAGATAGATATGATCACCACCACGAGATTTGGCTATCCGGCAAGCCTGGTGCGCACAGGTAAAGACCTCGTTAACCTTGGTAGCGGTCATTGCAGGATGGATGTCGATAATACCAATACAAACTGAAGTAGCAATCTGGGTATGACTTCCACCAATGACAATGCGCTCCACAGCGGTAGAAATATCACGGGCCACTGCCAATGCTGTCTGGCAGTTCCCTTCCCTGAGTAAAATCGCGAACTCATCAGAACCGAGTCGAGCGATGAGGTGTTTTTCATCCATCTTGCGAACCAGCGTTGCAGCAACTTCCTGCAAGACCTCGTTACCTTTCTCATGCCCCCAGATATCATTTGTCACCTTGAAATTATTGATATCAAGATAGAGAAATGCACCGGTCCGATAGAGATTTCTTGAGGCGCCAAGAAACTGTTTCAATTCTGCAGCGAAATACTGCCGGCTGGCGAGCTGTGTCAGGCTATCATAATTCAGTGCATGATCTCTGCGCAATGAGACCTGACGTTGTACCGCCAGCTTGTCCCTGAGATCCTGCTCGACTTGAGTGTGCTCTTTTATCAGCAGACTATAGCGAACCGCCAGATTGATGCGTGGAACTACCTCCACATCGCGCAGTGGATGGTGTAAAACATCCAGTGCCCCTGCTTCTTCGAAAGGATCTACTTGGTCACTTACCTGGACTTCGGGGCGTGTTGAGAGGACGACAATCGAAATACTATGAAACTCACTGGTGGCAAGCTGACGACAAAGCCGGGCTGCATCCGTATCTGGTAATGTCGATGACAACACCAACAAATCCATTTGCTGCTGTGGGGCCCGATAACCCTCTCTCAGGTATTTCAGTATTTCGGCCTCACTGCCTGCCAAAAAAAGCCGACTGCATCCTGCGTCCTGCAGGATGGAATACAGGCTATTACGCTCCCTATATCGTTCATCGGCAATCAATATCCTGGCCCTGCCGACATATTGAGGCAGTGGTGGAATCACATACGAAAGTTCATTCAGCACAATTTACCTGCCTCCAACTCGTTTCAGCAAACTTGCACTACACAGGCCAGGCACCCCGGCCAACCGCTCTGCCAAAAAAGTTATTTTCTAATATTAAATCAACTTTTCAATTAGATATACTATGATTTTTATGCAATAATTGAAGTTATATCTGCAATGCTCACATACACCCGTCCCATCTGTACAGTAGAAGTCTGCCGCGAGGCCCCTTGTAGTAACACCATTACCACGCAGCATTAAATATAGTGATAGTTTAGGTCAGAATCGCCCCTCATACAATTGAAATAACTAACAATCCTGATACCATCTCAATATAGCATACGCGTACTCAACCCGGGACTCAAGGTATTTTATGGCACTGCAGGATTTTCTGTTGCTGCCGATACCAATTGGAGATAACGCATTCTGCTCAGGAATCAACAACAGTCCATGAATATACATCCCATCGATTTGGTCAGAAAGGGCAAAGCAATACCTTCCTTACCTGATATTTATCAGCGCTTTTCAGAGAAATTACAGGATCCAACTGCGTCCGCTGAAGATTTTTCAACAATCTTGGAATCTGATCCCGCTCTGGCATTGCGCCTGCTTCATATAGCAAACAGTGTTTATTACAGTTTTTCAGCCCAGATCACTCAAATACCGCGTGCCATCACAGTAGTTGGCTTACGGGAACTGCAATCAATGGTTTTGGCCGTCAGTGTGGTGAGTATTTTCAATAACTTGCCCCAGCATTTGATGAATATGACCAAATTTTGGAAGGACAGTATCCGCTGTGCTGTTCTGGCACGAATTCTCGGTACCCGTTACAGCCAGCAGTCCAAAAGCACTCTATTCACTGCAGGCTTGCTGCTGGATATTGGTTGCCTTATTATCTATATACGCCTGCCCGAGGTTGCAAAAAAGATTCTGGTAGAAGCCAAGCGATGCCAGCTTCCACAACACGAAATGGAGACCAAAATTCTCGGCTTCGATCACACCAGAGTGGGTGCTGAGTTGATCGAATATTGGAAACTACCAACGTACCTGCAGGAAATGGTGGCGACCCACCATAAGCCCCAGCTTGCCGAAAACCACCCGAAAGACGCCTTACTCCTTTACCAGGCCCAGCAGCTTGCACACTGCTCTTCACCGCATACCGAGGACCTTAACAAACAACTGGGTTTATCCAGCGACATCAACCTCAACGAACTGCTGCTGACAGCCAACGAGCAGTGCCAGGAAATCTACCACGCGGTACTCGGATAAACCACTCATCTGGAACTGGTCAAAGAACAGAAATGGGCCAATTGCTTGTCCCTGTAAAAACCAGCTTTTCTTCAGCAGATTCTCAGCACTCTGCTGCTTCTGGATCCAGAAAAAATAGCGACAGCTTTGCTGTTGCTTTACGTGTTGACTGCTACGAGTTTTTAGAGACCAAGCGTTTGAGTGTATTGACCGGGGTTTCCTCGGGCCGGTATTCGGTCAGTGAAAAAGAACAGTTTATTTTAAGTAGTTTGTCAAATTTATTATCCCCATTTTTGGTCGCACACTGCAGCAGTTGCTCGAAACGATGAATCGCGATGACCGCCTGTTCCGATGTCGTATGGGGAAATAACAGCACGAACTGCCCAGCACAAAGCCGACCAATGATATCGCATCGACGTATTGTCGGCAGGAGGGTAGTGATTAATTCTGTTTTTCCAATTCCTGCAGAACCATCACCCTCCCTGCCTACTTCTGGGTCCGTATACTGCAGCTTCAGAAATGCAATCGACAATTCGGAACCATAACGCTGCGCGGTATCGGCCTCAAGTTTCAGCGTACGTAAAAAATCAATCCATCGAAGAACCCTTGGCAAAGCCTCTGGCATTGCCACCCGCCTGCCATCCTCACCCGGCCGATAAGAACAACCCACAGGCTTTCTGGAAGCTGCAGAAGTGATTGCTCTACATTGGTTCTGCAAGCGACTTTGCATGTCGAGAAAGTGCTTCATTACAGTCTGTAGTTTGGATTGCAACTGCCCCGTTTGTTCTCTATTCGCAGCTTCCAGATCACAAGAGAGGATTTTCAGTGCATCTTCAACTTCCTGCCATTGTCGAATCAGTATATCGGTCTTCTCGGAGACACTGTTATGGATTTCCCTGACCCCAGGACATATCAGCTCCGCTGCTGTTGAAGAAGTCGACTCAGACATGATCATCCACGCAGGAATCTTTCTGACATCTTGAAACCGTCTGTTGGGTAGAGTATTTATGCCCTTTCAGGTATTTATGCCCTGCGCCAAAGTCCATATCTGTCTTACCTCACTATACAACTGTCGCGATATCCACTCCACATTTTTCTTCGGAAGCAGAGGTTTCGGAGATGATTTTCTTCCACCTGGCATATCGGTAATGTATACAATAGACATGTCAGACCTTTTAGAATAGATCACAACAGTAACAAATCAAGTGTACAGAAATGCGGGAAACAGGTAATCAACAGAAGACGGATGGCCAGATTTGGCAGACAATCCGCCGTGAAGCTGAGCAGGAGGTGCGCTCAGAACCTCTACTGGCCAGTTCCATGCATGCCGCCATCCTCAAACACGATACCCTTGAACAAGCCTTGAGTTTTAATTTGGCTACCAAACTTGGCTCCCAGATTTTGCCTGCAATCTTGTTGCGAGAACTTTTTGATGAAGCCCTCTATGAAGACCATTATATCGGCATTGCAGTACGCGCTGATTTGCGTGCCGTTCGAGAACGAGACCCGGCATGTCACCGGTTTCTGACCCCGCTACTGTATTTCAAGGGTTACAACGCAGTGCAATCCTATCGTGCGGGTCACTGGCTGTGGCAACACAATCGACGCAGTCTGGCGCTATTTTTACAAAGTCGTGTAAGCGAAGTACTGGCAGTTGATATTCATCCCGCCGCCAGAATCGGCATTGGCATTATGGTCGACCACGCAACTGGCCTGGTGATCGGTGAAACAACGATTGTCGGGGACAATGTCTCTATGTTGCATGAAGTGACCTTGGGAGGTACAGGCAAACAATCTGGTCAACGCCACCCCACCGTTGGCAGTGGTGTGTTGATTGGTGCGGGAGCCAAGGTGCTTGGAGATGTCCATATTGGTGATGGTGCGAAAATAGGTTCTGGCAGTGTTGTGTTAAGCGATATACCGCCACATTGTACTGCAACCGGAGTTCCTGCAAAGGTCGTTGGTAAACCCTGCGTAGCCCAACCAGCACTGGAAATGGATCACCAACTCGATGGCACGACGAATTAATTGACTGATTCCTATCCACAGTAGCCGATCTCCCACGTACTATTTGAGAGTATCTGCAGTGCTGCAAGCAACCTGGGAGTCAGCCACGCTACGTGTCTTTTGTACCAGTGTGAGCATCGCCTTCTGAAGTTGAACTTGGTATGATTTTATGGCTTCAGTATCTGCTTGGTCAGGAATAACTATGGCATCACCTAGGCCGATAAATATTGTCGAGAATGGTTTCGCCATTTTTTGTTGGTCCCAGGCTTTAGTAAAGGTCCATTGCCGGGTAGCTTCAAAATGTATGGGGATAATCGGTAACCTGGAAAGCTTCGCAGCCACAACCACTCCAGGTTGAACCTGATAAAAAGGCCCTCTGGGCCCATCGGGGGTAAATACTACCGGGTCGTGGTGAAGAAAACGCAATACTTCCCGTAATCCCTTGGCTCCACCATGCGAACTGGATCCACGAATCGGGCAATTACCAAAATGGTTGATGACAGTAGCCAGCATTTCCCCATCACTACTGGTACTGACCAGCATTCCAAGTTTTCTGTTGCGTGCAACCCACACCCCGGTCAAGGCATTATTGTGCCAAGTACTAAATATCCAATGGGTCCCAGACAGCTGTATTTTTTTCAGCTCCCCATCCCAAAGCCAGACGACTCGGCAGGTACTGTAAATAAGACGCATGACCACCATCGCAAGGCCAGTAATAAGCCGCTGAGAAAACCGAATATGTTGTTGGGGCAAGTTAGTGCCAACAACCCTCAAGTGGAATCCTCGGGCAGGAGTGCGCTGATTTTTCTCTGCAGGGATTTAACTTCCTGACGCAATTGTGCCAGGTGCTTGGCAGCCACTATATTGCGTTTGTATTCCCTGAACGGTTGGGCAGGAGTGCCTGCATACATACCGGGATCCCTAATATCTTCCGTCACTCCACAGCGCAACACCAGCACCGAATCGGACACCACATGCTTGTGATCCAAAAATCCAGTCTGGCCACTGCAAAGCACGCGATCGCCAACCACACAAGACCCTGCTATTCCAGTTTGAGCAACCAGCATACAGTCCTCGCCCAAACTGACGTTGTGGGCAATATGACAAAGTGCATCCAACTTGCACCCATTTCCGATAGAGGTTTTCTCATACGTTGCACGATCAATCGTGCAATTTGCACCGATTACAACATCATCACCTATTACCACCTTTCCCATTTGTGGAATTCGATGATTTCTGCCCTTTTCATCACAGGAAAAACCATAGCCTTCTGCGCCGATAATGGCGCCTGATTTAATGATGACCCGTTTACCAAGTGTACAGTTATAGCCCAGAACAACACGCGGATGCAACACACAATCATCCCCTAACACAGCATCGAACTCAATGACTACGCCAGCCATTATTACACTGCGGCGACCGATACACACATTTTTTCCAATCACACAACCGGGGCCAACAACCACATCCTTGGGAATCAAGGCCGTCGCATGAATCACAGCAGACGGGTGGATTCGCCCCCACTCCAGGGTATTTCTGACATTCCGATCATGATAATGCTGCCGCAAGATCGCATGGGCCAGAGGAACATCCTCGGCCAGCAACACAGAACAATGCTGCAAATCGATATTGCTACTTAATTGCTCATTGGTGACTACGACGGATGGTTTTGCGGCAATGCTCAGCACAACCTGGGCCGCACTTGAAGCAAAAACCAGACTACCAGGGACCGCTTTTTCTGGAGGCAGAAACGACTCTATTATGCGGTCATCACCAAGCCAGGACAGTAGCTTTGCTTCAACCTTGTGCTTTCGAAAAAGCTCGGATAATTCTATAGGTCCCATGGTCAATCCAATCGTCAATACTCATCATCTGGAAAATGATTACAGAGCGATTCAGCTCCAACATATAGCGCAGACTAATTGCGGAAAAAACCAGAATAATCGATGTTATTGATGACAGTCCTGCCTGGTCTGGCTAAACAATCTCCTGAAGAACACCACACCTTTTATAGCCATTTAACAAATAGATATCAGGCCGTGGTATCAATCCCACGTGCTGTCTGAGTGACTGCATCTTTAGTAGAGCCTGCCTGCCGCAGGTTTTGTGCTTCCGTATTCGAAAGTGTGGCTCGCCGTAATTGCTGCCGTCGATCATGACGGCTTCTCGTATCCAACAATACGGGCTGATCTACACTACGTTGTTTTCGCCGCCTCCGGTCACCGGCATGCCCACGCCGATCTTTATCTGGACTTGACTGAATCTGCCGCCGCCGACCAATAATAACCGGGCGATGACGCACCTCGGGTGCGGTCTCAACCACCGCCTGAACGGTCTGACGAGATTGATCGGGATTCAGTGAAACTGTCGATTTCCCCAAAGTTTTATCTATCCGCATATCTTCAACCCTGACATCTATGCTCACAAGCAATGCCGGATCATTTTAACCAGTAATGGAGAGGCATTCAAGAATACATGCTGATGACCCTTTCCGGCTATAGCTGATTTATTAATCTTTCGTCGTTCAAAAGCTTGCGTAATTCATCGTATCCGCTGCAAAACACCTACCCTGTTTTTACTTTTGAGTTTCTGTCAGCATACGTCCAGGTTCACAGAAATGGATGCTATGGATGAAAAGAAAACGCACAACCCGTGGTTATTAGCTTGAACAGTTTGCCGCACAAAATGCCAGTGGCCCTGGTGTCACAGACTATCTCCGTCACCAAGGGATCCGCTCCAGCCAGAAGTGGACGGTTATCCGTACCAACAACTCGATGAAACCCGACAAAAAGTCGTAAAACCCAAGCATCGGCTATCGAACAAGAAAAAAACTCGGGGCA
>CAYQAP010000068.1:0-12056 GCA_964415515.1 uncultured Gammaproteobacteria bacterium | reverse complement strand
TACATAGGTCTCATCCCGAACATTGTAGCCCTCAAAGGAAACCGTACTGATTTACAGATTATTTTTACGGCTAAAATCAGCTAAATTACGCGCGGAGGTCGCCTGTCTTCACACATACCTTGGCGCTCTTAAACTGAGTGTCACCTGACATTGTCAAGGCATTTATGCTGAATTGACAAGCACCAGGCACGCAATCCAAAAAGCTGTTGAAGTGGCTTAGAAGTGGCTGAATTTATTAACTAATAGTCCGTCCGTTGTCAGTATCATAATGCACTGTCGGGACCATGAATCTTAAACAAATTCCATGCAGTACAACCGAAAAACAGCCATAATAAACATGACAGTTACCAAGATGATGACTTACCCTGAGGCAAATGCGTAATTGTTTTTTCCTTTTGCTTTGATGGCGTACATGGCTTCATCTGCTCTTTTCAGGAGCACTTCAGGCGCTTCCCCATGCTCAGGATATATCGCGATCCCGATACTGACCCCGACGCTTGCGTTTTGTTCTTGCAGCCTGAATGGTTCATGCACCGTACCTACTATCTTTTGTGCTACTCGTTCTATACCTTCGTTACTATCGATATTGGTTAAAACGATGATGAACTCATCACCGCCGATCCGAGCCACAGTATCGACTTCGCGTATACAGGAACCAAGTCGTGCACTAACCTCTTTGAGCAATTGGTCGCCACCATCGTGACCTAATGTGTCGTTAATCAACTTAAAGTCATCGAGGTCAATAAACATTAGCGCGGCTTTGGCATCGCTTCGTCGGGCCATTGCAATGGCTCCGGAAAGCCTATCCCTGCCAAGGCTCAAGTTGGGGAGGCCAGTCAAGGTATCATGGCTGACCATATGACTGAGTTGCTGTTCTGCCTTTTTCCGTTCAAACACACGGCCAAGTTGATGGCCTATATCGTTCAGTAATTTCATCATCTTTGCATCTGGATGTTCTGTCTTGCTGGAAAAGAACTCCATCACAGCAGCAACTTCTCTCCCTGCGAATACTGGTACTGCACAGCCGCCCTTAATGCCAACAGCCATTGCTGCCTTTGATCTGAAAGGATCCAGTTCACTTGTCAGGCAGTTAATCCAGATTCCTTCAGAGCTGTCTAATACGCGTCCGGGCAAACCAATTCCTTGCGTAGCATCAAGACCCGCCGTTGCATGAACAAAAGGTTCAAATACCTCGGAATCTTCGATATACCATATATCAGAGGAGATGAGCCGATCCTGTAAATCAGCTGCCGGAAGGTAGGCATGGCCAATAGGCCATTCGGTGTATCGGCAAATTTCTGCCAGCCCTCGTCGCAACACTTCATCTGACTCCAGATTTTCACTCGTACTCTCTGCGATGGAATGGAGGAGCTTCAACTCCGCCGTATCCAGTTTCTGACTTGTCACAAGAATTGCCGTAATCCAGATGGAAAACAGGGCAAGGCCTCTATTCATTAAAACCATCCAATCAATACCCATAGATTCAGAGAGATAGTAGCCAAATATCGTCAGAGTCGTACCTATCAGGGCCAGGATAATGGCTGCATTGCGTTGCGGGAACCACAGGCCAACCAGTACCAATGCAATATATGGAACACCGGCTGCGACACCCAGCGGGAGTGAGATATCAAAAAGGAAAACCGAGAAGCTGATTACAATAGTAAGCGCGATACTTGAGCGAATAGACATGGAGGAGCTGGGATTGCACTCTTTATCCATGAATGGCTTGATGACCCAATAGCGTATAGCTGGCGCTGCAATGGTGGCAAAGAGCAGAGCATCGAGCAGGTCTTTTTGCCGATGTGACATGCTAATGGGAACAAGCCCTAGCAGCAGCATCAATGCGCCTTCTATAGAAAAAATAATGGTAGCTGACTTTGCAACAGCAACAGCAACATCATTCTGTGATCTCGAGATATTCTTGCTTAGATGTAGCCAATAAGAGAGGGCGGAGACCGAAATCAGGGACACGCTGGTGGCATCCCACAATGTTCGTTGCCAAATCAACGCCTCTGGCACGTGCAGATACTCCATTGCCAACATAATAAGCAGTTCCAGAAGGAATAGGGAGGAACCAAGGAGAATGACATTAATCATGTGGGTAGTCGGGGGTGTCCTCATTCATAACTGACCCATTATTCGTGAACTGCTGCAGGCTGGAATCATCAGCATCCAATGCTTTGCCCTTTTCGGCTCTCATCTCATTCAGTGCGAATTCTATACCCAGTGAGGCCCGGCAAGGGCGATGACTGGCCACGGCTTCAACAATATCTGCCACGACCACGATGCGCTCCGGGTTCAGGAAGTATAACACCCGATTTCCCATAATCAAGCAGTACCAACCCGCCCAAAAACCTTATAACCCTTTGAGAACACGCCAGAATAGGGCCAATTCTACCTGCCTTCACCTGCAAACATGGAATATCGACTGATTTGATCTTTTTTTGAGAAAATCTCTGCTCTGTGCATAAACAATGTCCTGTCGCATCAAGCTGCTTTCACAAACCTTGCGCGATGATCGTGAAACAAGCACAATATCAGCCAGAAATCACACCACTTACAGAGGGTAAAAATGACCCATATTGCGATAACCACGGAACCTCTGGTGCTACGCCAAGATGCCGCCGGGATCACCGAGCTGACGATGAACCGCCCCCGTCAGTACAACGCACTATCCGAAGAAATGCTCGACGCTCTCGACCAGGAACTGACCGCCCTGGCCGCCGACTCCTCGGTCAGGGTGGTACTCCTAGCCGGTGCCGGCAAAGCCTTCTGTCCCGGCCACGATCTCAAACAAATGCGCCGCCAATACCGCCAGAGCTACTACGAAACCCTGTTCGAACGCTGCAGTCGGCTGATGCTGCAACTGCTGCAATTGCCGCAGCCGGTCATCGCCAAGGTGCAGGGCATTGCGACCGCTGCCGGCTGTCAGCTGGTTGCTACGGCTGACCTGGCGGTGGCTTCCAGTGAAGCACGTTTTGCTGTTTCCGGGATCAAGGCCGGACTGTTCTGTGCCACACCCGGGGTTGCCTTGAGCCGCAACATACCACGAAAACGGGCTCTGGAAATGCTTTTGACCGGCGACTTTATTGATGCCCAGACCGCAGCCAGCTGGGGTCTGATCAATCGAGTTGCGCGGCCGGAAGACCTGGATGCCACGGTTCTGGACCTGGCACATAAAATCGCTGCCAAACCACCCGCAGCAATCCGAGCCGGCAAGCAGCTGTTCTATCGGCAGCTGGAAGCCGGGATCAGCGCCGCCTACCAGGATGCCAGCGCCACTATGGCCTGCAACATGATGGACCCGGATGCGGCCGAAGGAATCGATGCCTTTATCGAAAAACGAAACCCTGTCTGGAGCATGCCCTAATCACCTCAGGTGGGAGAAACCACTGCAAAATCTGCCACCAGCGCCTGGCAGACTGCAGGTGTCAGTACGGTTTCGGTGCAATATTCCGCATCCTCCACACCCGCGCTCAGTCTGGCTCCGGCTTGTGCGGCGGCTATCATGGCGGCACTGAATTCATAGCGTAAAAAATGCACGGCTGAGGTTTTCGTGGAATCAGCCCGTTCCAGGTCTTCGTCAGCAACCGGCCAGACTTTAGCGAATTCATCCACCTGAATCCAGACCCGGGTTTCAATGCCAACCAAGCGGGTCAACATCTGCTGGCGTTCGCCCACATCGGTGTATTCAAGCATCAAGGTCGCCTTCAGATTGCCACCATCGGGAATCAGCGGGTTATAAACAGCGAGTTCTTCTTCAATCCCTGCCCCATCAAAAATCTTTTCGGCCCGCAGCATTTCCTGAACCTGGTACTGCATGGTCAGACGATCCTCAAAATACAGGCCCACGTGGTTCCCAAGATATACGACCCGGTTTTTCTTGTGGGCCATCACCTGTTGTCGGAATGCCTGCCGTTGCTCGCTGTATTGTTCCAACGACAACAAATCACGGCGTTGTAATGGTTTCATCGTGTTCCATTAATCCTCAATAAATAGCCGGTGGCCCGACTTGGCAGCCAGTCAGATTGCATACGCTTGCCGCAACATCGACAAGGGATGCAGGGGACGAGAACCATCACCCTTGACATTGGCGATATGCCAACCGGCTACAGCGCAATCGCTGCCATAGACATCGGCCTGACCGATGCGACTTAGCACCGGCCGGCAAATCTTTTTGGCCGTTGCAAAGCACTCCTGTTTGACCGCATAGGTCCCATCATGACCGGAACAGCGTTCGATTGTGGTCACTTCGGTACCTGGAATCAACTCCAGGATCTGCCGGGTACGTGGTCCGATATTCTGCACCCGCTGATGACAGGCGACATGATAGGCCACCTTGCCCAAAGACTGTTTGAATTCGGTATTCAACAACTGGTATCGGTGCCGCAAGGCCAGATACTCGAAAGGGTCGAACATCGCCTTAGCGACTTTTTGTACCTGTTCATCGTCGGGAAACAAAAGCGGCAGTTCCTGCTTGAACATCAATACACAGGATGGCACCAGCGCCATTAAGTCCCAACCCTGGTTAACCAGTGCTACCAGTACCGGAATATTGGCGGCCATGGCCCGTGCCACGGCCGCAAGATTACCAAGCTCCATTTTTGGCATGCCGCAACACTGTGTCGGCGTCACCAAACGATTTGGAATCTTATTGTGTCGCAAAACTGCCGCCAGATCCTCACCGAGCTGTGGCTCATTGTAATTGCCGTAGCAGGTACCGAACAACGCCACCTTGCCCTGGGTACGGCCGGCCGCTATGGCAGTGGTGTCACTGTCATTGACCAATCGGGCACTCAGCTTGCGGCTGTGGTAATCGGGCAGATGGGCGTCCGGGTGAATCCCGAGTGTCTTTTGCAGGACCTTGCGCCCCAGACGACTGTGGTTGCTGGCATTGACCACATTCACCACAACCGGGATTCCGGCCAGTTTGCCCAGAGCATCGGTGCTGGTGATCAGGCGATCACGCAAACGAGTCTTGCCCTGACGAAATTTAATGGCCTTGGCGCGCAGCATAAGATGCGGAAAATCGACATTCCATTCATGTGGCGGCACATAAGGGCATTTGGTCAGATAACACATATCACACAAATAGCACTGATCGACCACATCCCAATACACGGGATGTGGCACACCATCTAGTTCCATGCTCTCTGATTCATCGATAGCATCGAACAACAGCGGGAAAGCATTGCAGAGATTAAAACAGCGCCGACAGCCGTGACAGATGTCGTAGACCCGCTCGAGCTCGCTGAAAAGCGCTGATTCATCATAAAAATCTTCGCTTTGCCAGTCCAGGGGGTGGCGCGTCGGGGCCTGCAGGCTACCTTCTTGTGCAGATGTTTTGTGCATACGAGAAGTCCTGAAAAACAGGCCGGTGCCAAACCGGCCTGTCGTTGCGGTCGCTGCTTAGTTATCCAGACTGTCCAACGCCTTCTGGAATCGATTGGCATGCGAGCGCTCGGCCTTGCCCAGGGTTTCAAACCAGTCGGCAATTTCGTCAAAACCCTCTTCGCGGGCCGATTTCGCCATACCCGGATACATATCGGTGTACTCGTGGGTTTCGCCAGCGATGGCAGCTTTAAGATTGTTGTCCGTGGCCCCGATCGGCAATCCAGTGGCCGGGTCACCAACGACTTCCAGATACTCCAGGTGACCATGGGCATGACCGGTTTCGCCTTCTGCGGTGGACCGAAATACGGTCGCGACATCATTATAGCCTTCGACATCTGCTTTCTGGGCGAAATACAGGTAACGTCGGTTGGCCTGGGACTCGCCAGCGAAGGCATCCTTCAAATTTTGTTCGGTTTTGCTGCCTTGTAAATCCATAACATATCTCCAGTGATTGATAGCTGATGTTTGCTATTAAAAAAACGAAAAAAAACAGCGCTTCAACAAACCTGTTGCGTAACCCGACATTACTCCAGAGAATGTCGAAACAACAACCCCCCGGCAATGTTGAGCCTGGCGACCCGTAATCACAAAGTGCCTGTCAACAGATTTTTTAAGCTTAGACTGATTCTAAATTAAAGAAAATTTTCTGTCAATTGCTGTTAGTTAATTATTTGCAGTGTACACTGATGTGAATCGCACACTGAATGTTTCTGCAACCGTCCCTAAATCAACATGACAAAATCACCCACACCGAACTCTCCGAAACAATTCGAAGCGGCTCTGGAAGAGCTGAGGATACTGGTGGAGCGCATGGAACAGGGTCAGCAACCACTGGAAAATGCCGTAGCGGACTTCGAGCAAGGGATGGCTCTGGTAAAAAATTGTGAACAGGCCCTTTCGACGGCCGCGCAACGGATCGAGAAGGTGATGCAACAGCAAGGAGAATTGCTGGTAGAAGAGATGGATCCGGCAGCAGCGAAAGAGAGAGACAAGCCAGCATGAACCAAGCCCAGGCTGCCCGCAAACAGCACCGTGGATTTTATCTTGCAAGCTATCAGCAGCGGCTGCTGCAGCAACTTGAAATTCGACTGCCAAACTCACCCTCACAAGCCCCCAAGCTTCGTGAAGCCATGCGTTATGCCAGCCTCAATGGTGGCAAACGATTGCGCGCAGCACTGGTCTATGGAACCGGTGAAACCTTCGGCGCTGCTCTGGCAAAGCTGGACGCGGCGGCCTGTGCGGTCGAATGTATTCACGCATATTCCCTGATCCACGACGACCTGCCAGCCATGGATGATGATAACCTGCGTCGTGGTCAACCCAGCTGTCACAAGGCGTTCGATGAGGCTGTCGCCATACTGGCTGGTGATGCTTTGAACACCCTGGCATTTGAACTGCTTGCGGACGAACAAAGCAATCCCTGCGACAGTGAACTACGCTGTCGAATGATCCACAGCCTGGCCATCGCCTCGGGCGAATCCGGCATGGCTGGTGGTCAGACGCTGGATATCGCAGCCACCGGAACCACGCCCAGCCTGCAAACCCTGCAGCGCATACACCGCCTCAAGACCGGCGCCCTGATCCAGGCCTCGGTCAAACTCGGGGCCCTGGCGGCAGGCTCTGTCGAAGCACCACAGCTGGCCATACTGGACCGGTTTTCAGCGGCGATTGGCCTCGCTTTTCAAGTGGTTGATGATATTCTGGATGCTACTGGCAACACCGAAACCATGGGCAAAAGTGGAGGCTCGGATGTGGATCGCCACAAGGCCACCTATGTTACCCTGCTCGGCCTTGATCGAGCTCGGCAGAAAGCAAAGGAACTGCATCAATTTGCCCTTGAATGTCTGGATGACCTCGAATGTCTGGATGGATTGAGCGATAATACATGGCGGCTGTCGGCTTTGGCTGATCTTATGGTTGATCGCTCCAGCTAGACTCCTGCCTCCTGCACTGCTGGAAATAACAGCTATTTCTGGTGTTCGCAGTGCCACAACGACGATTACATTGGCCATGACATCCCCAAGCGTACTGGAAAACATTGATTCACCCGAGGATCTGCGCCTGCTTCCCGAACAGGCATTAGCGGATCTGGCCCAAGAGTTGCGCCATTACCTGATTCAGACCGTTTCCCATACCGGTGGTCATCTGGCGGCCGGTCTGGGTACGGTGGAACTCACCATCGCCCTGCACTATGTATTCAACACCCCGGAAGATCGTCTGGTCTGGGACATCGGCCACCAGGCTTATCCCCACAAGATCCTGACCGGGCGCCGTGAGCAAATGGCATCACTGCGACAGCTACACGGTATTTCAGGTTTTTTGAAACGCGCTGAAAGCCAATACGATGCCTTTGGTGCCGGCCATTCCAGCACTTCGATCAGTGCGGCACTGGGGATGGCGGTTGCCGCCGCCAAAAATCACTCCGAGCGGCAGATTGTCGCAGTGATTGGAGACGGTGCACTGACTGCCGGCATGGCCTATGAAGCACTCAATAACGCAGGTGCTATGGATGCCAATCTGCTGGTCATCCTGAATGACAATGACATGTCGATTTCGAACAATGTCGGCGCTATTTCCAGCTATCTGGCCCGGGTTCTGTCTGGCAAAGCCTACACCAGCGTCCGTGATGGCAGCAAAACAGTGCTCTCGACACTACCACCGATACGCCGCCTGGCACAACGTTGGGAGGAGCATATGAAGGGCATGATTATGCCCAGCACCCTGTTTGAGGAAATGGGTTTCAACTATATCGGCCCTATTGACGGCCACAATCTATCCGCTTTACTACCCACCCTGGAAAACATGAAGGCCATGAAAGGCCCACGATTCCTGCACGTGATCACCCGCAAGGGCAAAGGCTATAAGCCCGCAGAAAGGAACCCCAGCGCCTACCATGGGGTTTCCCCTTTCAATCCGGAAACGGGCACGGCCGGCATTCATTCCGGTCGCACCACCTATACCCGGGTTTTCGGCGACTGGCTTTGTGATATGGCCGCAAGCGATCCGAAACTGATCGCCATCACGCCTGCCATGGGCGAAGGATCGGGGATGATTGAGTTTTCCCAACAATATCCCGACCGTTTTTTTGATGTAGGTATCGCGGAACAACATGCCCTGACCTTTGCCGGCGGACTCGCCTGTGAGGGTCTTAAACCGGTGGTCGCGATTTATTCCACCTTTCTGCAACGTGCCTACGATCAGCTGATTCATGACCTAAGCATTCAGAATCTGGATGTGATGCTGGCGATCGACCGGGCCGGGCTGGTTGGTGCGGATGGATTCACCCACGCAGGAGTTTTTGATTATAGTTTTCTGCGCTGCCTGCCCAATGTGTCAATTTATGCCCCATCTGATGAGAATGAATGCCGACATATGCTCTATTCCGCCTATTTGCAGCCCGGCATCTCCGCAGTGCGCTACCCACGTGGCACCGGTCCGGGCATCACGGTCAGTAATGAGATGCAGGAAATTCCTTTCGGCAAGGCCGAAATTCGTCGTCGTGGCCAACACACCGCCATACTGGCCTTCGGTAGCATGCTGACGCCCGCGCTGTTCGCTGCAGAAAAACTCGGCGCCACCGTCGCCAACATGCGATTTGTCAAACCACTGGACGAAACCCTGATCGCCACACTGGCAGCAGAACATGAGCTACTGGTGACAATTGAAGAAAACACTCTGATAGGAGGAGCCGGTTCGGCGGTAAATGACTATCTGGTGACTCTTGGCAGTCCGGCAAACGTTCTCAATCTAGGCCTGCCGGATCGCTATATCGAACAAGGCACACAGGCCGAGCAACTGGCTTTGCTCGGGCTTGATGCCGAGGGTATTGAACAGAACATTCGTACCACATTGGGCAGCCCTCTTGCCAACTTGACGGAGTCTGCATAAACTTCGCTCGAGTACAATCCGACTGCCCCCTCTGCCTCAACTCCGGAGTACGCCATGCCATCTGCAGAATCCACATCCGCTGATTTGATCGATGATGTTCAGGGCCGCCCTGACAACCGCCAGATTGCGATCGACAAAGTCGGGGTCAAGGAAGTCCGTCATCCGGTCAAGGTCAAGGATCGCAGCAAAGGGGAGCAACACACCATCGCGGTGTTTAATATGTACGTCAGTTTGCCACACAATTTCAAAGGCACTCATATGTCTCGTTTTGTCGAGATTTTGAATCACAACGAAGAGGAAATCTCGGTGACTTCCTTCAAGGCCATGGTCAGGGAAATGACCGACCGCCTGGAAGCGGAAACCGGCCACATTGAAATGAGGTTTCCTTATTTCATCAGCAAAACAGCGCCGGTGACCGCGGTTACCAGCCTGATGGATTATGCAGTGACCCTGATTGGCGAACAGAGCGGAGGCCAGCACAAGACCATTATCAAGGTGCAGGTACCGGTCACCAGTCTGTGCCCCTGCTCCAAAGAAATCTCTCGTTTCGGGGCCCATAATCAACGCTCACACGTCACCGTCTCGGTAACCACCAACGCCTTTTTATGGATCGAAGAACTGATCGAGATGATTGAAAAACAGGGCAGCTGCGAATTGTTCGGACTGCTTAAGCGCCCGGATGAAAAATATGTAACAGAGCGCGCCTATCTGAACCCAAAGTTTGTCGAGGACATGGTCAGAGATATTGCTACTGTACTAAACCAGGACCCGCGGATTGATGCCTACACCGTGGAGTCAGAAAATTTCGAATCCATCCACAACCACTCCGCCTACGCCATGATTCAGCACCACAAAGTATCCGGCAAACCAATCCGCTAAGCCCGGTCAGCACCCGCCAAAGCATGCGAATACTATGGGCGCCAGCCAGGCCAGGACTGCGGCTGGTGCAGCTCACCATCTATCATTTTTGCAGCAGTTCCATACGATCTCCTGACTGGACCATCTGCAATCGACCCAAAAAAGAAGCCCCCAGCAATGGGATGACCGGATAGTCGCCCCGCAGTACCGCGGCCTTGACGTTATTGAGTCGAATCGTTCCCACGGTAACGGAATCGAGCGTAATCAACGTCATGCGGGTTTGGCCACTGGCGGTTTGCGCAATGCCGGGCCGTCCGTTAGCTAAATCAAGCTGCAGTTGCGCAGCCATTACCGACGACAGGGCAACATGATTCGAGCCGGTATCGACCAAAAACCGCACAACTCGATCATTAATACTGCCTTCGGTAATAAAAAACCCGGTTGAATCCGCCCATACCGTGGCACTCGCCTGTACCGTCACCGGCGGTTCCTGCAATCGGATTGGCCGGGTGACCATGCCCGGCTCAAAGCGCTCCTGATGGCCGTCAACCTCAATAATAGCGCGCTGTGAATTGGCCTCGATCAGCCTCAAGCCAAATGTGGTCGGCTGCCCTTGTCGCAGGATGACCCGCTGGTTGTCGATCAAAACAATCGCCTTGCCTGTAGTCAGCGCCATCAGCACAATATCACGCACCACCGCCTGGGCTGATCCGGAAATAAATACCAGCAGGGATATCAATAGTATTCGTCTCTTTCTACGCATAAACAATGCATCCCGTGTTGTCTTCACTGCCCCATAAAACCCACTATACATGCATACAGCCCCCTGTAGGCTGTCCGAAAAAACGGCCTCAAAATGGCTTCCCCTAACGACCCCTATTCTCGGACTGCCTCCTTGGCAATCCGACCCGAGCCACATCAAGCAGTGTCTGTGCATCCAGCGGCAACAGGGCATAGCGATCGAGATCGATCTTGCCAGTGAGCCCAATGTCGACGGACTCCAGGGCCAGATTTTCCCGTTGCCTTGCCGAAGGCGACCCATCCGCGCGACAGCTGATCCTGCCCGCATGATTGATAATTCGATGCCAGGGTACGCTCGTATCATCAGGCAATTGCGACAACGCAAAACCCACCTGCCTGGCTGTGCACCCTGCAAGCACCGCGATCTGACCATACGTTGCCACACGACCCGAGGGGATCCTCTGCACCCAATCATAGACAGCCTGCCGGTAGTTTGCCACTGTCAACCGGCTTTTGTTGCACACAAGGGCATCGCCCAATTGACCTGGTCTGCGCCGAGTAATTGTTGTGTAAGTGCATTATATCGCAGCACCAGCCGTGGGCTGTTCTGTGCGCCCGGATCACGGGCCAATCGCACCATAAACTGTGGTTGACCCTGCTCAATCTTCCAGCGAAAACTCTTGTCCCAGGCCAGACGGCAAGGGAATTGCGATGCCGTGTAACGGTCCGCAGCAGCGACCAAAAACCGATGATAGGGCATGGTGGACCACGGTTTGGCAGCGGTCACCTGCAGCAGTCGATGGCCAGGATCGACCCAGCGCCCGGTAACCTTGATCAGGTAATGCTCAAGGCGGCTATCGACCCGCCCAGTCAGATCGATCCAGTGACGCATATCCTGCTGATACAGCTTGTAATGCCTGGCACAGCTTGCCTTCTCCTCAACACAAGCTGACTGCTGTGGTATCGCCAACACACCGAGGCGTTGAATTTCGACCGGTTTTTCCTGTGCAAGCAAGGCCTGACAGCCGCTGATCAGCACAGTGATCAGTCCGGGTAGAGCCCATAGATACCCTCCCCTCAATGTTGCTTTAACCAGCATTCCGGTGCTCTCATGTCGTCATTATTCTTGCCTTCAAGTCTACCATCTTCCTCCACATTGAAAGTACCTGATAAGT
>CAYQAP010000067.1:0-12467 GCA_964415515.1 uncultured Gammaproteobacteria bacterium | reverse complement strand
TACAATGATCTATAAACCGCCATACCAGGGTGGCACTCACAGGCAATATAATGACAATTTTCCGGCGGCTGTACCCTACATTAAGTGGATTTCTTTTTGCGCACATCACGTACCAGATAACCCTTATCAGGCCCGCGTTTGAGTTCAAATAAATCAATCGCTTTAAACAGACTGCTCAGGTTCTTAAACCCATAGTTACGAGTATCAAAGGATGTCTTGTTTGATATATGGGAACCCACTGCTCCCAGGCTAGCCCAGCCGTTCTCGTCTTCGGTAGCATTGATTGCCTGCCGCAATAGATCGATCAGTTTGGTATCTGATTTGATGTTCTTTGGTTTTGGATCCGCACTCCCGTTTTGCTTGATCTCATCATCGAGATACAAGAACCTGGAACAGGCATTCACGAAGGGCTTTGGCGCCTTTCTCTCACCAAATCCAAACACCACTTTTCCTTCAGCCAGCGCCCGTGTCACCATTGGTGTAAAGTCACAATCCGATGATATAAAACACATGACATCAATATTTTTCGTGTACATGACATCCATTGCATCAATCACCAGTGCAATATCAGAAGCATTTTTTCCTTTAACCATATCGAACTGCTGGATTGGTTGAATTGCGTATTCATGCAAAATATCTTCCCAAGGCTTCAGTGTTTGGTTTTTCCAGTTTCCATAGGCCCGCCTAATCGTAACCACACCGTATTTAGCAACTTCTGTCAGTATGAATTCAAATTTCCCGGCAGGTGCATTATCTACATCGATAAACAATGCAATATTTTGTTTCTCTTCATTCACTTTAATCTTGTTTCCTTATTTGGTTACCAGTTCTTTGCAGGCCTTCCGGCAACTTCCCCCGCAATGGGTTTATACACCACGTGATGTAGCACAACAGTCTGGATCTTTGAGCCTGCAACTTTCCATACTATAGATCCAACCATGGACAGAAAGTTCTTTTTCCTGCCTGAATGCGTTGTGGACAAATGTAGTATTGCATACATTGGTAACTTGTTCTTTCACGTTTAGCTCATACATCAAATCGAACTGCAGATTGTAATCGAGTTCTTCAAGACTTTCTGCATTAAAGCGAATTACATCCTTGACATGGTGCAGCCAATTGTCGATAAGCCCGTGTTCTCGATCTTCCAGCGCTCTTTAACGCCACCACATTTATAGTGACCACAGACAATAATATGTTTTAATTCAAGAACCTCACGTGCATATTGAATGCCAGAAAGGCAATGTAAATCCGTATGCACCACAATATTTACGATATTGCGACGCACGAATAATTCACCTGGTTGCAAATTAATGATCTGACTCGCAGGGGCACGGCTATCTGAGCAGCCGATGCGAAGATATTCAGGAGTCTGTTATTTTGACAGCTGCTTGAGAAATTCCGGATCCTCGTCTTTGATCGAGCGTACCCACACAGAATTATTCTCAAAAAGATGGTTACGTGTCATCATTTAATCCTCTTTTTGATCTCGGGAATATGGGTTTATCGCCCTCTGAAATGCCGATAGAGCAACCGTAGAGCAATGTGTGAATACGTTCAAACACAGCTTCGAACATGGCCGGGGTCAGGCGTCGGGTCTGAGTGTTGTAGCGGCTGCAATGATAGCTGTCTACCAGAACAATACCTCCGGGTAGATGATGCATGGCATTATGGCCAAACGGGTAGAGTTTTTTGCGCAGTACATAGGCACACAAAACAGCATCATGGGCAATGCGTCCCAGGGCTAAAATAACTGCACCTGTGGGCAACCCAGCCAGTTCGGCAGACAGGAAAGTGTTGCAGTTGTTGACTTCAGCAGCCACCGGCTTATTGGCAGGTGGCAGGCATTTTACCGCATTGGTAATACGGCAGTTCCCCAATTCGAGACCATCGTTAAGGGCTGTTGCCGTTGGCTTGTTGGCATAACCAAATTTGTATAACGTTTGGTAGAGCAATTTGCCGGCAAAATCACCGGTAAACGCTCGTCCTGTGGCATTGGCACCATGCATGCCGGGTGCCAGACCCACAATTTGCAGTTTTGCACCGCGATCCCCGAATGGCGGTACGGGCTGACAACAATACTCCGGGTATTTGTTGGCTGTAGTCTGCAAAAAAGCACTCAGGCGAGGGCAGATTTGACACTCCCGATCGTACCAGGATTTCGGCCAGGAAAGATTGTCGGGCACAGATTCTTGTAGCTGGATCACTGATATAGAGTCTCGCGGTTAATGAAATAAAGGGCTATCAATTGCTTGTTTGGTAGGGCTCAATTGCCCCGTGTTGTCACCCCCGATGTGAAAAAAAGAGGTACTCACACAAGACAGGAGTTGACGTTCCGTCATCAGCGACTAGAATCCGGCATCTTAGCCTAACTTTTACAGGACTGCACCTTTATGAAAATCTCTGCTTTTGAAGTACGGATCGGAAATCTGCTGGAATATCGGGCAAAGTTGTGGCGTGTTCTCAAAAAGAATCATGTCAAACCTGGCAAGGGAGGTGCTTTTGTACAGCTGGAGATGAAATCCATCGATGGCGGCACTAAACTCAATGAACGGTTCCGTTCCGATGACAAGATCGAGAAGGCCCATGTTGAGACCCGCAGTATGCAATACCTGTATCAGGATGATGCCAACCTGGTGTTCATGGACAATGAAACCTATGAGCAACTTTCCATCGCTGCAGATGATCTTGGTGATCAGGTCGGTTTTCTGCTGCCCAATACCGATGTCCAGATCAACCTGCACAATGAAACCCCGATCGGTCTGGATCTACCTGCCTATGTGGTATTGACGGTGACTGAGACTGAAGGGGTCGTCAAAGGACAAACTGCCTCAGGATCCGGCAAACCCGCAACACTCGAAACCGGCATTCGCTGCACGATTCCTACCTTCGTCAATACCGGCGATAAAATCAAAATCAACACCGACAGTGGCGAGTACATGGAACGTGCTGACTCGTAGTTCTTCGATAGAATAATACGGGCCCGGACTAAACCAGACGGTCAGTACAAGGCTTGTAGTCCTGCACAGGCCAGCTGCCATTCGTGACTGGCCATAATCTCGACAGGATCGATATCTACCTGCGGTTGCATACCCTGCCAACGTCGGCTCAGTTGTTCATTTTGCGGCAGGTCTCGCGTACTGGCAGACTGTAAAATCTGATCAACTTCGTCGGGCCGATTACAGAGCAAGGCCACATCACAACCAGCGGACAGAGCCTGACGAACCCGTTGTGAGCCACTACCCGGGCTCGCTGCTCCAAGCATGGCCAGATCGTCGCTAAACAACATGCCATCAAACTCTAACTGTGTGCGAACTACCGACTGCAACCAATAGCATGAATAGGTCGGCAGCGCTGCATCGATATCTGGATACAGAACGTGCGCCGTCATTATGCCGTCAAGAAGCTGGGTTTTGATAAGCTGACTGTAGGGCACAAAATCGCTGGCCTCCAATGTGGCCAAACAGCGTGGATCAACCGGCTGATCGCTGTGGCTGTCAGCGCTTACACCACCATGGCCGGGAAAGTGTTTGCCGGTACAGGACATACCGGCACTGTGCATACCGCGGCATAGCGACTCCGCCAGTTCTGCGGCTGCGTGTGGATCCGGATGCAAGGCGCGGTCCCCGATAACGGTGCTTGGGACCAGCGCGAGGTCGAGTACCGGGGCAAAACTGAAGTCAATCCCGACCCCACGCAACTCGGCTGCCATTACCCAACCGAGATGAAAAGCCTGTTGCAGGGCTTCTTGCGGCTTGTTATCGTAGCAATGGCCGAGCTTTGCAGCTGCCGGCAAGGCCACAAAGGGTTCCCGGAAACGCTGCACCCTGCCCCCTTCCTGATCAACCGCAATCAATAAAGGCGGGTCGCGCAAGGCATGAATCTGCGTGGTCAGTGCCTGCAACTGGGCGTAGCTGTGAAAATTCCTGGTAAACAGGATCACACCACCAACGGCAGGATGCAGCAAACGACTGACATCATCCTCTGCCAGCGTGAGGCCGCCGATATCGATCAATAAGGGGCCACGGGAGAGTTCAGCAGTCATGATACTTGCCAACGGTGTGGAATTCGGCTTCTCCAAGGTGCTCGAACAAACCCTGACAAGCATCCTGCAGGACATCGTACATGGTATCAAAATCGCTGGGTGCACCATAATAGGGATCCGGAATCGGTTGATTCGGAGGAAAGGCACTGGCGTAGCGGGTAAGCAACTGGATTTTATTTGCCATCACGGCTGGAGCCATGGCGCAGAGCGTGTGAAGATTATCATGATCCATGGCCAAAATGAGATCACAGGTATCGAAATCATGGTTTGTCACCTGTCTGGCACGCAAATGATTCATCTGCAATCCATGACGCAGGGCAACAGCCTGGGCGCGCGTATCCGGTGGGTGACCGATATTAAAGTCGTGTGTGCCCGCCGAATCGACCGTACAGGCGTCCAGCTGATTATTTTTATCAAGTAAATTTTCAAAAATAATCTGTGCCGATGGAGAGCGACATATGTTCCCAAGACAGACAAATAATATTTTATAGATCAATATATTATAAACTATTTTTCATGTTTATTCAGAATAAAGGTATTGCTCACTCGCTCCAGATCTGCCGGGGTATCCACCCCTGCTGGTGGTGCCTGAATCGCATCCGGAACAACAATACGACCACCGTGCCAGAGCACCCGCAACTGTTCAAGCTTCTCAGCCAATTCCAGCGGGCTGGCAGACCATGAAGAAAATGTCGTAACAAAAATAGCTCGATATGCATACAACCCCAAGTGGCGTCGCAGGTGCGCTACATTGAACTGGCCGTCACGCTGGAATGGGATCACAGAGCGACTGAAATACAAGGCAAAATCGTTGGCATTTCGCACGACTTTAACTACCGCAGGATCGTCGATCTGCTGCACAGCAGTGAGCGGGGTGCATAAACTAGACATCTGTGCTGAAGAGTCTTGGAGACAAGTGGCCAGTTGCTCAATCAGACAGGCCGGCACTTGCGGCTCATCACCCTGCAGATTGACGATCAGGGTATCATCTGGTATTGCCAGCTGCTCGATCACCTCCGCAATCCGGTCTGTACCTGAACGATGTTTCGGGTCGGTCAGGCAAACCTCAGCCGGCGTCTCTTCAACTACCCCGGCAATGCCGGCATCATCGGTGGCAACAATCACCCGTTGCGCAGTGCTGGCCAAAGCAGCAGCGACAACCCGCACGATCAAGGGCTTTCCAGCCACATCCCGTAATGGCTTGCCGGGCAGCCGGGTGGATGCATAGCGGGCGGGGATGATAATAGTAAATTCCGGACTGGCCATGGCACTTACTCGTTACAAAGCGGGAAATGTATTGATCTGCGCAACGATACGATCAGCCAGACACTCATCAAGCGTGGCGGCAACACGTAAATAATGGAGCTGATCAATCGCAAATGAGCGACATTTTACTGCATCTTTTTCTGTCATTAATACTGGAATATCATCATTAAATATAATATCTTCCGATATGTATTTATGGTGATCCTTGAAGATATGCGGATAAATAATTACACCGTGCTCTGAGAGCAATGAAAAGAAATGTTGTGGGTGGCCAATACCGGCTACCGCATGCACCGTCATGCCTTCAAGTTGCTGCCAATTCAGTGATGGTGCATTACTTGCCACCCGCAAGATCCCCTCAGGCTGCAGCGTCATCGACCATTCATCGCCCTGTGCCGACCCGCCGTTGCAGACTCTGAAATTGAGCTTAGACCAGCGAGTTACCGGTTCCCGTAGCGGCCCGGCAGGCAGGCAACGGCCATTACCAAAACGGCGCCTACCATCGACAACGCCGATTTCAACGGACGCTTTCAGCGCCAGATGCTGCAAACCATCATCCGCGATAATGATATTACAGTCTGTTTTCGCGAGTAAACGTTCGATATCTTTCTTTCGATTCGGGCCGACAGCAACCGGCACATGGGTGCGTTGGGACAATAATATCGCCTCATCTCCGACCAGGTCGGTTGTGCTTCTTCGCGTGACCAGTCGAGGCCAGTGTTTGCTGTTGCCTCCATAACCACGCAGAATAATCGCTGGTCGCAGACCCCGAGCCTGCAGCTGCGCTGTGAGCCACAGTACCAGCGGTGTCTTGCCGGTACCTCCCACGGTCAAATTTCCAACAACAATCACCGGCACCGGCGCTACATAGCGCAAGGCAGGAAACTGCTGGTAGTAGTATTGGCGCAGCTTGATAGCCTGACGATAGAGCCAACTCAATGGGTACAATACAGTTGAAATCAGGCCCTTGCTCTGCCAGTTATTTTCGATCAAGCGCAGCACAACTGTCCTCATGGTGAATTTGCTCCAGTATCAACTTGCTGATCCTGGCGGTGATACAACTGGGCATAGAGCCCATTTCTGGCCAGCAAGACAGCGTGGGTACCACGCTCGACAATCAGCCCCTGATCCAGCACCAGAATTTCGTCCGCATGCTCGATGGTCGACAGGCGGTGAGCAACGATGATCGTAGTACGATCCCGGGACAGGTTGCGAATCGCCTGCTGTACCCAGTGTTCTGACTCACTATCCAGCGAAGAGGTTGCTTCATCAAGAACCAGCAATGGTGTGTTCTTGTACAGGGCTCTGGCGATGGTGATTCGCTGGCGCTGCCCGCCGGATAACAGCACACCGTGCTCGCCCACCCGAGTGTCGAGACCGAGCCCAAGATGGTCGGCGAATTCATCAACCCGGGCCGCGTGGGCCGCCGAAAACAGTCGGTTCGAATCTACGCTCTCCGGGCTGCCGTAGGTAATATTTCTGGCAATGGTATCATCAAACAAGACCGTTTCCTGGGTCACCAGTGCCACCTGACGGCGCCAATCCTTAAGTGGAATGTCCAGAATATTGATGCTGTCTGATTCAATTCTGCCGCGGGTTGCCGAATAAAAACGCATCAACAGGGCAGCCAAGGTTGATTTGCCACTCCCTGACGGCCCAACCAGAGCCACGGTGCTGCCGGTGGGCACCGAAAAACTGACTCCTTTGAGGATTTCTTCTTCCTCTTCACTGTAGCGAAAATGCAGCTCCTTGATCTCCAGTGCTCCGCTGATCTGCTCGACCGGCTGCGTCCCGGCCTGCGGCTCTTCCGGTTCATCAATCAAGGCGAACAGACTGCCTGCAGCCGCCACCGCAGCTTGAATAATTTCATTGATTTTTGCCAACCGCCGTACCGGTGCCAACATCATCAGCATGGCACCCAGATAGGAAACAAACTCACCGGCAGTGATTTGGCCGTTAATTGCCTGTCGACTGGCGATCGCGATAATGATCACAATGGCAAGCCCGGCCAACATACCCGCAACCGGGACACTGGCGGCAGTTACCGCAGAACGTTTCATGGCCTGATGGCGATTCTGATTGTTGACCTGGCGAAAATTTTCGTCTTCAAACTCCTGACTGCCATAGCTTTTGACAATGCGATGCCCCTGAATAGCCTCTTTGGCCACATGTGCTATGGTGCCTATAGAATCCTGAATACGCAGACTGATTTGACGAAAGCGTTTACTGGCAAAACGTACCAAATAGGTAATCAGCGGCAGCAGAATTCCAAATACCAACGTTAACTTCCAGTTCAATACCACCAACCAGCCAAACAGCGCCAGTGAAGCCAGGGTGTCCTTGATGACCACGGTTAACGCCCGGGTCGAGCCTTCAGCAACCTGTTCAACGTCATACACCAGTTTTGCCATCAGTGTTGCTGAAGCATGTCGATCGTAGTAGCGTGTCGGCAGACGCAACAGCCTGGAAAACATATCCTGACGCAGATCAAACACCACTTTTCTCGCCACCCAGGCCATCCCGTAGGTGGAAACAAAGCCGCCGATCGCCCGGAGCAAAAAAACCCCAATCAATAACAGGGGCAAGCGTTCAACAAACTCAGGGTTTTTCTCTACAAAGGCACTGTCCATGATCGGTTTGAGCAATATGGCAAAGCCGGTTTCCGAACCGGCCATCAGTGCCATAGCCAACACAGCAAGAATAAACGCACCTCGATATGGCCAGGCATAACCCAGCAACCGTTTGTACAAGGCAGTGGCGCTGGTGGTGGCTTGCTTGGGCACACTCATGTGGCTTCAGCCACTGTCAGTGGTTGTGTGTGACAGCCCCCCTGCCATGCCATCTCGGTCACTAGAATCTTCATTATCCTGAAATCTGCAGTTGGATGAGGTAGCAGTGTGCCGCTTATTGTTCGCTGGCCTGTCGGGTAGCAAAGGAGATATGCACCAAGCCCAGTTGTTGTGCAGCATCCAGTGCCATCACCACGGCGCGGTGTGGTGTTTTGCCATCGGCGCGCAATACGGTGATCAATTTGCTGCGATCAGGGGAAGCTTTGGCAGCCTCTTTAAGCGCCCGCAGCAGGGTTTCCTCAGAGCGGTTGATCAGCGACTTGGCGGTATCAACCCCCGGCATTTTGACTGCGTATTCCCCGGCAGCACTGATGTCGATCCGCAATACATTGTCTGTATGCAGTTTCTGTTGAATGCTAGCTTGTGGCAAATTGATATCAAGCTGTGATTCTTTGACAAAAGTGGTGGTTAACATAAAAAAAATTAACAGCAAAAATACCACATCAATCAATGGCGTCAGGTTGATATGGACTTCTTCTTCCTGTTCGGTCTTAAATCTCATGGTTGTCAGAGCCTCGGAACTCAGGCACCGGAATTGCGTTCATTCTGCATCAGTTCCACCAGTTTCATCGCTTCCTGCTCCATGGTCACGGTCAGCTCATTGACCCGACCGCGCAGATAACGATAAAACGCCAGGCTTGGAATACCAACCGTCAAGCCTGCTGCAGTGGTGATCAGGGCCACGGAAATACCATTGGCAAGGATGGTCGGATCACTGATACCACGCGGGGTAATCGCAGCAAAGATCTTGATCATGCCGATCACGGTTCCAAGCAATCCGAGCAATGGGGTAATCGTGGCGATGGTGCCGAGGGTATTGAGATACCGCTCCAACTCGTGAACCACATGCCGGCCTGCCTCTTCAATCGCCTCCTTAACCACCAGACGATGTTTGTGGCGGTTATCCAGACCCACCGCCAATACCTCTCCCAATGGTGAACTATTGCGGATTACCAGCAGTTTGTAGTCATCCAGGGTATTTTCCGAGATCAGCCTCTGCACCTGCGGCAACAGGTCGTCCGGTGCCACCTTGTTGCTATGCAGGGCCCACAGGCGTTCGATGACAATGGCCGTGGCCAGTATCGAACACAACAGAATCGGCCACATTAACCAACCACCCGATTTTATGATTTCATACACAGTGTCGGACCCCTTACCCCCAAAATCAAGAACGTGATAACCATGCAGTCACAGTCTGACAGCAGACAGGGCAGAAGTCTAACAAATCCAGTCAGGTGGGGCTATTGCTACTCCGCGTCAATATCACGAGCCTTAACCGCAGCAAAGCCTATACGTTGTTAGCAAACAATACCAGAGCATCGCCAAAGATCGGCTGACCGTTTCCCGGTGGATGCCTACCGATGAGACCGGAATCAACATCGGTGAGCTTCTATTCCTATCAGGGTCATCGATTCCAGTAATGCTGATGTTGCTTGCGGTATTCTGTCACCATCAGCCCTTTTTTAGAAAGTCTGATGGTCACCGCCCCGCTGCTGGCGGTGTTATAGCTACGCACCCCATACTTACGGTAACGGCTCACAATCTGTGGGTGAGGATGCTGATAACGGCTGTGAAAGCCGGCACTAAAAATATTCAGCGTTGGCCTGACCGCCCCAAGCAAGACCTTGCTGGAGGAGCTGCGGCTGCCATGATGAGGGGCAACAATAACCGTACTGCGTAATTTTTTCCCATACCGCTTGACCAGCCAGCGCTCTCTACGGGTACTGGCATCACCCAACAAGAGCACTGAACCAGTTTTGCCACTGATCCGCAATATACAAGAGCTGTCGTTATCACTGCCCATCTCATCGGCAGGTGGACCAAGAATGTCAACAGAAACACCATCAAACACAAATTTTTGCCCCGCCTCACAAGGATGGGACAAGGGAAAACGCATCGCTGCACTGCCCAAGAAGTGTCTGGTGGAAAATACAGCACGCACCGAATCTACCCCACCAACATGATCCGTGTCCGAATGACTGGCGATCAGTAAATCCAGCTTTTTTATGCCCTGAGAACGCAAATAGGGAACCACCACAGAACGCCCGGCATCGAGGCCGAAATAGCGAGGTCCAGCATCATACAACAGGGCATGCCTTTGGGTACGCAGCACCACTGCCAGGCCCTGTCCGACATCGAGAACGGTCAACCACAGCTCACCAGGGCCGGGTTTGAGCGGTTGCCAAAGCAACGGCAGCACTACCCACGGCAGACCCAGCCAGCGCCTTGGGTTCAATGGCAGCAGCAACCACAGCAAGCCTGTCGCAATCAGGAATAGCTGCCATGGTTGCAAAGCCGGTAACTCCCATAGCGCCCAAGGCTGTGCAGACAACCAGTGCAGAAACTGCCACAGTGGTACCAGAATCTGTGAGGCCAGGGCAAAACTAGCCAATGCGAGGTCAGTAAAGCCTGATAATACCAATAAATTTCCAGCCAAAGCTGCTGGAACCACCAGTAGACTGACTACCGGTACGGCCAGGAAGTTGGCCAGCGGAGAAAGCACGGAAACGGCGCCGAAAAAGAGCAATGACAACGGGATAAGCCCCAACGACAGCAGCCACTGGATGCTCAGCAAATCACTGCCATAGCGTTTTAGCCGGGCCAATACCCGGCTGTTGGTGGCCCGATCAGCATCATACTGGTGTTCCAGCATCACGACAATCAATGCCACTGCAGCAAATGACAGCCAAAAGCCTGCAGAAAGAACGGCTAACGGGTCCATTAAGAGCACCAGAAACAACGTCATCTGCAGCAACTGTCGGGCACTGCCATGACGACGCAATACGCGGTAAAAGAATATCAAAACCAACATGGTCAAGGCCCGCAATGTTGGAATGCTGAAGCCCGCCAGAGCGGCATATGCGGTCGCAAACAGCAACCCGGTACCAGCACCGAAAATTTGTGCCGGGATATACAACAGCAAAGGAAAAAGAATACGTGCCAGCAAGCTGCCGACCAGATACCCGAACAGGGCTGCGAGCCCAACATGCAGCCCGGAAATAGCCATCAAATGACTGGTCCCCGTACGTTGCAGAATTCGCCAATCCTCGGTACCGAGCGCACTGCGGTCGCCCAATGCGAGTGCTTGTATCAGCGGCGCCACAGCCTGATCAGAAGCAGCTGTGATCACTCGCCCCACTTCCTCACGCCAGCGTTCCAAAAAACCTGGAGCTGCCTTTTGCAACCTTCGGTTATCCGGGTCTTCGAGAACATAGCCGGTCGCTTGAATGCCCTGCCGAAAGGCATTTTTCTCACGATCCTTCGTGCCTGGATTACGCCAGCTGTGGATGGGTTTAAGGCGCAATTTCAGGCGCCATCGCTCACCGGGCTTTATCGGTGGCGCCGACCGATACCAACCGATCCGTACTTTGTGAGGTCGATAGTGCGCAGCTGGCAGTTGTAGATCGATAATCTGTAGGGTCAGTAGCCTGGATTTTGCATCCAGCACACGAACCGCAGAGACTTGTACGGTTGCCATCACATCGAGGTGGTTCCGTTGACTCGGCACCGCATCAGCAAGCAGCCAGGCTGCCCAAAGTGTAGCATAGACGATGCCCACGAGCAGGCCGGCCATAGGTCGTGTCAGCGTGCATATTGTCGCCAAGCCGGCAACAAGGACCATCACCAGCACCACCATCATGGATGGCAGAGCAGAAAAGAACTGAGTCAGTACCACACCCAGCAGAAATGTTGAGATCAGAACCATCATCACGCAATCCTTGCGCTCTATTCCTATTCCTTCAGGTTCGTGCTAGCTTATACTGAATTGCTGCCGGATAACAGTTTACCTGGAGATAATTCTGAAAAAGTTCCTACATCGCCACCTGCCTGATCGCCAGGAATTGGCAGACCAGAAGGTGTTAAGGCTCTTCGGGGAACGATTGTTTGACGGCAATCTCTGGCACCTGAACCGGCACTCTGTTTCCCGAGGCCTGGCTATCGGTCTCTTCGCCGCTTACCTGCCCATGCCCTTTGAGATGATCCCGGCCGCACTGCTTTCCATTCTGCTTCGTGGCAATCTACCCATTGCGATTCTTGGTGTCTGGGTATCCAACCCCTTTACCTGGGTACCCATGTATTTTCCGGGCTATTGGCTGGGTTCGGTACTGCTCGGCACAGCACCTTTGTCGATTAATGACCTGTCAATGGATTTGCTGGCCCATCAGCTGGCTGCCCTATGGCTGGGTTGCACCCTGGTCGGCTTGATCGTGGCAGCCCTGGCTTATGGTCTGACTCAACTGATCTGGCGCATCCACATCATAAGGTACATCAGATACAAGCGGCAACGAATAGGAAAAAAGTGATCCTAG
>CAYQAP010000066.1:0-12641 GCA_964415515.1 uncultured Gammaproteobacteria bacterium | reverse complement strand
GAGCCTTGTTTTATCCGCGATCTCAACAATCATGCCGAGGACCCCGGTGATTTTTGCACTCATCTGGTTGAGTTTGGCCGTCGCTATATTACCCCTCTCGATCAAATGCAATGTATGGGACTGTGCTTCAACCACCTCTTTAAGGCTCTCCTGACTCTCCTCGGTCTTGTGGATGTTGTTAGTAGCAATATCCACAACCTTATCCATCTCTTCGGAGATGAACAACAAATCACTTTGGCTTAACGTTAGATTAGACATCGTATTTGCCGTATTCAGCTCTTGCAACTGTGAGCCGATTTCACTGCGTCTGAGGTGCTGAGCATGCTCCTCCAGAGCATCAAGTGACTGATTAAATAGTTGCAGGGAATGAACCAGAGTTCCCTGTAGGCCATCAGGCAGGGTACGGCGGTAAAATTGCTCACGAGATGCCAACTCAAAACAAGTCCCGATTTCTCGAAAATAGGTTTCTAATTGATCAAGACTATCATCCAGTGACCATGCCAGCATGCCGAGTTCGCCCATCCAAGGAACATCGGTAACACGTGACGAGTAGTTGCCATCGCGCATTCCATCGATGACATTCTTGATTTTTTCGATGGCTTCTTCGGCCTTGTTGATATAGCGTAGAAATAGAAAACTGATAATAAAAGACAGTAACAGCGGCACTAACAACCAGAAGTCGAACCCGTGTATAAAAGTGCTTATTACCCCAATCAACAACAGCAGTATCAGCTGGCTGAGAATGTAAAGTCGTATCTTAGAGACTAAGTACAAACGTTTGATAATTCTCATGTGCTGATTCCTTGATGAGATGATTCAGATAATCAATTGAGGCCATGCAGGCATTCTCCGGGGCAGCCCGCCGTTCGATTTCCAGCATTTTCTGGTAGATCGCCGAGATGGCATTGATTGATCCCTGAGTGGGCGCTCGCAGTACCGAAAAGTACCCGATCACTTCATGCCTGGCATTGAAATCTGCGGTAATATTGGCCAACCCCCAATAACTCTGACCGTTTTTGGCTAGGTTTTTAATGTAAGCAAAACATTCTTCACCTTTGCTCATTTTCCCCGAGAGCAGGTGAAAAATACCCTCCGGCATTTCCGGGTGGCGAAGAATGCGGTGCTGCATACCCAGCAGTTCTTTTTCCCGATAACCGCTGTACTGCATAAAAACGCGGTTTACATAGGTAATTCTGCCTTGATTGTCGGACTTGGAAACGATAAAGCTTCCAGAGCGTAGTTTGATTTCTTCGTTGTTAGGATTGGTATTGTTTTCCATCACCTGATTCACGCAATGAGTTGTTGCCGTGAGGCATGTACTGCCGTTCCTTGAAAGCGATAGTACCACTGTTGTGATCTATGAATACAAAACTTTAGTCCATTCCTCTCGATTCTACAGAATGTCAGATCCTATGCAATTAAAGGTAAACCTTGAAATATTCGCTAACCACACTAAACTTAGATGAATATTATTTCAAGAATGCCTTTAGAAGTTGAGAAATTTGCCGATAACTATCTCGTCGTGCTTTGGATGCAGTGTCAAAAAACCACTTGGTTATGATGTCGATAACCCGGTTACCCGTGCATTTGTCGGCTCTGTATATGCCTGCGACACAAGTTTGTTTGCATTGTATCGGACCAGCCCCGTCAGCAAAGACTCGATCGAGTCATCGATAAATATGATATTGAGGGAGAAGAATGCCAACAGTAACAGGATTATCTCGCCGGATTAAACCGAATCTTCGCCTGGCACATTCTGCCAAGCTGCCACAGAGCAATAAATCATCTGAAGAACTCAATGCCCGGTCATTTGTATTGATTGTCGACGATCAATCAACAAGCCGAAAAATACTCGAAAAGCTGGCCTATTCCATTGACTCGAACATGATAATCGAAGGCTATGATGACCCTTGTGAAGCACTTGACCGGGTCCTGGAACAGACCCCAGATCTGATTATCACCGACTATCAAATGCCGGCGATGAACGGGATTGAATTCACCAGGCGCATACGGGCCTTGCCTTCATGCATGGACGTGCCCCTAATTGTCGTAACCATCATGCAGGACAGCTGCATCCGCTATGATGCTCTGCATGCCGGGGCGACTGATTTTCTGACTCGGCCGATTGATTACCAGGAATGCCTGGCCCGGTGTAATAACCTGCTGACCTTGAGGCGGCAGCAGTTGATTATCCGTAACCGCGCGAGTTGGCTTGAAATGCAGGTCGCCGAGGCAACTAAACAGCTTCAAAGACGTGAAGAGGAAACACTGCTGCGACTCGCAAAGGCTGGTGAATACCGAGATCAGGAAACCGGCAATCACGTACTCAGAATGGCCAAGTGTTCCTACATTATTGCCCAGGCATTGGGGTTGAGCGAATTTGAATGCACTGCAATCAGACATGCCGCACCAATGCACGATATCGGCAAGATCGGTATTTCGGACGAGATATTACTGAAGCCCGGGAAATACACGATTGAAGAGTTCCTGATGATGCAGGCTCACACCACGATTGGCCACGATATTCTAAAAGATAGCCCGTCTCATTTTATCGAATTGGGTAGCATTATCGCCCTCAATCACCACGAAAAATATGATGGCAAAGGCTATCCCTACGGCTTATCCGGTGAAGCAATCCCAGTGGAAGCCCGGATTGTTGCGGTTGCCGACGTTTATGATGCCTTGACTTCAAAGCGTCCCTATAAGGATGTGTGGTCTTCATCAACTGCGATTGAACATATTGTAGCCGAGTCAGGAAAACATTTTGATCCATCTTGTGTTCAGGCCTTTTTGTCACAAATTGAAGCTATTGAAAAGATTTATGAACAGCACAAGGATCACGAAACCCAAAACGAATTTATCGAGCCGGAAAATCATCACTGACATTTATTGCAAGACCATATAAAAGAACCAGAATAACAAGGGGGCAATGACCATGCAATCGCTTGCGTTTCTCAAACAACGTCTCAGTCATCGAGTCGATTCTGAGCATGAGCAGGCACTAATCCGGGTTGTTATCGGTTTTTTCGTGGCACTGTATATTTATTCGCCACTCTATACGCAGGGATTGAGTGGACCCTTGGCATTGGTTAGTGCTCAACTGGCTTTGGGTCTATTTTTGGGCTTATCACTACTGATTTTTCTCGCCATCATTATCTGGCCAGAAAAATCCGTGATTCGACGGTTGCTCGGCATGATAGCTGACCTTGGAACCACCACCTATGCCATATTGCTGGGTGGCGAAGTGGGAACACCGCTCATCGCAGTCTATCTGTGGGTAATTATGGGCAATGGTTTTCGCTATGGTGAACGCTATCTCTATTGCTCAGCCGTGCTGAGTGTTATCGGCTTTTCGACGGTATTGATGTTCAATCAATTCTGGGAATCCCACCTTGTATTCAGCTCAAGCATTATGATTGTAATCATTGTATTACCGCTGTATCTGGCGACATTGATGCGTAGACTCAACGATGCCATTGCCCGTGCCAATGAGGCCAATCAGGCCAAGTCACAGTTTCTTTCGAATATGAGTCACGAATTGCGCACCCCGTTAAACGGTGTAATTGGCATGAGTGATCTTCTTGCGGACACCGACTTAAATAAAGAGCAAAAAGACCTGGCACAGGCGATCCAGATATCAGCCAATAGTTTGCTGGGACTGATCGAGAAAATCCTGGATATCTCCAGGATAGAGGAAGGTCGATTGCAAGTATTGCCTGATGACTTTGATTTGCACGCGCTGCTCAGTCACATTACCAAGATATTGGAACCGCAAGCACGCAATAAAGGCATTGGCTTCAGTACACATATCGCACCTGAAACTCCTTTTGAACTGCACGGTGATCAACAGCATCTGCGGCAGGTGCTGATCAATCTGATCGGCAATGCCATTAAATTTACTGATTTTGGATCGATCGTGATCAAGGTATATCCGGTGAGCACGGTAACAAACGACCTGCGCATTCGCTTTGAGATCAAGGATACGGGCATCGGTATTCCCGAACAGCAACAGGAACGTATTTTCGAGAAATTTACCCAGGCAGATGCTTCAGTCACTCGCCGATATGGTGGCACAGGACTCGGGACTACGATTGCCAGACAGCTTGTCGAACTCATGGGTGGGCGGATTGGTCTTAGTAGCCAGGAAGGGATCGGATCGACCTTTTGGTTTGAATTGCCCTTTACGCGGAAAATCCATGATCAGCAGAGACCGGAATATCCAGATATGGGAGACCTTCATATTCTGCTTTTCGCCAGCGATAAACTGGCACGCTCTATCGAACCCAAGCTCAAGAGCTGGGCTATTCGCTATGAGCGGGTCACCACACCTGGCAATGCCGTATCGTTACTCATGGCTGCAGCCAAAAGAGGCTCGCCTTATCAGCTTGCCCTGATTGAGCAGTGTCTGCTCAGTCAGGATGCGGGGCTATTTGCATCAAACATCCGGGCACAAAGCCTGTTAAAGACGCTGTCTTTGATACTCATTACCAGCAACAACACTCAAACTGCAGACGAGCCCCTCCATGAAGGCTATTCATCAGTGCTTGCAGATCCAATTGACAACAAACTGCTATTCAATACCCTACACGCAGCACAAGCGGAACATCCAGGTCTTGAGAATGTTGTGTCATTGGCAGACCACTATCAGCGCAAGGGCAAGGCAGAGCACTTGCGGATCCTCGTGACTGATGACAACGAAACCAACCAAATCGTGATTTGTGGCATTCTTGAACGTGCAGGACACCACCCGGTGATCGCAGACGATGGGGAAAAAGCGCTGGATTTATTGACGGATGAATCCTTTGCTATTGATATGGTAGTACTGGATATGAATATGCCCAGACTCAGCGGTATCGAAGTACTCAAGGTATTCCGATTTATGGATACTAATGCCTCGATTCCCGTCATAATGCTGACTGCAAATGCCAGATCCGAAGCGATCACCGCCTGTATGGAAGCAGGAGCGGATGCGTATCTTACCAAACCGGTAAATGCCAGAAAACTGCTTGATACTGTGGCTTATTTCGCTCCAAAATCCAGCCGCCACATGCAGGAGAAGCTTGCCAAAGTAGCTTCCGAAGAACATTCCCGGCACCAATCCCCATCCATGGTGGATAGCGAAGTCCTGATTCGACTGGCCCAGCTCGGTAGCGGGATCGAATTTTTGCAGGATTTGATTGAAGGCTTTTCACGTGATGGCCAGCGCATCATTAGCGAACTTCAGACGGCCAGCAAACAAGGAAAAGCCCAGGATTTCCTTGGTGCTGTGCATGCCTTACGGGGTAGTGCGGGTGAGTTGGGATGCACCACACTTGTGCAATTATGCAAAGAGACAAAAAATCTAAAACCCTGCGACTTCAACACCAGCAAACCTGCTACGCTGACAAAATTGCTGAATGAAACATTCGATCGATCGCGAATAGAACTCATGAAATTTGTTACTGAGCAACAAGGGGCAATGACTGAATAACCGAGTCCCATGCTATGTGACAAGGTATAGCAGGCGCCTTAATCAGTCCTGTATGAGCGAGATAATTGTTTGTTGACAAGCCTTTCCATCATTCTCAGATCTTTGTATTTAAGGCGCAAGGCTGCATCAACCCAGATAGTGGTGATATTCATCAACTCTTCAAGGGAAACCGGATTGCAACAATTTTTCGCCATACGCAATGCGCGGCGCCCATTTCTGTTCCTGGTTTCCTTTTTGATGCAGTCATACACGGACAATTCACCTTTGCCATCTTCGGCCAATACGTCCACCACTCCCATTTCATGAAGCTCTGCTGCTGTATAGACTTTACCGCTGAGTATTAAGCGCTCCGCCAGCGTGCTGCCAATTTTCCGTGACAACAAGCTGTATGCACCCATGCCCGGGAACAGATTGAATAAGATTTCCGGCATGCCCATCTTGGCACTACGCTCTGCGATTAACAAATCACTGGAAAGAGCGCACTCCATACCTCCACCGAGCGCATCCCCCTGTACCAGAGTGATATGTACCATGCCTTTCTCGAAGATGGTCATTTTGGCATACAAGGCAGTGACACACGTGGTGGCATAATGCAACAAACCATCGCGATCATGGGTAAGGATAAGTTCACGAAATAGATTGAGATCACCCCCCAGGTTATAAACCCCGGGGGCTTTTGAGCCGAGCACCATAAAACGAATCGGTTTTTCTTCCAGGGCTTCCGGATTATTTTTCAAAGTACTGAAGCAATGATTGAGTTCACGCAGCATTGTGGGAGTAAAACATGCCCGTGGCTCGGCATTCATATAGCACCAATACGTTTCATATGCCGCATCGTAATGGGTGATAACCTGAGAATATTCAGGTTGCCTGAAATTCAGGCTGGATATTCTTGCTGTTCTCGAACTCGCTGTTCTTGAAGGTGTCATCGTATTCTCCCTGTGTTCGGCGGTGACTCGCCAAGTAACTTATCAGTAACTTATCAGTAAATAAGCAAGAAATATGCCCGAGATATGTCACAGGTAAAATGTTGATGATTCAATTGCTTTACTGCAATACTGAACCTATCTTCTTTCATCGTGTTCGCTACTGAACAATCCTCGTACAACCCGGCCATAATTTTCCGGCTGTTTGTACTGCCAGTCCTGTTTTGACGGCCGGCGTTTGCCGGTTATGGAGTGTTATCAGCCACCGGTTCCTTGGTCATCCAGATGGCGATAACCGAAACGGCTAGCCAGACCAGTAACAAACTGAAACCGAAGGTATACGCCTGACGCGTGAACACCCGTACTCCCTGCTGCAGCGAACCGTCCCAGAATTGATCCAGCACCCAGCCAACCGCGGGTTGTAGCAACATGGGGCCGGTCATGACCGCCATGTTGACGATACCTGAAGCCGTACCGGCCAATCTCGAAGGAACCGCGTTGCGCGTAAAGATGAAGGTAATAATAATATTACCGGAAAAAAACCCGGTCAGAAGCAGCAGTACCAACAACAAAGGTAAAGGCAGGCCGGGAACAAGAACAATCAATGCCCAGGAAATCAATAGCATCATGCAACAACCCAGATAAACACGGCGTAACTTGCCGTAGCGATCACAGAACCAACCGATCAGCAGTCCACCGACCGACCAGGCAATCAATTGCGCAGAACTTAAACTCGCCGCCTCAGCTGCACTCAGGCCAAAATGAGTAGTAAGAAATGGCACGCCCCACAGTCCGGAGAACGTCAACAGAGCACCAGCAATTCCACCGGGAACCAGGCACAGTAAACGAATATTCCGGTAGCTCAGTACTTTTTTGATATCCGTAAAAACAGAAACATGATTTCTAGACTCATTTGTGGACCCCAGTGGTGAATAGCTGGCATACCCTTTTTGTGATGGATCATCGCGGACAAACCAGCCAATCAATAGAGCAACAACCAGGGTGAGTCCGGCGATCAGTGACATTACCCAGCGCCAACCAAAGGCATCGACCAGCCAACGCATCGGGGTTCCTGCAGAGACAGCGCCAACGATACCCAGAAAAAGTGCGATCGCTGAAGCCAGGGCATAGCGTTTTAACGGCAACCAATGTGCGGATACCTTGAGCATGCAGACATAGGCTACAGCAACCGATCCGCCGATCAAAAAACGCCCCAGTCCAGCCCACCACAAGCTGCGTGAAAGTGCAAAGACCAGACCACCCGCCGCTGCGATCAGTGCTCCGCTGGTCAATAACTTTCTCGGTCCCCAACGATCTGCCAGCACCCCAGTGGGCACCTGCATGAGTACGTAACTGTAGAAATAAAGTGCTGACAAACTACCCAAAGACGTCGCATCCAGCACGAAATCGATGCTGAGTTCACTGGTGATTACCGCTGGGGCAACACGGTGAAAAAAGCCGATCAGATACAATAGCCCGCCCAGACTCCAGACCATCCAGGACAGCCCTGCAGATGGATATTGTAGTGATTTCATTCCCAGCTTATTATTTTGCGTTTCTTATTTCTTTCGTGCAGTTGCTCAGTTGCGCTGCTCTGCACTGGGCAGGTTATCATAAAAAGGCAGATCCAGAGGCGGATAAGCCAACCCCATCTGGGTCAATACAGCAGTAATCTGACCCCGATGATGTGTGCCATGATTGACTACCGTAGCGATCAACCAGCTGACTCGATTATGGATTGTTAATCCACTTGAAGTTTTCGCTTTAATCATTTTATTTAAAAAAGCATTATCTGAGTCTTCGACAAAAGAGCAGAACTTCTCTGCTTGCGCGGATAACGCCATTTGAAGTGGGTCGCGGGTGCTGTGCAGGATCATATTCAGACCCGTCACTGTGAATTGTGACTGCTGTTCGCGCAATCGATAGTACCAAAGCATATCCACCAATAGACAGTGGTTCAGCGTGCCATGAATTGATGAGAAAAAAAGCCCCTTATCCGAAAAATAATCCGCATCAGATACCGCATCCAGTGTCGAATAAATGCGTTCATAGGCTTGTTTGTGTACTTGAATCAGACACGATAGGTGATTTTTTAAGGCCATTTTATGCCCTCGGCTGACAAAAAGATAAAGGCGCACAGTATGATCCAGAGTAAACTTTGATTTCAAGTTTCTTTTACCTCGGCTGAGGGCTAAAATTCGTCACCATGAAAACACTGGAATCTTGTATCGGCAATACGCCCCTGGTGCAATTGCAGGAATTGACCCGTGACTGGGGTGGGGTGCTGTGGGCCAAGCTCGAAGGCAACAATCCGGCCGGTTCGGTCAAGGATCGACCGGCACTGAACATGATTGTTCAGGCCCAGGCACGTGGTGATATCACCCCAGGAGACACCCTGATTGAAGCGACCAGCGGCAATACCGGGATTGCTCTGGCCATGGCAGCCACGATCCGTGGCTACCATATGGTGTTGATCATGGCCGAAAATATGAGTGTTGAACGACGCGCCGTTATGAAGGCCTTTGGTGCGAAAATTATCCTGGTTTCGAAAGAGGGCGGAATTGAGGCGGCCCGGGATCTAGCGGAAGAAATGCAGCGCCAGGGTCAGGGCAAGGTCCTCGACCAGTTTTCCAACCCGGACAATCCAGAGGCACATTATCTAACGACCGGCCCTGAAATCTGGTGTGACACTGCTGGGACCGTCACTCATTTTGTCAGTGCTATGGGTACCACTGGTACGATTATGGGTACATCACGCTACCTCAAGGAGCAAAATCCCAAGATTCAAATTGTTGGTGCGCAGCCAACCGAAGGTTCCCAGATTCCCGGCATTCGCCGTTGGCCAGAAGCCTACTTACCAAGCATTTATGAACCTGGCCGGGTTGACCGGATACTCGATATCTCCCAGCAGGAAGCCGAATCCATGACCCGCCTGCTGGCTGCCCAGGAAGGTATTTTTTGTGGTGTTTCCTCCGGTGGAGCCGTGTGCGCAGCCCTTAAGGTGTTACGTGAAGCCGGGCCTTTGGCGCGTATTGTCACCGTTATCTGTGATCGCGGAGACCGTTACCTGTCGACGGACATTTTTCTGCCTTAACAGGCGCTTAGCATGACAAAACGTATTCACTGGTCCGACCTGCCGGTCCACAGGGAACGGGTGAGCAATTTTAGTCATGATGGGCGTGGGGTCGTTCATGTTGAGGGGAAAGTTGTTTTTATCGACGGAGCACTGCCAAAAGAGTTGATTCGTTTTCAGATTACCGGAAAACGACGCAAAGTTTATCAGGGCCGATTACTGGATGTTCTAGAGCCCTCTGTGGAGCGGGTTCAACCACGGTGCAATGTATTTGGGGTGTGTGGAGGCTGTGCGCTCCAGCATATGACGGACTCCGCCCAGCAAGCTTTCAAACAGGACTTGCTGCTGCAGAACCTGCAACGATTTGGTGGCCTGAGCCCCGAAGTGGTATTGCCGGTGATCCGTGATCAGGCTTGGAACTATCGCCGCAAAGCCAGGCTTGGGGTGCGCCTGGTACCGAAAAAGGGTGGGATTTTGCTTGGATTTCGTGAGCGTAGAACAAGCTTTATTACCAACCTCGATTGTTGTCCGATTCTGGATCATCGTTTGTCCAAATTGTTACAGCCATTGCAACAACTGCTGCAATCCATATCGATCAAGGGAGCCATTCCGCAAATTGAAGTTGCGGCAACGGCTGACAACATCGCATTGGTATTTCGGCATATACAGCCTTTTTCAGCCCAGGATCGGCTCGCACTGCAAGGCTTTGCCAAAACCGAGGAGATTCAGGTTCTGTTGCAGTCCGCAGGACCTGATTCCATTCAAGCATTGTGGCCAACCGCCGGGTCTACACTTTCCTACAGTCTTGATGGTTTTGATCTGGATCTGGCTTTTAGCGCACTGGATTTTATCCAGGTCAATGCCGTCATGAACCAGAAGCTGGTGCGCAGAACGGTTGCCTTATTGGACAGCAACAACGATCAAACAATTCTGGAGCTATTCTGTGGACTGGGCAATTTCTCACTGGCTGTCGCCAAGAGCGGAGGGCTGGTAACCGGCATAGAAGGTGCTGCAGACCTGGTATTTCAGGCCCAAGAAAACGCCCGTAACAATGGGCTAGACAATACCGCCAGGTTCTATCAGGCCGATCTTTTCGAGCAACCCTTGAGCGAAGCGGTGTGGCTGAATCAGGTTTATGATCGGGTTTTGCTTGACCCGCCGCGTACCGGGGCTTTGCAAGTGGTAACCGAAATGTCACGCTGGCAACCGGAAAAGATCGTCTATATTTCCTGCAATCCGGCAACGTTGGCGCGGGATGCAGATATCCTGGTACATCGGCATGGTTATCGCCTGCAGGCGGCTGGGATTGCCGACATGTTCCCACACACCGCACATGTTGAAGCCATTGCCGTCTTCGAGCACTGATACCACCCTTATAAAACGCAGACAGAAAGAACCCTAACAAAACCACCACAGGTTAGCTATGGACACCAACAATTTGCTCGGCTATAACCGGTTGCACAACAGACATGTAAACAAGGGCACTGCGTTCACTTTGCAGGAACGAGAACGCTATCGATTGCAGGGCCTGCTGCCAGCCGCTGTATCCACCCAGGAAACACAGATCCAACGTTCCTTACAGAATCTGCGGCAGAAAAGCAGCAATATCGAACGGTACATTACCTTGCATGCGCTATGGTCACGCAATGAACGATTGTTCTACCGACTGCTAATCAACCATATCGAGGAGTTGCTGCCGATCATCTACACGCCGACGGTTGGCCAAGCCTGTCTCGAATTCTCCCACATCTTTCGGCAAACCCATGGTTTGTATATCACCCGCCAAGATAGCGGGCATATTCGTGAATTGCTGTGGAATTGGCCCGAACCTGAAGTCAGGATTATTGTGGTCACCGATGGTCAGCGCATACTTGGGCTTGGGGACCTCGGGGCCAGTGGCATGGGTATTCCCATCGGAAAATTGAGTCTCTATACCGCCTGTGCAGGGATTCCTCCATATCTGGGTTTGCCGGTCATGCTTGACGTGGGAACCAACAACCAGGCTCTACTCAAAGACCCGCTTTATCTGGGTGATCGGCAACCTCGGCTGCAAGGTGATGCATACCATGAATTGGTTGATGAGTTTGTCAATGCAGTGCAGGAAGTTTATCCAGAGGCTTTGCTTCAATGGGAGGATTTTTTATCGCCAAATGCCTATTTTTTACTGGACAAATATCGCGACAAAGTGCTTTCTTTCAATGACGACATTCAGGGGACTGCGGCTGTCGTATTGGCTGGTGTGTATGCTGCCTGTCGCCTCTTACATCAAGATTTAACGACAATGCGGATCTTGTTCCTCGGCGCCGGGTCTGCCGCGACCGGTGTAGGTGATCTGATTCAGGAAGCATTGTGTGCGTCTGGACTACCACGTCAAAGTGCCAGAAAACACCTGTGGTTTGTTGATGTCAACGGCTTGGTTACAGCACAGCGAACTGATTTATTGCCACACAACCTGGCCTACGCACATGATCATGAGGCCGCGGACCTGATCGGTGCCATTCGAGCGATTCAGCCACAGATGATTATCGGCGCGACGGGGGTTGGCGGAACGTTTACCCGCGAGGTGATTGAAGCGATGAGTCAGATCAATAACCACCCAGTAATTCTGGCGCTATCCAATCCTACCGACCATGCAGAATGTACGGCCGAACAGGCCTACACCTGGAGCCAGGGGCGGGCCATCTATGCCAGTGGCAGCCCTTTTGCGCCCGTAGAATATCAAGGCCATTGCTTGCGTCCGGCTCAAAGCAATAATATTTACATTTTCCCGGGAATCGGGCTGGCTGTTTATGTCTGCAAGATCACAAAAATTACTGATGCCATGTTTCTGATTGCTGCGAAAGTGCTTTCGGAACTGGTCAGTGATACCGATCTGAGCAATGGGGCACTCTATCCAGCCTTGACCAAAACGCGAACGCTGTCTCTGGCTATTGCTGTCGCGGTTGCAGACAAGGCGTACGCACAGGGTTTGGCAGCGGCCACCAGACCGCTTGACCTCAAACAAGCCTTGGCCGAGGCGATGTACGATCCAACGTATTAGGATCCTGCCCAGGAATAGAGAAACTGTTACAGATGCAGTGCATAGAGAAACATTAGCCGCAAGCCGCTAGAGCACAGGGCAGGTGTGCCAATGCGCGTGAGCGCAAATGCAGACAGGCTCACTTACAGACAG
>CAYQAP010000065.1:0-12670 GCA_964415515.1 uncultured Gammaproteobacteria bacterium | reverse complement strand
GCCGGTTGGAAAGCACTGTCATTCAGTTTAAATTGCGCTAGCTTTCTATAAAAATCGAGAGGTAAAGTTGTTGAAACCCGTCTATTCGGAAATAAGCATCGATGCGTCGGCCAGTGGTACTACTGGCGCAAACGCCTGCGCAATCAAGCCACCGCATCGACTTCTCTGGTTCCGGTGACGAATGCCGCAGAGACTGTTCCCACGCACGATCGCCGTATTCATCTAGCCACACGGTATCGTCCTGGAGTGTTCCTGGGCTTATGCGCCGGTTCAACTGACCCAAAAGCTGCTGCAGGAGCTATTCTCTCGGCTTGTCTTCAATATCCTGTGCGGCAATACCGATGACCATGCCCGCAACCATGCAGCTTTCTGGAACGGCGAATCACTGACTCTGACGCCTGCCAATGACATTTGTCCACAAGGTCGCACGGGCAACGAAGCTTCACAGGCCATGCTGATAGCGGGTAACAACAACATGAGCCAACTCAAATCCTGCCTCGAAGCGGCGAACCATTTCTTGCTTTCAGAAAGCGATGCCCGTGCCGTTTTCACATACCTGACAGGAACCATTGAAAACTATTGGAGTGCTATCTCTGAAGAAGCAGAACTCAGCGAAGTGGACAAGAAACTCTTTTGGGGAAGGCAGTTTCTAAACCCCTACTCGACAACAACCACATAGGGTTCTTTAGTAGATACTTTCTGAGGTCTCGATAAACAACCAGCCCAGAATATGGGCACGGACAGATCTTAATGCGTTAACCGGCACGCGAATACGAGGACATCAAAGATCACGGCTTATTGGGCTGGGCAAGGCCGGCGTTGGATATTGCTTTCGAGGACGGGCCACTGATGGTATCTTATCACTGGACGAAAATTGCCTCCACCGCCACCCCGGACGTTGATCACCGTATCCAGCCACGACTCTATAACGCGGATTCAAATCTGGACCATACCAGCTCGGAAAACCTTGGTAAATTGGAAAATGCAGGGCTTGAAAATGCTCTGGCTTACAATAAAAAACTGGATCTGATTATAGATCGATTGCTGGGCGATTCTGCTCCCTTAAATTGATCCAGACCCTGTCTGAAGGGCTGATATTGAGATGTGGATTTGCTATAGTGCACGCATCTAACAGCTTTTGGGACATACAATCATGATGATTTTGCCGGAAATCCAGATCCTTGAGGGCCAACTGGTGACCCGTTCCGCAACATTGGGCGCCCACACGGTACACGAACGCACCCCACAAGAAACTGCGGCGGAGTTTGCAGCAAGCGGCGCGGAATGGTTGCACATCGTTGACGTCGATGCGACGCTCAGAACCAATGTTGATAACAGCGCAATTGTGCGGGACATCATCGATAGCTCTGCAATCCCGATACAAGTTGCCGGTGGCATTCGAACTTTAAATCAAATCATAGCGTGGTTTGAGGCGGGCGCTGCCCGCGTGGTCCTGGGCACCGCTGCGATCACCAATCAGGATTTGGTTCAGGAAGCAAGCAGTCGCTATCCTGGCGGCATCATCGTAGATCTGGCCACTAAAGATGATCGGGTCATGATCAATGGCTGGCAAACTCAAACCGCCTACCATCCAACAGAACTGGTCAGCGATCTGCAACTGACCGGAATTGCCGGCATCATTCATACCGACATCAATCGGTTCGAAGGTGATGCCTCCGAGTCCCTCGCTCTGAGTGTCGAGATCAGCAATCAGTTATCAATCCCGCTGTTTTCCAGTGGCACCGTGCACCGCCTGGATGATCTGGCCCGATTACGTTATCTGCCGAACATTCTTGGGGTCATTGTCGGGCGCGCATTGATTGACGGCGTCTTCACTCTGGAAGACGCCCTTGCTGTCGCCGCGCAGCAGGAAACCAACCCGGAACCTGAGACACTGATGCCCGTCGCACCTTCCGGAATTTACAATGGCCTCAAAGCCTATCTGGCCGCCTACAGCCTGTCTCAGGCCTCGCGCTGGTGGAATACCGCCTTGCGAGAAGCGATCACCGCCAATAATCCCTACCTGGAAATTTCAATCCCCCAGGAGGATTTACAGCTGGATCCCCAGGCCTTGACACCCAGGGAAATTCAAGCCGGCTATGAAGCGCAATTGAATGATTCAGATATTGTGATTGCCGTTTTAGATGGCATTGATAACGAAGCCTGGGCAGGATTTGAGTGTGGTTATGCCCGCGCAAAGGGAAAGTACATAATTGGGCTCAAAGCCAATCAGGACACCGCCCTTGAACAAAATTCAAGAATGACTGCCATGTGTGATGAAATCATCTATTACGATGGCGGGGAAAATACGCAGGGTACGCTGGCAGCAATCGCCCAGGAACTCGCTTCGAAACTATTAAGTTATCAAGCGAGGGACTGAAACTCTGCCGCAGGCAGGAACGCGGGGCTGCCGGAATTCCACCCAAACCTATGGCCCTGGATGGGCCGTACTCAGGGCGCTAGATTGAGCAAGGACAGCATTGAAAATCACATCCACCGCATTTCACCCATGGCTTGTGGCATAGTCCCGGTTTCCACTCATTACCACATGCAGGGGAATACCCCGACTTTCCCTTAATAGTTAAGTGCTGCTACTCCAGACAGGCCAATGCCTGTTTGAGATCTGCTATCAAGTCCTCAACATCCTCGATGCCGGTAGAATAACGCACCAGACCCTCGGGGATACCGGCTGCGGCCCGTTCTTCGGCACTGCATTCGACATGGCTGGTCACTAACGGTGGCCCAACCACGGTTTCAACACAACCGAGATTGGCTGCCATATGGGCATAGCGTAATTTGGGCAGGAAGGTCTTGATGGCCTCGAGTCCGCCGCATACGCTGAAGCTGAGCATACCGCCAAAACCACGCATCTGTCGCCTTGCCACATCGTGATGCGGATGCGTCGTCAGGCCCGGGTAATTGACCTGTTCAATCATCGGTTGTTGTTCCAGCCAGTGGGCTATGATCAGGGCGCTGCGATTCTGGCGATCGATCCGCAATCCCAGGGTTTTCATCCCGCGCAACAGGCTGTATGCGTCCATCGGTGCCAGTGCAGCACCATTGATTTCCCGGTAATGATAAATCTTTTTGATCAGCGCCTGGCTACCACAGGCGATCCCGCCGAGGGCATCGGCATGACCACCGAGGTACTTGGTGGCACTGTGGATGACGATGTCAGCACCGAGTTGCAGCGGATTCTGGTTGATCGGGGTGGCAAAGGTGTTGTCGACCACGACCAGGGCACCGATCGCTTTGGCTGCTTTGGCCAGGCGTTGGATATCGATGATCTTGACCGTCGGATTGGTCGGTGATTCCAGGTACAGCACGTTGCAACCATGGCCGACTTCGGCTTCGATGGCAGCGTAGTCGGTGGTGTCGCACAGGGTCACGGTGATCTCGTTCTGTGGCAGGAATTCGGTGAACAGTTTGTTGGTACCGCCATAGCTGTCCTTGATCGAAACCACACGGTCCCCGGTGTGCAAAAAAGTGTTGAGTGTATTGCTGATGGCAGCCATACCGCTGGAAAAACTGGTGGCCGCCTCCGCACCCTCTAGAGCACGGACTTTCTCTTCAAAGGCACGCACCGTGGGATTGGTATTGCGGCTGTAAATGTGACCCTGAGCCTGTTCCAGGGCCACGGCATGCCAGTGGTCAATGTTGTCATAGCCAAAGGAAACACTGTGGACCACGGGCTGCTGGGTTGCACCTTCATACAATGCGTGTTCGGTTTCACCGCTCCACACGCACCGGGTGAATTGGCTGGGGGCAGTGGACTGACCGGGTTTATTCTTGCTCATGAAATCATCCTGTAAAGGTAAAGGGTCAATAAATAGGGAGGTTGTTCAGGCCGGCACAGCGACCACGGCGATGCAATCACCACGGCGGATCAGGCCGGGAAAATGCCGGCCGACCAGAATACCATCTAGCTTGGCCGGGTAGGCAACGGGCTTGGTACCGGTTTGCGAATAATCATGGATTCTGGCCAGGGTCTGGCCCGAACTGACGGTGTCGCCAAGCTCGACACACATTTCCAGCAGACCGTCCTGCTCACAGAGGCGGTAGCAGCGGGAATCGGGCATCAACAGCGTGGTCGAATCGGCCGTAAGAGGCCGTTCGTCCAGGATGCCGGCATGGATCAAGAAATTGCGAATCCCGCGTTCGGCAATGCGCATGGTGGTGCAAGAGGCCGAGCCACCACCACCAAGCTCGGTCGACACGAAGACCTTGCCCGCGTTTTCAGCAGCCGTGTCATACATGCCGGTGGCATCCATTTCCAGCAACAGCAACTGATAGGGGGCGGCAAAGGCACGCATGGCCGCTTCACAACGGGCCTGCTGGGCCGCATCGGGCAGTACATGAGCGGCGGCAAAGGGCAGGAATTCCAGGGTTTTGCCACCTGCATGAATGTCCAATACATAGTCTGCTTCGGGCAACAGATGACGCTGAAAGAAATCGGCAATTTTTTCTGTGACCGTGCCATCGGGACGGCCGGGAAACACCCGGTTCATATTCCCCTGATCGATCGGCGAACAGCGACTACCGGCCAGAAAAGCCGGGTAATTCATGACCGGAATAATTAGGATACGACCCTGGATCGACTCCGGGTGCAGGCTGCCTGCCAGTTTGTACAAGGCGATAGGGCCTTCGTATTCATCGCCGTGGTTGGCACCGGTTAACAGTGCGGTTGGCCCGGTGCCATGGCAGATGACGGTTACCGGGATCAGGATTGAACCCCAGGCAGATGCATTGCTGGAGTGGGGCAATCGCAAATAGCCGTGCCGGATCCCGGGAGCGGTCAAGTCGATCGTAGCGGTGATCGGGGAAGGCGGCAGAGCGGATTTTGCGCTCGTGTATTGGCTCATGCTTTTACAAACAGCTGGCGCGGAATAGCGGTCAGACATTCTGGCGTTGTCTCGGTGATCAATATACTTTCGGTGATTTCAATGCCCCAATCATCGAACCATAAACCCGGCATGACATGAAAGGTCATCCCCGGTTGCAGCACGGTGCGGTCACCGGCACGCATGCTCATGGTCCGTTCCCCCCAGTCCGGGGGATAACTCAGGCCAATGGGATAACCGCAACGGCTGTCCTTGTGCAGCCCGTAACGATCCAGGGTCTGGTTCAAGGCCTTTGAAACCTCTTCACAGACATTGCCGGCCCGTGCCATATCCAGTGCAGCGGCCAGGGCTTCGAGCAAGGCCTGCTCGGCATGGCGCCATTTTTGTGGGGGTGTGCCCAGATAAATCGTACGACTGGCCGGACAGTGATAGCGATGAAAACACCCCGCCAACTCCAGAAAGGTCCCGCTGTTTGCGGGAATGGGCCGGTCGTCCCAGGTCAGGTGCGGGGCGCTGGCATCCGCACCGGTCGGCACCAATGGCACAATGGCCGGGTAATCCCCGCCATGGCCATTTACACCGGTGATGCTGGAATGATAAATCTCGGCAATGAGAACATTTTTGCGCATTCCCGGCTCAATGATCTCGAAGGCATGGGCATGGGTATTTTCTACAATCTGCGCCGCCTGACGCATGTAGGTGATCTCCTGTGCTGATTTCACCGCGCGCTGCCAATTGACCAGCGCGGTCGCATCGATGAAGTTCGCAGCGGGCAGGTTTTGTTGCAGGGATGCATAACAGGCCGCACTGAAATAATAATTATCCATCTCGACCCCGATACCAGCATGGTCCCAATGCCGATCCCGCAAAATAGCGGACAGATAATCCATCGGATGACGCGCAGTGGACATCACATACTCATCCGGATAACCAAGAATTCGTTCCGGAGCCATGTACACGGTGCGCAGCGCCCCCTTGGCATCCATTTCCCGACCAAACCAGATCGGTTTCTCCCCAAGTGGCAGGATCACGCACTGATGGGTGTAAAAGGACCAACCATCATAGCCGGTGAGCCAGGCCATATTCGAGGGATCGGTAACCAGCAACAGATCCAGGCCTTTGTCGGCCATAGCCTGGTGAACCCGTGCGTTGCGCGTGGCATATTCATCCGGGCTAAAGTACAGTGTCGTCTCCTGCATGGTATTTCCTCTCCGCTTATATGCGAAGTATACCTTCATGATTGTTGCCTTGATAGTCAGTCGCCACCTATGTGTTCACAACGGATGACGGTGTCTGGTTGCGGAAACCCGGAAGCCGTATACTTGCTGCTCTTTATTTCCTGACAAAACGATTTCGGTGGATAATGGACAAACACTTTGATGTGGTCATTATCGGTGCTGGCGCAGTAGGCGCTACCATTGCCTTACTGGCACAGCAATCGGGCCTCCGGATAGCCTTACTGGATCGGGATGAGCCAGGTAGTGGTGCCTCATTCGGCAATGCCGGGACCTTTGCAGATTATGGCTGTACACCCATTAACAGCCCTACGCTACCTTTTAGTGTCCCAGGCATGTTATTGAGCGGCGAAAGCCCGTTATCGATACGCTGGTCCTATCTGCCCCATCTATTGCCCTGGCTCTGGCAATTCCTGATGAACTGCCAACCAGGGCGTGTGCATGCCATCAGTAAGGCCCTGGCCGAGTTATTGTCCGGGGCTGAGGCAGCCACTACAGCGGTGTTGAAGATGGCATCTGCAGAAGATCTCATTATCCAGCAGGGTTGTATCTATGTCTGTACTTCGGAAAGCGGCAGGCGGAAAAATCGTGCTGATTTGCATCACCGGAAAGCGCTCGGGGTGGTCGCCAGGCTCATCTGTGCTGAGGAAATCCATGAATTAGAGCCAGCGCTGGAACCGATTTACCTGGAGGGGATCTTTTTTGAAAGAGCCCGCCACACGCTTGACCCACAAGCATGGGTCAAGCGCCTGACAAAGCGCTTTGCAGCCGATGGTGGCACAGTAATCTGCGATCTGGCCACAGCAATCGAGGCCGGAAAAGAACACCCCATCTCGGTACAATGCAGCCAACATAAACTGCATTGTGGGCAACTGGTGATCGCCGCCGGTGCCTGGTCGAAGCAATTTCTGGGAACCATAGCGGAATCGGTGCCACTGGAAACTGAGCGCGGCTACCATGTCAGTTTTGCCAGCGAGCACAAACCTATTCAGCGTCCTGTCGGCTGGGCTGAAAAAGGTTTTTATATGACCCCGATGCGAGAAGGGCTGCGTGCCGCCGGTACTGTCGAGCTGGGTGGCCTGCAACTGCCAGCGAATGAAAAATGCCTAACTTATATTGAAAGAAATACACGGCGTTTGTTGCCCAACCTGGGGGTACGGACATCCGACTGGTTGGGATTTCGTCCCTCAATGCCGGATGCCCTGCCTGTGATTGGTCGCTCAGGGTACAATCAAAACATTATTTTCGCTTTCGGTCACCAACATCTGGGGTTAACCCTGGCCGGAATAACCGGGCAAATTGTGGCCCAGCTGCTGGCGGATATGACGCCACCATTGGATATATCTGCATTCTCACCAGACCGGTTTCACTGAGCGGCACTTTTATCTATCACCAGAGATGAACGCAGCGTGCTGTCGGCCAGACGTGTATTCGGGCTTGCAATCGATTGACTGCTCAGTTAAGGTTGAGACTAAAGACAGATTCATACTGCAATTACAGACCAAGGTGGAAGATGGCAGACAATAACGACCCGTTAGTTCGTTTCGACGACATCCAAAAAAGCTATGATGGCGAGACACTGGTCATCAAAAGCCTCAATATGGATGTTGCGCGTGGCGAGTTCCTGACCATGTTGGGACCCTCGGGCTCCGGAAAAACTACCTGCCTGATGATGCTGGCGGGCTTTGAACCGGCTACCCATGGCCAGATTTACCTCAATGGCAACCCGATCAATTCCCTACCCCCACACAAGCGGGGTATTGGCATGGTGTTCCAGAACTATGCCCTGTTTCCTCACATGACGGTCGCTGAAAACCTGTCTTTCCCACTGGAAGTTCGCAAAATCAGCAAAAGTGACCGGGAACAGCGCGTCAGAAAAGCCCTTGATATGGTGCAGCTGGGGGAACTGGGTGATCGACGTCCGGTGCAGTTATCCGGTGGTCAGCAGCAGCGTGTGGCTGTGGCAAGAGCCCTGGTGTTTGATCCAGAACTGGTGTTAATGGACGAACCCCTGGGAGCACTGGATAAAAACCTGCGTGAACAGATGCAGTATGAAATCAAACATATCCATGAAAGTCTAGGGGTAACCATTGTTTATGTCACCCATGACCAGGGTGAAGCACTGACCATGTCCTCACGGATTGCCGTATTCAAAGACGGGATTATCCAGCAACTGGCTCCACCAGCCGACCTGTACGAGCGGCCGTTGAATGCGTTCGTAGCTAATTTTATCGGGGAGAATAACCGCTTGCGTGGGGAAATCCTCGAAGCTGACGAAACCAGCTGCAAGGTCAAGTTGAATAATGGCGATATTGTCCTGGCCAATAATATCAATACCACCGGGGTCAATCAACGGGCAACCCTGTCCTTGCGCCCAGAGAGGGTTACGATCAATCCGCAAGAAAACAGTTTACCGAATATCTTTGATGCCAAAATCGAAGAGCTGATTTATCTAGGAGATCACATCAGAACCCGTGCCTCTGTCTGCGGCAATAACGAATTCGTGGTAAAGATCGCCAATTCCTCTTCCCACGCTGCGCTGAAGAACGGGGCTGAAATTCGAGTCGGCTGGGGAGTTGAAGATTGTCGGGCTTTGGATCCTACAGACTAGACCAGAGCTGGCATACCGTTCATACGAACGTCTGTTTAATAAGAGTAGTGCTTAATTTAACCGAGAGGAGTTACACCTATGAATAAACCGTTACAACAAACGCTACTGGCTACCTTGGTAGCCACCAGCTTGGCAGCTTCCGGCGTGGCATCGGCGGCCAAGACTGACCTGGTCGTTGTTTCCTGGGGCGGCGCCTACAGTGCCAGCCAGCAGAAAGCCTACAGCGAACCCTTTATGAAACTTCATCCTGATATCCATATTGTCAATGACGATTCTTCGGCCCAGGGTGGTGCCAAATTGCGCGCCCAGTCGGAAGCCGGCAATGTAACCTGGGATGTGGTCGATATGATTGCCTCCGACACCATGTCCCTTTGCGACGAGGGACTGTTGGAAGAAATTAATTTTGCCAAAGATATGGCGCCTGCACCGGATGGCACACCGGCTGCCAAAGACTTTGGCAGTATGATTATTTCGCCCTGTTTTGTGCCGCTGATTGTGTATTCCACCACGTTTGGCTATCGAACCGACCTGCTGAAAAAAGCGCCGACCACCATCAATGACGTTTTTGATCTGAAAAACTTTCCAGGCAAACGGTCTTTGCAAAAAGTGCCAACCTACAATCTGGAGTGGGCACTGATTGCAGACGGTGTCGACCCGGCCAAGGTCTACGATGTTCTCGATACCCCAGAGGGTGTCGATCGGGCCTTCAAGAAACTCGATACCATAAAAGATCATGTCGTCTGGTGGACCCAGGGTGCACAACCACCCCAGCTTCTGGCCGATGGTGAAGTAGTTATGGCCTCTGCCTATAATGGCCGTCTATTCAATGCCATTGCAGTGGAAAAACAGCCGATCGCCATGATGTGGGATTGGGAAGCGCTGGATCTCGATGGCTTCGTCCTGCCCAAGGGCGCACCCCATCGTGCCGAAGCGTTGAAATACCTCCGTTTCTCCAGTGATTCCCAGCGACTGGCTGATCAGGCCAAATACATCTCCTATGGCCCGGCGCGTGCTTCCTCTGCACCGTTGGTGGGCAAGCATGCCGAACTGGGGATTGACATGAAGCCACATATGCCAACCAACCCGATCAATGCCAAACATTCCTTTATCACCAATTACACCTGGTGGGCTGATCACAAAGACGAGCTGTCCGCTCGCTTTGAGGCCTGGCTGGCAAAATAAATTGTAGCCACTACATTCGATACCGGGGCAGATGGATGCCCCGGTATCGAACTTGTTTCCCGGTCATTTCACTACGTATTATTTGCTTAACCCGAAGTTGACAAAACACTTGCTGGCCTGTCCTATAGGTTGAGACGGACGATAGCGACCTAACCACACGGAGTCACCGATGACCCAGGTTCTGACCACCGCTGATGGTGTGCCACTGAAAACCAGTCTGCACCGGACGTTGCGGCGACGCAAAATAACGGCCCTGCTGCTGGTTGCTCCGTTATTTGTTTTTATCATGATCACCTTTCTGTTACCGATTGCGGATATGCTGGTCCGAAGTTTGGATAACAGCCTGGTACCCAATGTCTTGCACCGCACGGTACCGCTGCTGGCAAAGTGGGATGAAAAATCAGGCCAATTGCCCGGAGAAGAGGTTTTTGCAGCCTTGGTGCTGGATTTCAAGGAGGCCCAGAAAAATTACACCATCAATCGCCTTGGCAAACGCCTGAATTACGAAAAATCTGGCATGTCCAGTCTTTTTCGCAAGACTGCGCGCAAAGTAAAACGGCTTAAAGAAGTCCCTTCCTACAAGGAAGCCCTGCTCAAGATCGACAAAAAATGGAACCGCCACGATGTTTGGTTTTTGTTGAAATTACAAAGTGGCAGTATGACCCCAACGTATTTTTATGCTGCCGTCGATGCGCATATCGATGATACCGGGAAATTGGCCATGAAGCCGGACCAACAGCAGATTTATCTTAATCTGTTCGCCCGAACTTTGCTACTGAGTCTGTTAATCACCGTCATCACGATTGTTCTGGGTTATCCGATTGCCTACTTGCTGGCAACATTGCCAACCAAAAAAAGCAACATGTTGATTATTCTGGTACTGCTGCCGTTCTGGACATCGCTGCTGGTTCGCACCAGTGCCTGGATCGCCCTGCTACAACGCGAAGGCGTCATCAATGATTTTCTGGTCTGGATGCATATCATCAGTGCAGACAATCGACTGCTGATGATCCACAATCAGATTGGCACAGTGGTCGCGATGAGTCATGTGCTCCTGCCCTTTATGGTACTGCCCTTGTTCAGTGTCATGAAAACCATACCACCGAGTTATATGCGAGCCGCCCAGTCCATGGGTGCCACACCCTATCTGGCCTTTCGACGCATCTATTTTCCCAATACCATACCGGGTATCGGCGCGGGCAGCATTCTGGTGTTCATTCTAGCAATCGGTTACTACATTACCCCGGCACTGGTCGGCGGCACACAAGGCACCTTTATCAGCAACTTTATCGCTTACCATATATCCAACTCCCTGAACTGGGGGCTAGGTGCCGCTCTGGGCACAATGTTGCTGGCCATTGTTTTGGTACTGTACGTGGTCTATGACAAGTTGGTTGGTATAAATAATATGAAACTGGGGTAGCAGATCATGGCCGCACTTCCTCCTTATGCATCACCGCTGGATAAAATCTGGCATTACACTTTTTTGTTGTGTTGTGTGCTGATATTTTTCTTTCTGATTTTTCCTATTATTGTCATAATTCCCTTGTCTTTTAATGCTTCTCCCTATTTTAATTTCAGCACCAAGATGCTGGCGCTGGATCCGGATGGTTACTCGTTGCGCTGGTATCAGGATTTCTTCACTAATAGCAACTGGCATGCAGCGGTTCGAAACAGTTTTATTATTGCCTTCTTCTCGACCCTGATTTCAACCTTTCTGGGTACTCTGGCCGCCCTGGGTCTGAGTCGGGAAGAGTTTCCATATCGGACCACAATTACTGGCATCTTGATTTCACCGATGATCGTGCCGTTGATCATCTCCGCTGCTGGCATGTTTTTCTTTTATTCAAGAATCGGATTACAGGGAACCTATACGGGAGTCATTCTCGCCCATGCTGCTTTGGCCACACCTTTTGTCGTGATCACGGTTACTGCGACACTGGTTGGATTTGACAACAGCCTGCTACGTGCTGCTGCCAGCCTGGGGGCCACACCAACCCGCACCTTCTTCCAGATCACCGTGCCGATTATTACCCCAGGTGTGATATCGGGCGCCCTGTTCGCGTTCATCACTTCCTATGATGAAGTTGTTGTTATCATGTTTGTCGGCAGCGTTAAACAGCGCAGCATCCCCTGGCAGATGTTTTCGGGTATCCGTGAACAGATCAGTCCGACGATTCTGGCGGTTGCGACCATGCTGATAATTTTCTCGGTTACCTTGCTATCCCTGATTGAGATGTTACGGCGACGTAACGAAAGGATTCGTGGAATTACACCCAGCTGATTCACTACCAAAAATCCTGTTGGACCCGGCAAAAGTCCTGTTGGACCCGGGTTTCTGATTGGGGCGTTATGCCAGAACGGATAGAGCGAAGAATTCAGCTACGTACGAAGTCTTGTGTGCCGACTGCAGCTACCATGGGTGTTGATGTTTTCTCTCGAAAAGAACAAAAAACCCGCGCAATCAAGGCATTACTAATCTTTTGGCTGATCGCCCTGGTCAGTATTCTGATTCCGATAGCACACTTTATTCTGGTACCTGGCTTCTTGATTGCCGGGGCAATTGTTGCCAGCAGGAAATGGCGTATCACCGAGGAAGGCCATGAAGCTGCTGGCGTATGCCCAGCCTGTGATCAACAGATTGTGCTAGATCTGGACAAGAATAGCGACCTGCCCCAATGGGTGCATTGCCCGAACTGCAATATCAGCCTGGAGCTAGGTGTGTTTCCTGAGTTGGGTTTATGACCCTGAGTTGGGTTTATGACGCGGTGACTGTATCGATTTTTGGCTCTTCATCCCCC
>CAYQAP010000064.1:3779-12835 GCA_964415515.1 uncultured Gammaproteobacteria bacterium | reverse complement strand
ACAATATACCTGGGATTAGTATTACCAAAAAAAAGAATGTATAGTATTTCCGCTCCTGAAATTCAAGCATTTATATATGATATTAAAAACTATAATATAGATGATTCAAATGAATTTGAGATAACAGATCAACAATATTCTGGAGTCTCTATTTTTTTTGATATTGATGCAGCATGGAATAGTTTCTTTAGGCGTACTCAATTATACCCGAAGCTTAAGACAAATCATTATTATATATTTAATTATTTATATGACTTGTCGCCTATTCAATTACCTCAATATAGCGATAAAAATACCTGTAGAAACTACGTCACTTTTATGAGTGCTGTTTATTCATATAGTGATATGGTATTTTTCGACTCATCATCAGCAGAAAAAGAATTCTTTTCAATTAAGCAGAATATTGAATTAAATCGTGAAATCCCAACCAGAGTTACAGGTCTTGGGGCGGACTATACAAAACAATTAAAAAACGTGGTTCCTACTACATGTTATGGAGAACTCTTAGAAAAGAAGTATTTACTTTTTGTAGGAACTATTGAACCCAGGAAGAATCAGGATATAGTGCTTGATGCATTTACTATTCTGGCGAAAAAATATAGAGATTTAAATTTAGTATTTATTGGCAAAGCAGGTTGGAATGTAACAAGTCTTATCCAAAAAATTAAGACAAGTCCCATAAGAAATATTCAACTGTATTGGTTTGATGATATTGACGATGCTACCTTAAGTAAATTCTATCAAAACGCATGGATAGTCATCTATCTCTCTAAATATGAGGGTTATGGATTGCCCATTGCTGAAAGTTTGCTTTATGGCAATATTACTATTGCCTCAAAAAATACATCAATGTATGAAGTTGGAAGAAACTTTGCAGATTATATTATTTACAACTCTCGCACAGAAATTATAGATTTGGTTACTTTATACTATGAGAACACTCAACTTTATCGTCTGAAAAAAAAATATATCAAGGAAAACTTTCATTTACAAACATGGAATAAGGTTTACCAATCTATAATCGATGTATTTAATTGCTTTCCTCGAACTATACTGCAGATTCAACAACATCTGAAAGTTTTTCAATTTGTTTTTATCAGTATAAACATTGATATATTACAGGAAACGATCTCAGCTATCGATCTATATGTAGATTTTGTAAAAGAATATATTGTAATAACGCCAAAAAAATATCTTATGGATGCCCGCAGGCTGAACAGCAAACATAAAATAATAATTATTAATGAAACTGACATGCTGGGTAATTATGCTGCAAATATTGATTCTCGCAATCATCAAATGAAAAACTGGCTGCTAAGGTCATGCTTGTTAAATATTGATCTTTTAGAAAATGAATTCATTATGCTGGATGATGATTGCAGACCTATCAAACAAATTGATATTGGATATTTTATCAGTCTCGATGGCCGCTACAACGCTTATTATTTTTATGATCTTTTGAACTGGAATCATTGTTCCAGTTCCTACGATGAGGGTCAAAATAATTTAAAAGATATATTATTGAATGAGTGTTATGAGGCATTATCTTATTCCTCTCATGCTCCGCAAATAATTAACAGAGTGATCTATTGTGAAGCAATGACTGCATTTTTTGAAATTGGTTTATCGAATGCTATCGATGAATGGAGTGTGTATTTCAATTATGCAGTTACAAGATATCCTTATTTATTTAATAAAAAGGTATTCGAAACCTTAAATTGGCCATCTAATCCTTCTGATTGGCAGTACCAATACACACCCCATAATTATTCCTTCGAGAACTTTTACCCATCAGTTTACGCATCGAATCTATCTGATCTGAATACCGAGCAGTATCTTGTTAGCGATTATGGATTTAAGCAAAAACTTGAGATTAAAGAACAACAATATTTGCCATACAAACTAACAAAAAGTATATTTGATCAGTATCAGCAGCATCTTAGCAAGCTGAATAAAATATACGGTAGCTTATGCTTTCGCACTCAGGATGTTTGTTGTTATTTATTTTGTGTACCACAACATGTCATCATCATTCGTGACTCTATGTTTAGACTGGTGATGAATATCAAGATAATAAATACAAGTGCTAAAACACAGAAAATCCAGGTGTATTATTTGTTAAATGGGAATATTTCCCACCATATAGAATGGCTAATCGATGCTGAGTTGTATAGTGAAAAGATTATTGAGTTACCTATCTCAACCTATGGTATGAGACGCAGAATTAGCAAGATTCAATTGGACGTAAGAATTAACCAAAAAGCAGTTTATGGAAAGCTATCTCCTTATCTAGTAAAACTAACTAAATATAATAAAATACCAAATGGGAGGATTCCACTGTTGTATATGATAGGGTCAAGCTTGCGCTATTTCATTATGAATATTTCCAAGAAAATATCAATATATCAAGATACTTGATGGTACCATTGCCTGGAGATGAATCAGAATCATGGCGGAAGATTAGAATGAAAGTCAGTAAAGTATGCAGTGGGCTGTTTATTATGCTGTTGTCCTTCAACGTAGTGGCCAAAGGCTTGCCGGAGAGTGTTTTTCCCTATGGCCTGCTTGAATTGCGCGGATATGCCATGAAAATGGGCAGAGACGGTGGATTCAGGATTTATTCAGACTCGACCACCTTTGTTGAAGGTCGCTTCATCCTCACCGGGAATAAAATAACGGTGACTGACAGCGGCGGCCGGTATGCCTGCCGGGGTAAGAGAATGAATCCAGGAAGCTACTATTGGACAGTACACGATGGTGGTTTATACCTGATGCTAATCAAAGATCGTTGTACCGCCAGAAGGACCGCATTTTTAGAGGCTCCGCTAAAAATTCATTCAGCCGCAGAATAAACTACGTTCCCCGGGTTGCCTGAATATCGCCACTTTTGTGAAAACACAGGAGGCTTGATAATGATACTATTTCAACAATTGCTCGGGCCGGTCATCGCGATCCCGACCCGGGAAGTTATGCGGGTGCCCAGCGCAGTCGCCAGGTATTGGGCTGCATCGACTACCGAGGTTAGATCGATGTCCGTGGTGATGCCCATGCCATCGAGCATGTAGACCACGTCTTCGGTGGCGACATTGCCGGCGGCTCCGGGGGCGTAAGGACAACCACCGAGCCCTCCGGCTGCACTGTCGATAATCGATATGCCCAGTTCCATGACCGCCAGCAGGTTGGCCAGGGCCTGTCCGTAGGTATCATGAAAGTGTGCTGCCAGGGGTAGATCAGGCACACACGTTTGGACGGCTTCCACCATTCGCTGTGCGGCCAGCGGAGTGCCGGTGCCAATGGTGTCACCAAGAGAGAGTTCGTGACAACCGAGGTCGGCCAGTCGCTGTGCGGTGGCCGCCACCTGTTGCGGTTTGATGGTGCCTTCATAAGGACAGCCCAAAACACAGGAGATATAGCCACGGATCGGCAATTTTGCTGCCAGCGCCTGGTGGCAGACCGGAGTATAGCGTTCGATACTTTCGGCGATCGAAGCATTAATATTCTTTTTGGAAAAACTTTCTGAAGCAGCCGCAAAAATGGCTATTTCACTAGCACCACATGCTAATGCCCGCTCCAGGCCTTGCAGATTGGGCACCAAAACCGGGTAGCGGATACCGGGGCGTTTCTCAATCCCCATCATGACGGCATCGGTATCGGCCATTGCCGGAATCCATTTGGGAGATACGAAGGCCCCGACTTCAATGACCTTCAGGCCACTGTTGGAGAGGCGGTTGATGTATTGAATGCGTGTCTGGGGATCAATCGTGCTGGCCGTATTTTGCAGGCCATCTCTGGGCCCGACTTCAACGAGGGTGACTTCTTTCGGATAACGACTCATGCTGGATGTTCCGCTGTGTTGTCCTGTAGACGGACCAGCTCCTCACCGTCTTCGACCTGATCTCCCGGGGCCACCAGTACACAGTCGATCTGACCAGGTAGTTGAGCTCGAATACTGTGCTCCATTTTCATGGCTTCCAGAACCATTAATAGCTGGCCAGGCTCGACCGTGTCCCCGGCTGCCACCGCGATTCGTATCACGCGCCCGGTCATGGGGGCGAGAATCCCGTTGCCCAGAGTTTCGCTGGTGATGGCTGCGGTGGGTCCCGGATCCAGTGTGAAATCAGTTCTGTGGCCTCGACGCCACAGGCTAAGGGTGTCTTTTTTCAGGCTAAAGAACCCGTGTTCGGTGCCTCTCTGGGTATGTACGATCAGTGCCTGGCCGGTCGCTTGCCAATGTACGCGAATCTGTGCTTTATCCACAGTCAGGAGAAAATGCTCGCCGACTTTTTCCGCCAGTATCGTGCAGGGCACCGGGCCGACAAATGGTAGGGTCTGCTGGTGGACCAGATTCAAACGCCAGCCATCACCGGTTTGCCATGGTCCTGGAACAGCGGTCTTTTCCCGGCTTTGTTGCCGGTACTGCAGCAGTGCCACCGCAGCCATAACCCAGTCCCAGGTCGTGGTTTGAGGTTGAGATGTCAGGCTATCGAGCTGTTGTTCCAGAAAGAAGGTAGAAACCGGGCCTTGTTGTAGTCTGGGCAGGGTGCTTAAGGCCAACAGCAGGCTGCGATTGTTGGCCGGGCCACTGACTCGTGTTTGCTGCAGGCAGCGCTGCAGCCGCTGCCAGGCCAGCTCCCGGCTGCTGGCGTGGGTGATCAACTTGGCGATCATGCCGTCATAATAGAGGCTGAGAGTATCCCCTTGCCGGTAGCCACTGTCGATCCGTGTGTGCGAGTTGGCTTCCGGGAAATCCAGAATTTCAAGGCAGCCGGAGGAAGGGGTAAAACCGCGACGCGGATTTTCCGCGTACAGACGGGCCTCAACTGCGTGCCCCCGGCAGGGGATTTGCTCCTGGGTCCAGGGCAGCCTCTGACCGGCCGCAATCCGCAACTGCCATTCCACCAGATCGATCCCGGTAATCAACTCGGTCACCGGGTGCTCGACCTGTAACCGGGTATTCATTTCCAGGAAATAAAAATCACCGTGTTGGTCCAGCAAGAACTCTACCGTGCCGGCTCCGCTGTATTGAACGCTACTGGCGGCGGTGACCGCAGCCTCGGTGATAGCGGTGCGTGTGGCAGAATCCAGCCCCGGTGCCGGGGCTTCTTCAATCACTTTTTGATGGCGGCGTTGCAGTGAACAATCTCGTTCATGCAGGTGCAGGCAATGACCCTGCAAATCGGCCAGAATCTGGACTTCAATATGGCGCGGTTGATCGAGACATTTCTCCAATAGCATACGACCATCACCAAAAGCGGACAGGGCCTCACTGCGGGCAGATTCCAGTTCTGCTGCCAGTTCGGATGCCTGATTCACCCGCCGCATCCCCCGGCCACCGCCGCCACTGACGGCTTTGAGCAGAACGGGGTAACCGATGGTGACTGCAGCGGTTTGCAAGGCTTCCAGGGTGTCATCTCCTGCATAGCCGGGGATGACCGGTACGGACTGTTGCTGCATCAGCCTGCGTGCTTCACGCTTGGACGCCATGGCCTGCATCGCTAACAAGCCTGGGCCGATAAAGATCAGGTCGACAGCTTTGCAGGCCTCGAGTAAAGCCGGGTTTTCCGACAAAAAACCATAGCCGGGATGAATGGCCTCGGCCTTTGCTTGCAATGCGGCTTCGATAACAGCGGTGCAATTCAAATAACTTTCACTGGCCACAGCGGGGCCGATACAAATCGCCTGGTCTGCCATGGCCACATGCAGCGCATCCACATCGGCTTTGGAATACACGGCGATACATTCGATCCCTATGCGCTGGGCGCTGCGGATAATCCGGCAGGCGATTTCCCCACGGTTGGCAATCAGCAGGCGCTGGAACATGATTGCTCTTTGACTGCGGTGCGCCGGGAACGGAAAATGACTACATAACACGGTGTTGGGGGTTGTTCGTTCATTCTGCCCACGGAGCCTTGGTCTGGTCCAGAAAAGCCTGCAGACCCTGTTGACCTTCTGTTGAAACGCGTCGGCCTGCGATCCGCTGCGCGGTGTCTTCGAGCAGGGACGCATCCAGTTTCGCTTGCTGCACATCCGTCACCAGTTGTTTGGCATCCTGCAATGCCTCGGGGCCACCCTGAGTGATCAGTTTTGCTAAAGAATCGATCCGCTCATCCAGTTGTTCTTCATGGCACACTTCATGGACCAGTTGTATTGCCAATGCCTGCTGTGCGGTGATGCGTTCTGCTGTCAAAAACAGGCGCCGAGCCCAACGCGGGCCGATGGCCTGGATCACAAAGGGGCTGATCACGGCCGGAATCAAACCCAGACGAACTTCGGAAAGGGCGAAAATCGCGCGTGAACTGGCGATGGCAAGGTCGCAACAGGCCACCAGGCCGACACCACCACCAATCGCTGCGCCCTGAACCCGGGCAATCGTTGGCTTCGGGAAATGGAACAGTCGATGCATCAGGCTTGCCAGTTGTCTGGCATCCTGCCGATTTTCCTGTTCGCTGTAGTCAGCCATACGCTGCATCCAGTGCAGGTCAGCACCGGCAGAGAAACTGCGGCCACTGCCGGCGATGACTACGACCCGCACAGCCGCATCGTGTTCAAGGACACCCAGGGCTTCGAGCAGCAGACTGATGACTTCATCGTCAAAGGCGTTGTGAAGTTCGGGTCGATTGAGGGTCAGACAGGCTGTTGAGCCGGTTTGTGACCACAATAATTTATCGCAGCTCTTGGTCGGCATGGCTACATCCGGAACAGGCCGAAGCGGGTTTGCGGAATCGGAGCGTTCAGCGAGGCGGTGATGGCCAGTGCCAGAGTTCTGCGGGTTTCGAGCGGATTGATAATGCCATCATCCCAGAGCCTGGCGCTGGCATAGTAGGGATGACCCTGGTGCTCATATTGATCGAGAATCGGTTGTTTGAACTGTGCCTCTTCTTCCGCAGACCAGGTTTCACCCTGTGCCTGAATGCGGTCGCGATGTACCTGAGCCAGTACCCCGGCCGCCTGTTCGCCCCCCATGACCGAAATCCGGGCATTTGGCCACATCCACAAAAAACGCGGGTTGTAGGCGCGCCCACACATGCCGTAGTTACCGGCTCCGAAACTGCCGCCGATGATGATCGTAAATTTGGGCACGGCGGCACAGGCAACTGCGGTGACCAGTTTGGCACCATCCCGGGCGATGCCACCGGCTTCGTATTTTTGACCGACCATGAAACCGGTGACGTTCTGAAGAAAAACCAGTGGAATCCTGCGCTGACAGCACAATTCAATAAAATGTGCCCCTTTGAGGGCCGATTCCGAGAACAAGATGCCGTTGTTAGCCAGAATCCCGACCGGATGGCCCCAAATTTTGGCAAAACCGCAGACCAGGGTTTTGCCATAACGGGCCTTGAATTCAAAAAAATCACTGCCATCGACCATTCTTGCAATCACTTCACGAACATCATAAGGTTGCCGGATATCTACCGGCACCAGACTGAACAAGTCCTCGGCCGGGTACAGTGGCCGGTTGCTATCGGTCAGCGACCTTGGGGCGTGTTGGGACGCCGGTAGGCTGGCTACGACTTCCCGTGCCAGTTGCAGGGCATGGATTTCATTCTCGGCCAGATGATCTGCTACCCCAGAGACCCGGGTGTGAACATCCGCCCCGCCGAGTTCCTCGCTGTTGACCACAGCACCGGTTGCGGCCTTGACCAGTGGCGGACCACCGAGAAAGATCGTGCCCTGTTCCTTAACAATAATAGTTTCATCGGCCATGGCCGGAACATAGGCGCCACCGGCTGTACAGGAGCCCATGACGACCGCTATCTGGGCAATGTCCATGGCCGACAGGTTGGCCTGATTAAAAAAAATTCGCCCAAAATGATCTCGGTCCGGAAAGACCTGATCCTGTTCGGGCAAAAAAGCACCCCCGGAATCGACCAGATAAACGCAGGGCAGGTGATTAGCCGCAGCAATTTCCTGGGCTCGCAGGTGTTTTTTGACCGTAAGGGGGTAATAGGTGCCACCCTTAACGGTTGGGTCGTTGACTACCACCACACATTGGCGGTTTTGGATCAGGCCGATGCCGGTGATAATCCCGGCAGCCGGCACCGAATCCCGGTAAACCTGGTGTGCCGCCAGTTGCGAGAGCTCCAGAAAAGGCGAGCCCGGATCGAGCAGCAGGTCGAGCCGTTGGCGTGGCAGTAAACGCCCGCGTTGCCGATGTAGCTTGCGCGCCCGCTCACTACCTCCGGCTGCAATCGCGGCAACAGTTTGCTCAAGATCGTACAGCAGGGACTGCCAGGTTTCCCGATTTTGGAGGGTTTCCGGATCGGGTGGCAAGCATTTGTGACCAATAAGAGCCATCGTGTGCTTACCAGCCGCCTTCGCGGAGCCAGAGGTCCAGATCGTGCAAGCGATCCGCACCCCAGAAAGGCTCTCCCGCGACAAGGAAGAAGGGGGAACCGAATACACCTCGGGCCGCGGCATCAGCGGTGGCCTGACGCAATTGGTCCTTGAGTGCCTGGCCCGACAAGGCCTGTTCCAGAGCACGACTGTCCAGCCCCAGCTCTTTACAGACTTCAAGGACCACCGAAACTCGGGAAATATTACGGTTCTCGGCAAAATAAGCCCGATAAAAGGCCCGTGCCAGCTGTTTTGCAGCTCCAGAGTCAAGATTTTGTTGCCAGTAATAGGCCCGTGCCGCTGTGATGGTAGGAATGGGAAAGGGGTCAGGCAGGGTGAAATCGATGCTCAGACGCCGGCAGCAGCGCTTGATGTCATGCAGGGAATATTCACCTAGCAATGGCACCTGGGCTAGGGGTTTGTGACCGGTTTGCTTCAGGATAGGACCGAGCAGGATAGGATGCCAGCGCACCTGGTACCCGTATCGACTGGCCACCGGCTCAATACCCTGGGCTCCGATATATCCATAGGGAGAGGATAAATCAAAATAAAAATCAATTATTTGTAGATGATTTGTCATGTAATTCATCCATTGATATGCTACTCTTTTGTATTGAACTTACACCAGCGATTAACCCCTGACAATACTCAGCCTAACAATACTCAAATTAACTCGATACCCATGGCGGTCGCCTCGCCACCACCGATACACAAGGCCGCGA
>CAYQAP010000064.1:0-3679 GCA_964415515.1 uncultured Gammaproteobacteria bacterium | reverse complement strand
ATTAACTCGATACCCATGGCGGTCGCCTCGCCACCACCGATACACAAGGCCGCGACGCCACGTTGTTTGTTATGCTGGCGCAAGGCATGGATCAGGGTCACCAGTATGCGCGCTCCGGAACAACCCAGAGGATGGCCCAGAGCACAGGCGCCGCCGTGCACATTGACTTTATCATGAGGCAATTGCAAATCGTTCATGGCCGACATGGTCACCACAGCAAAAGCTTCGTTGATTTCATAAAGATCGACCGAATCCGTTGTCCAGTTCAGTTTTTCCAGTAATTTACGCAGGGCACCGACCGGGGCGGTGGTAAACCAGGCCGGTTCCTGGGAATGCGTGCTGTGCCCGACAATGCGCGCCAGCGGGATAATCCCGCGGTTTGCGGCTTCAGACTGACGCATCAGCAGTAAAGCCGCGCCACCGTCGGAAATGGAACTGGAATTGGCCGCGGTGACCGTTCCGTCCTTGCGAAAAGCCGGCCGCAGTTCCGGGATTTTGTCGATTTTTGCTTTCAGCGGTTGTTCGTCGGTATCGACAATGGTTTCGCTTCTGCGGCTTGTTACCGTCACCGGGGTGATTTCCGCGGTGAAAAAACCTTTTTTGATCGCTTGTTGTGCCCGTTTGACCGATTCAATTGAGAAATTGTCCTGATCTTCCCGGCTGAAGTGGTAGTGATCCGCTGTGGCTTCGGCAAAGCAACCCATGAGCTGCCCCTTGTCATAGGCATCTTCGAGGCCGTCGAAAAACATATGATCCAGCACTTGCTGATGACCCATGCGCAAACCCTGGCGTGCCTTGGGCAGGATGTAAGGCGCATTGCTCATGCTTTCCATACCACCGGCGATCATGATCCGGTTGCTGCCGGCCAGGATCAGATCGTTGGCCAGCATGGTGGCCTTCATGGCCGAACCGCAGACTTTGTTGATGGTGGTGCAGCCGGTTGCATAGGGCAAGCCGGCGGCCAGTGCTGCCTGGCGAGCGGGGCTTTGCCCCAATCCGGCCGGTAGCACACAACCCATGATGGCTTCGTCGACGGCTGCCGGATCAATACCGCTATCGGCAATCACCGCAGCGATGGCCGTGGCACCCAGATCGGTGGCGGCTACGGCCTGCAGGTCGCCCTGAAAGCCACCCAGTGGGGTTCTTTTTGCGGCGGTGATGACAATGGGATCTTTAGCCATGGTAATACTCCATATAAATAAGTAATAACAATTAATAAGTACAGTGTTTTTACAAGTTACGTTAACTACTCTCCTGAAACAATTCACGGCCGATTAGCATCCGGCGAATTTCACTGGTACCGGCACCGATTTCATACAGCTTGGCATCACGAAGCAGACGACCTGTGGGAAATTCGTTGGTATAGCCGACGCCTCCGAGGGCCTGAATTGCCTCCAGTGCCATCCAGGTGGCTTTCTCTGCGGCATACAATATGGCTCCCGCAGCATCCTTGCGTGTTGTTTCGTTACGGTCACAGGCCTGGGCGACCGCATACACATAGGCTCGGCAGGCATTCAAGCTGGTGTACATATCGGCTATTTTAGCCTGCATGAGCTGAAATTCACCGATTGCACGGCCGAACTGATGGCGCTCATGCAGATACGGGACGACCACATCCATACAGGCCTGCATAATACCCAAGGGGCCACCGGCCAACACGGTACGTTCATAGTCCAGCCCGCTCATCAATACCTTCACCCCCGCATCGACCTGGCCCAGAACATTTTCTACCGGCACCCGACAATCCTGGAAAATCAGCTCACAGGTATTGGAGCCACGCATCCCGAGTTTATCGAGCTTCTGGGCCGTGGAGAAGCCGGTAAAGCCTTTTTCAATCAAAAAGGCGCTGATCCCCCGGGAACCGGCATCCGGCCGGGTTTTGGCATAGACCACCAGCACATCGGCATCGGGTCCGTTGGTAATCCACATTTTGTTGCCGTTGAGTATATAGCTGTCGCCCTGTAGATCCGCACGGGTCCGCATGCTCACAATATCCGAGCCGGCACCCGGTTCGCTCATGGCCAGGGCACCGACCGATTCGCCACTGATCAGCCCGGGTAGGTACTGTTGTTTTTGCGCTATTGTTCCGTTGCGGAAAATCTGGTTCACACACAGATTGGAATGAGCCCCATAGGACAGGCCAACGGCGGCCGAGGCCCGACTGATTTCTTCCATGGCGATTACATGTTGCAGATACCCCATCTGGCTGCCCCCGAGATGTTCATCCGAGACGGTAATCCCCAATAGCCCCATGGTACCGAACTTTTGCCATAGATCTGCCGGGAAATTGTTGTCCCGATCGATTTGCGCGGCACGCGGGGCAATTTCTTTTTCGGCAAAGTCTCGAATGGCATCACGCAGCAGGTCCGTAGTCTCACCATGGTTGAACTGCAGGCTCGGGTAATGGCTCATGGCAAGTTCCTGGAGCAGAAAGTACTTGGGAGGGTGATGGCCGGCATATCGGTCAGTCGGGCAAACACATCAGTGTTTGGGTCATACTGGCACAGAGCTTTTCGCCACTCATCGACAGGGCAAAAACATCCACCAGCGTGATGGTGAGGGTGCGACCTGCCTTGCGTACCCTGCCTTTGGCGAGCAAGCGATCACCTTGGGCGGGGGCAAGTAAATTGATCTTGAATTCAACGGTCAGCACCCGACTGTCGGCTGACATCAAGCTGTAGGCGGCATAACCACCCGCCGAGTCGGCGATGGTGCTGGTGATTCCGGCATGAAAAAAACCGTCTTGCTGGCACAGGTCATTGCGAAAGGGCAGGGTAATCTGGCAATACCCCGGTTTTATCGTGCCCAGTTGTGCTCCCAGCAGACTCATGACGGATTGCCGGGCGAAACTGTCAACAATTCGGGCCTGCCAATTCGGGTCGATAGCCTGAAAATTTTCGTTGGCGATGGTTTGTGTGCTTGTCTCAATCACGGCAATGTTGCTCCAGCGCTGTCAACTGCTGTTGACAACCCAGCTCAATCCGGTCCAGAGCGGCCAGAGTCTGGTCGATATCGTGACGCTGCTGGATTAAACGGTTCTTGCGATCATTGATTTTTTCCAGAAAATAATGCAGTTGACCGATTTCTCCGGATTCGGCATCGTACATGGCAATCATTTCAGCAATTTCGAGCAGTGAAAAACCCAGTCTTTTGCCTCGAAGAATAAGCTTTAAACGAACTTTGTCACGCCGCTGATAGATCCGCTGCACGCCATGCCGTTCCGGTTCGAGCAGGCCCTGCTGCTCATAGTAGCGAATGGTTCGGGTGGTGATCCCAAACTCCTGCGCCAGATCTCCGATGCTGAAGTTTGCCGAGGGTTGTGGATCTGGGCCAGTTGCTGAGCCGAAGGCGGGTTGTGTGCTCATATTCACTGTTGGGTAATGCGGAGTATCTTGACGTTTACGTTAACGTCAATTTAACTGCTCAATCGCTGTTTGTAAAGAGGTTGATGCAAATGTTCTCTACGTGAGGCGATCCAGAGTGTCAACACCAGCGCGACTGACTGCGTAGCCACTGGCGCCTACGGTACCAACGACACCATTACCCTGCCGGCGGGTACCTGCACCAACGCCCTTGGCGGTGCAGGGGAGGATGTCAATGCCACGGGTGACCTGGATATCAATAAATCTGTCACCATCAACGGCGCCGGGGCGGCTACCACCATCATCGACGGCGGTGG
>CAYQAP010000063.1:0-13420 GCA_964415515.1 uncultured Gammaproteobacteria bacterium | reverse complement strand
TGGTCATGCCTTCTTCCGCCAGCTCGATCATGGTATCGAGCACTTCCTTGATCATTTCCGGATCGAGCGCCGAGGTGGGTTCATCAAATAACATCACATTGGGATTCATACACAGGCTGCGTGCGATCGCTACCCGCTGCTGTTGACCGCCGGAGAGCTGACCGGGGTATTTCTTTGCCTGTTCAGGAATCTTTACCCGTTCCAGGTACTTCATGCCGATCTCTTCGGCTTCCGCACGGGGCATTTTGCGTACCCAGATCGGAGCCAGTACACAGTTTTCCAGCACAGTAAGATGAGGAAACAGGTTGAAATGCTGGAATACCATGCCAACTTCGCGACGGATGGCCTCAATCTGTTTCAGGTCATTGGTCAGTTCTACGCCCTGCACAATAATTTGGCCCTGCTGGTGCTCTTCAAGCCGGTTTATGCAGCGGATCATGGTGGATTTTCCAGAGCCGGAGGGACCACAAACCACAATCCGCTCGCCTTTCCTGACCGTGATATTAATGTCCTTGAGTACGTGAAACTGACCGTACCACTTGTGCATATTCTTGATATCAATCATGACCTCGTCGGAGACGGCGAGGTCTTTTGCAGCGGCTGCTTGCTCTGTCATAATAAACTCCTGTAAGAAACCTTGGCGATTGCTATGCCCGAAGGCTATGATTATCTGTTTTTATGTCCGGTATCGAGTTTGCGTTCGATAGCCTGGCTGTACTGCGACATGGCAAAACAAAATACACCATAAACCATGGCAGTAAATACATAGCCTTCAACGGCCGTTCCCAACCATTTAGGGTCGGTCGACGCCGTCTGTACGATACCGAGAAAATCAAACAGACCGATGATTAGTACCAGGGTCGTGTCCTTGAACAGGCCGATAAAGGTGCTGACAATACTGGGGATGACGTATTTAAGAGCTTGGGGCAAGATAATAAACGCCATGGTTTTCCAATAGCTCAGACCCAGCGACATGGCCCCTTCGAACTGGCCTTTGGGAATCGCCTGCAGTCCTCCGCGAATGACTTCCGCCATATAGGCAGCAGCAAACAAGGACACCCCGATCAGAGCTCGCAACAGTTTGTCAAAGCTGACCCCTTCTGGCAGGAATAACGGCAACATCACCGAGGACATAAACAATACCGTAATCAGTGGCACACCACGCCAAAGCTCAATGAAAACGGTGCAGATGGAGCGTACGGTAGGCATATTGGAGCGACGCCCCAGAGCCAGGACAATACCAATCGGTAAGGAAGTGACAATGCCGACTATGGAAATCACCAGGGTCAGGGAAAATCCACCCCACAGACTGGTTTCCACCAGGGGCAAACCAAAAGAATCGCCTACCAGCAAAAAATAGGCAACAATCGGGTAAATAAAGAGTGCCACTGCAGCCAGAATACCCTTGTAGGGAAACTTTTCGATAAACAGCGGAATCATTAACCCGACCAGCATTATCAAGGTGACATCCACACGCCAGCGCTCGGCTTGTGGATAAAACCCATAGAAAAACTGGCTAAAGTGAGCGCTGACAAAGGGCCAACAGGCACCTGAATTGGTGCAATCCTGTTTGCTGGTTCCGGAGTAATTGGCGCTGATCAGCATCCAGTCGATCATTGGCGGTATGGTCAGATACAGCAACCATAAGGAGAACAGGGTCAGCAGCGTGTTGGTCCAGCTGCTGAACAGGTTCTTTCTCAGCCAACCCACGAACCCCACCGCTGTAATGGGTGGCGCCATATCCGGAATTTGTCCTACGGCATAGCTTTTCGTATTCATTATTATCGCTCCACCAACGCCACGCTGGCGTTATACCAGTTCATTACCGCAGAAATCAGCAGACTGATGCTGAGATAAACTGCCATTGTCATGGCGATGATTTCAATGGCCTGACCGGTCTGGTTCAGGGTCGTGCCAGCAAAGACCGCCACCAGGTCAGGGTAAGCGATGGCTGTGGCCAAGGAGGAGTTTTTGGTCAGGTTGAGAAATTCGCTGGTCATCGGTGGAATAATGACACGCAAGGCTTGGGGCAAAATAACCAGTCGCAAGGTAAAATTTGGTCGCAAGCCCAATGCATGCGCCGCTTCGGTCTGGCCATGAGCCACCGATTCGATACCGGCACGCACCGTTTCTGCCATAAAGGAAGCGGTATAAATCACTAGGGACAGCAGCAGAGCAGTGAACTCGGGAATAATCACCATGCCACCCTTGAAATTAAAACCCTGCAGTGAAGGGGTATCCCAGGTTAACGGGAACCCGGTAACGGCAGCCGCCACCCAGGGCAGGACGATCAAAATACCCAGGCCGACATAAAAGGTATGAAATTGATGTCCGGTCGCTTCCTGGCGCTTGTCAGCCCATCGTTTCAGAAAGAAAATCAGTACAAAAGCCAAAACAATGGCCCAGATGATGTAGGAAAATCCATCTTGCATAATGGGAGATGGAGAATAAATACCCCGGTTGTTAAGAAAAAAGCTGCCTGCAAAGGTAGCACTCTGGCGCGGAGAAGGCAGATTCCGCAAGACCACGAAATACCAAAAGAAGATCTGAAGCAACAGCGGGATATTGCGGAAAATCTCGATATAAACAGCAGCTAATTTGGCGACCAACCAGTTTTTTGAAAGCCGGGCAATACCGATGATCACACCCAGAATCGTCGACAGGAACACCCCGATGGCAGAAACCACAATGGTATTCAGCAGGCCGACCAGAAACGTTTGCCCGTAGGAGGACTGTTCGGTGTAGGGAACAAAATGCTGAATAATACCAAAGCCAGCGGTGGTGCTGAGAAAGTCGAATCCGGTGGCGATACCCCGTGTTTCCAGGTTGACGCTGGTATTATGAAAGATGGATATGCCAAATGCCACTGTGGCTGCCAGTACAACAGCCTGAAAAAACAGGGAACGGAATTTCGGATCATTCCAGACCGATTTTTTCGGCACTTTGGGCAGTTGTGTGCTGTCTGTATTCACACTCTGCTCCTCCTTGGAAATTATTATAAAATGGTACTGCTGCTGCTATTCAAGCCACTGGCTGCACAATACCTGCCCGACCACTGGGTCGGGCAGGAGATACGACAGTCAATCTATTGTGATCCAGATTGATCTTATAAGGTCTTAACGGATCGGTGGTGCATACTGAATGCCGCCTTGGCTCCACAGGGCATTTTTGCCACGCTGGATATTTAACGGCTCGACCGACAGGTCGCGGGCAAAAGCTTCGCCGTAATTACCAACCTTGGAAACGATATTGGCACACCAGGAATTATCAACACCCAGGTTTTTGCCAAAATCTCCTTCAGCGCCGACCAAGCGACGATTTGCAGGATTGTTGCCTTTTTTCATGGCTTCTACATTCTTGGAAGTAATCCCCTGTTCTTCGGCATTGAGCATGCAGTTCAGTGACCATTTCACCAGGTTAAACCACTGGTCATCACCCTGGCGAACCACCGGACCCAGTGGCTCCTTGGAAATGATTTCTGGCAGTACGATATGTTTGCTGGGGTCTTTGAGCTTGGTCCGCTGGGCATACAGGCCGGACTGGTCCGTGGTGTAGACGTCACAGCGGCCGGCATCATACGCGGCTACCACTTCGTCAGACTTTTCAAAAGCTACCACTTTATAATCCATTTTGTTGGCCCGGAAATAATCGGACACGTTCAGCTCGGTGGTGGTTCCGGTATTGGTGCAAACGGCGGCGCCGGACAGTTCCAGCGCACTCTTGACGCCGAGACTCTTGCGAACCATAAATCCCTGGCCATCGTAATAGGTGACGCCGGCGAAGTTTAGGCCGAGCTTGGTGTCACGGGTTGCGGTCCAGGTGGTGTTACGGGACAGTACGTCCACTTCACCGGACTGCAGGGCGGTGAAACGCTCTTTGGCGGACAAAGGCACAAACTTGACCTTGGTCGCATCACCAAAGATGGCCGCAGCGACAGCACGACATATATCCACATCGATACCGGTCCAGTTGCCTTGAGCATCCGGATTGGAGAAGCCAGGCAGCCCCTGGCTAACACCGCATTTGACCGCGCCTGCAGCCTTGGTATCAGCCAAGGTGCTGGCATAGGTGGCGCCAGCAGCGGCCACGGATAGAACAGCTGTTGTTACAGCAAGTGTTTTTACTAAATTCATGGGATATCCTCTTGATTCATTAATAATTGAAAGCACCTATGACAGAGGTGGACGACAACACCTGCGTCACCGCGAACACCGATAGCAGTGACTACTTCTTGATCTGCCCTCCTTTGACCCGTCAAGCCTACACAAGGAAGTCAAGCAGGACAAGAGCCATTCCGTGGCATTTTTGCTGAAAATCCCGGTTTTCAGGGTATTGGGCTGCAGAAAAGATACCCATCACTGGCCTTGATTAACGAACCAGGCCTCATTTCTCAATCAAACAGACTGGTTCAATGGGGAAAAATAACTATCCCGCTACCCATGACGGACTTGAACACAGACCCTGTAAAATTAGCCTGGCCGACTTTACTGAGAATAGAGAAACTGTTGTGGAAAAGCCCTTTTGGCCCATTTCCCCGCTCATTCCCGTTAAAGATTATGAGCCCGTTAAAGATATGAGCGACGATTCGCCTCAGAATGACTTCCCCTCACGACGATTTCTATTCTCGGACAGTCTCCTGTCTTTCTGTGGCCTGCTGACGAGCGCTACCCCGCCGATAATCAATAATAAAGCCACCAGGGCATTCCAGCCAGGGCGTTCCTGCAATAGCAGCGCACCCCAGTACACACCCAGTACCGGAATCAGGTAGTTGATCTGGGAAAAAATGGTCGCACCAACTGAACGAAGCAGCCGAAAATACAGGATCGCTGCCAAACCGGTGGCAAACACACCAAGAAAAGAAATCGCGGCCAGAGCCTGTGTGCTCGGCCTGAGCTGTAGCGGTTGCTCCAATGCAAATGCGGCAATCACCACCAGGATCGTGCCGACCAATACAGAACCAGATGACATCACAATGCCGGACTGCTTTACAAATTTGCGTACAAAAATGGCCGTGGTAGAGTAGCAGATCGTTCCCAGCAGCACCGCCAGCAGGCCGGTAACTTGCTGCGAGAGTCCCGCCAAAGCTTCAAATCCAACCAGCACCAAAAGGCCGGAAAAACCCAGCGCGATGCCGACAAATTTACAGGGCGTTAACCGTTCTTCAGCAACAAAGAAATGCGCCAGTGTCGGCACCAGTACCGGCATAATCGCCATCATGATCGCTGCCTTGCCGCTGTTGATATACTGCTCACCCCAGGCAATGAGAAAAAACGGCAGGGCATTACTGAATAAGCCCACAACAACACACTGTCCCCAGACTCTGCGACTTTGTGGCAATCGTTGGCCTTGTAGGAACAAGACTGTCAACAGTACAATGCTGGCAAGCAGCATACGACCCGCAGCCAGCGTCACCGGCGTCACCGTCAATAGAGCCACCTTGATCATCAGAAAGGAGCTGCTCCAGATGATGGCCAGCAATATCAGCAGTGCGTATTCGGTTCCACGACTCTGTTTCATGTGTTTTGCGGTTTCTCTGTAGCCCGGATATGGTTGTGGCAGTACGCTACGGCATGCGAACTCTGAACCTGCTAAGGATAACGTATTTTCTTAACGCTCCGACAACTGCATCGATTGCAGATAGAGGTATGAATTGGGGTCTACCATATCACCAAGAGAGGGAAAGGACATAGGCGAAGAAATGGCCTTTGAGCTCTGTCGTGGCAGTGAACACGCTGACGTACTGCTGATCTGTGATCACGCCAGCAATAGAATCCCGAAAGAATTTAATCAGCTTGCGGTCAACGAGGAAAACCTGCGCCGTCATATTGCGTATGATATCGGTGCCGCGAGTGTCGCCAGAAAACTGGCAAAGCAGCTACAGGCACCCTTGGTGTTGGCCGGATTTTCCCGGCTGCTGGTCGACCCGAATCGCTTCCCTGAGGATCCCTCCTGCATCCCCGATTGCAGTGATGGAACAATAATACCCGGCAATCAGAGCTTGTCAGATTCGGCAAGAAAAAGTCGTTTCACCCGTTTCTTTGATCCATACCATGCGGCTGTCGACAAACAACTGGAAGACTTTCGATCGCGCTCTATCGTGCCCCTGGTCATCTCTGTGCACAGTTTCACCCCGGTAATGGGTGGTATTCAGCGCCCATGGCATGTCGGTGTGCTCTGGGATGAAGACCAGCGGGTTGCCGGCCCCTTGCTGACTGCACTGCGTCGGGAAAACGGATTGCACGTCGGCAATAACAAACCGTATCATGCCAAAGAGCCGGTTGGCTATACCATGGAATGGCATATCCAGCGCACTGGCCTTCCCCATGCACTGCTGGAAATTCGTCAGGATTTAATCTCCGATGAGGGAGGTGCCAGGGAGTGGGCAAAACGCCTGGCTTGTGCACTCCAACTTATCATCCCTGATGCATCCCTACGCTACCACCTGAGGAGGGCAACATGCTAACCGAGCCTGACTTCACTATTGGCATTGAAGAAGAATATCTGCTGATTAACCCGAAGACCCGCAACCTGATCCAGACCTTCCCGGATGGGATGCTCGAATGTTGTGAAAAAGAGCTTCCCAATCAGGTATCACCGGAGTTTTTGCAGTGCCAAATTGAGGTGGGCACCCGGGTTTGCAGTTCGGTGAAAGAGGCGCGTGCAGATCTCGCCCATTTGCGCAAAACCCTGATCAGGATTGCCGGGCAATTCGGACTCCAGATGCTGGCAGCTTCTACCCACCCCTTTGCACAAACAGTGGAACAGCGCCACACCCGCAAGCAACGTTATGAAATGCTGGCCGAAGACTTGCAAGCAGTGGTTCATCGCCTGGTAATCTGTGGTATGCATGTACATGTCGGCATCGGTGATGATGATTTGCGTATCGACTTGATGAATCAGGCGTCCTACACCCTGCCGCATATCCTGGCCCTTTCGACCTCGTCACCATTTTGGGAAGGCAACGATACCGGGCTAAAGTCCTACCGGATCGCAGTCTGGGATGAATTGCCCCGTACCGGTCTGCCCGAACAATTCGACAGTTATGCAGAATACCGACGTCACGTCGACCTGCTGGTTAAAGCCGGTATCATTGAAGATGGTACCAAACTGTGGTGGGATATCCGACCCAGTGAACGCTATCCAACCCTGGAAATGCGCATATCCGATATCTGTACTCGCCTCGATGATGGGATCTGTATCGCCGCCATTTTTCAATGCTGGCTACGTATGCTGTTCCGACTGCGCCGCAACAATCAGCGCTGGCGCCAGTATTCCAATATGCTGATCGACGAAAACCGCTGGCGGGCACACCGCTATGGTACGGACAATGGGCTTGTAGATTTTGGCCACGCCTGCATCGTCCCCTATGAAGATCTGTTCGGGGAGATGCTGGAATTGATCCACGAAGACGCCATCGAACTTGATTGTGTGGGTGAATTGCAACATGGGCTGCGGATCCTTCAGGAGGGCACCAGTGCTCATCGCCAGCGCACGGTCTATTACCAGCAATTGCAACAAGGTGTCAGTAACCAACAGGCGTTGATCGCAGTGGTCGATATGCTGGTCGAGGATACCGGTCGGGGCTTGTAACCGTCATGCTTGCCCCCCATAAAATGCAGAACTGGCCATTATTTTGCAAACCGCAGCCCCCATTCACTTCACCAACCGATAACGGTATCAACAATGTATGGATTTAACACCACTGTCTCTTGTTCTATGGATGAGGCCGTGGAAAAAGTAACCGCAGCACTCGCGGTCGAAGGTTTTGGTATTCTGTCTGAAATCAATGTCCAGGCCGCCATGAAAAAGAAGCTCGACCTCGACATCCGTCCCTACCTCATTCTCGGCGCCTGTAATCCGACACTGGCCCATCAAGCCCTGGAAGCCGAGCCAGACATCGGCCTGTTGCTGCCCTGCAATGTGGTCGTACGTGAGGATACCAACGACACTGTCATCGTAGCGTTTATGGATCCGGAGGCTGTTCTTGGTCTTATCGGCCGTGATGACATCCAGCCATTGGCCAGGGAAGTCAAAACACGCCTGCAGCGAGTCCGTGATCAAGTGGCCACGGATTAGCAGCCTGTCCGAGAACAGAGTCTTGCTGTCCTTTGCGTCTTGTCGCCCTTTGACCCTTGAGCGGCTAAGCTTTGGGTTCCGCTTGCTCCTGGGGCTGGCATTGCTGAGCACCACAGTGGTGCTGGTTATTCCCGTATCAGGAGTAATACCGTCCATGATTGGGCTGGACAAACTGGTTCATGTACTGATGTTTGTAGTGCTGGCCTGGCTGGCTGATTACGCCTTTCCGGCAAGTCGGTTTTATCTAGACAAGGCCCTGCCCCTGTTTGGTTACGGTGTCCTCATGGAGCTGGTGCAATGGCCTTTGCCCTATCGATCTTTTTCATTTCTGGATATGGTCGCAGATGGCAGCGGACTGGTACTGTACCCATTGTTCAGCAGTTATCTCCAAAACCTGCCGATACTGCGCTTGCGCTGGCAATTGACAGGACGAAACGACTGCTAGTCGGTAATTTGCTATCAGTACTCTTGTTTTTGGATGACAGGACTGGCAGGGCCTGCTATCTTGGGTGTTATGGGGCAATAGTTTTACTCAACGGAAAATTACTGGGAAAACTTATGGAGAAATTCACCATGAATCAAACAATTTCGACTGTCGTGAAAAAAGCATCGGTCCCTGCAATTGTAGGATTGATGACCTTGTCGCTGGTGGGCTGTGCCACAAATCGTGAGGAAAGTGGTGCCTTGACCGGCGCTGTTGTTGGTGGAGTCGTCGGCTCACAAATCGGTGGAGGTTCTGGCAAGGCCATTGCGACCGGGGTTGGCTTTCTGCTCGGCGCTATTATTGGTGGCGATATCGGGCATACCCTGGATGTCCTGGATGAGCGCAATGCCCAAAATGCACTGGAGAACAACCAAACCGGGCAAGCTTCCACCTGGAATAATCCGGATGAAGAAAAACGGGTCACTGTCACTCCCACGCGAACCTTCCGTTCACGCCAGGGCAGATATTGCCGTGAATACCAGACCGATGTGGTAGTCAATGGCAGAAGCCAAGAGGCCTATGGCACTGCCTGTCGGCAGCCGGATGGCAGCTGGAAAATCATTCGTTAAAGTACAAATACTGAGACAATCCCCGCAAGAGAGCAGTACTGGGCTGCTCGCTTGCAGGCTCAGCGGACCAGTACAGTACGCACACCGTCGATAATAAACTGTACGGCCAGAGCCGACAGAATGACTCCCATTACCCGCCCAATCACATTGACCCCGGTCAGTCCCAGAATTTTCAGTATGTGCTGCGAAATCAATAGCAGCAACAGGGTCAACAGCAAAATCGCCAGCAGCACCCCGATAATACTGGCTTGTTGCAAGGTATTTCCCTGGCTATGGCTCATCATCAGCATCACAGACGCAATGGCACCGGGTCCTGCAATCAGCGGAATAGCCAATGGAAATACGGAAATATCTTCACTGGCATAAGCCTCTTCATTTTCATTGCGAGTGGTTGAACTCAGACCGGTCTTGCGCGCAAACACCATGTCAATGGCAATCAGAAACAACAAAATGCCCCCGGCAATCCGAAACGCAGGCAAACTGATCCCCAGTGACTGCAAAATAAAATTGCCGGCGAAAGCAAACAACAACAATACAGCAGTGGCGACAGCGATCCCTGTAAACAACATTTGCCGGCGCTGCTGAGTGCCGTGATTGGCCGTCATGGCCGCAAAAATCGGCGCCAGGCCGAATGGATCCATCACCACCAGAAAAGTGATCAGGGCGTGTGTTGTGAGTTCTTCCATAGTTTTTCCTTGCAACCGTCGTGGACCCAGCCAGAACAAGCTCCGAAAACTCCCGCATGCATCCCGGAGGAACGCTGTGAGCTCCAACTGTAAGGTGATATTTTCCCAGATACCCTGATCATCTTCACCCAACAAATTGGCCCTTTTGGTATACTGACCGATTGGTCAGTATACCAGCAAACTCTAGAATGGAAGTCGACACCCTCATGCCCGGAATTTTTATTTAGCCCACTATCTACTGACCCAATGTTTTCATTACAGGGCTTTCACCACAGGCTCATTTTCAGCGTGACCCTGAGTCTGTTTTTCGGCTCATGGTGCTACCGTTTATTTTTCTCTGCCAACCAGGAAACCAACCATGCAATTACATGACAGCTCGCTGTTCAAGCAACAAAATTATATCGATGGTCAATGGGTGGATGCTGACGACGGGGGCACCCTGAAAGTCACCAACCCAGCCAATGGTCAGCGTATCGGCAGTGTCCCCAAAGCCGGGGGAAATGAAACACGCCGTGCCATTGAGGCGGCTGACCGCGCCTGGCCGAACTGGCGTGCCCTGCCCGCCCGTGAACGCAGTGCAATCATCCATCGGTGGTATACACTGATGCTGGAAAATCAAGAGGATCTTGCCCGAATCATGACGCTGGAACAAGGCAAGCCACTACTGGAGGCAAAAGGAGAAATCGGCTATGCCGCCTCTTTTCTACAGTGGTTTGCTGAAGAGGGCAAACGCACCTATGGTGAAGTGATCCCAAACCAGCAAACCGACCGCCGGATGGTGGTTATCAAGCAACCCGTGGGCGTGTGTGCGGCGATAACGCCCTGGAATTTTCCCTCGGCCATGATTACCCGCAAAGCGGGCCCGGCCCTGGCAGCCGGTTGCCCGATGGTGGTTAAGCCGGCATCACAAACCCCCTATTCGGCACTCGCTCTGGCAGTATTGGCTGAGCGTGCTGGTGTGCCGGCGGGTATCTTCAGTGTTGTGACCGGGTCCAGTTCGGCGATTGGTGTACAGATGACCGCTAATCCCACGGTTCGTAAAGTCACCTTTACCGGCTCCACTGCGGTTGGCAAGTTACTCATGCAGCAATGTGCCGGAACGCTGAAGCGCATGTCCCTGGAATTGGGTGGCAATGCACCCTTTATTGTCTTCGATGATGCGGACCTGGACGCAGCCGTGGTTGGCGCCATGCAATCCAAATACCGTAATGCCGGCCAGACCTGTGTCTGTGCCAATCGCCTACTGGTACAAAGTGGTGTCTATGATGTCTTTACCGAAAAACTGACCTGTGCAGTCAGGAAGCTGAAAGTGGCCGATGGTTTCGAGCCCGGCGCCGAGCAGGGTCCGTTAATTGATGACGCGGCAATTGCCAAAGTCGAAGAGCATATTGCCGATGCCCTGGCAAAAGGGGCAAAAGTCGTCACCGGAGGTCATCGCCACACCAAAGGTGAGCACTTTTTCGAGCCCACTGTGTTGACGGGTGTCACCACCGATATGCTGGTCGCCCGCGAAGAAACCTTTGGTCCGGTCGCTCCATTGTTCCAGTTTGATACCGAAGAAGAGGCGGTGGCAATGGCCAACGACACCGAGTTCGGACTCGCCTCGTATTTCTACACCCGGGATCTGGGCCGAGCCTGGCGCGTCTCTGAACAACTGGAATATGGCATGGTAGGCATCAACTCCGGCATCATCTCCAATGAAGTCGCACCGTTCGGTGGGGTCAAAGAATCCGGTATGGGCAGGGAAGGCTCCAGCCACGGCATCAACGAATACATGGAAATCAAATACCTTTGTATGGCCGGCATCTAAAAAAAGGAGTCAGAGCCCTTTTTCTAAGCCATTTAAATTACTTGCTTTTTAAAAAAGGGCTCTGACCCCTTTTTGTGAGTTGGTAGATGCTGAAGCGATAGTAGCTGCCGAGTTTGCTTGGCCGGTATCCCTGGTCTGTTGCTTTCTGCAAAAATGCCTGTCCAGCCAATGAGTCTGTGATGAACCATAAAGTAGGCTGCTGGTTTTCCAGCAATCGCAGGAACCGGGCATAAGCCTGGGAATTGCGTTTGGACAATGCCTCGACGGGAACAGACAGCACGTTCGCCTGCAAATAAAACGGCAGGCCGCGAGATGGCGGGTAGTCGATGAACAGCAGTTGTTTGGGGATCTTGTCACCCTTGAGCTGCAATGCCGCTATCTTGCTGGCGAACAGTCGGTTATCGCGCTCACTCACCTGGGAAGCCACCACCAGTAACCCGGTAAAAAGTGCAAGCACCCAAAAACCAAGCAGAACCTTGCCAGCTCGTACTTGCAACGTCTTGGGGTGAAGAAACCGTGCAATTAACAATATGGCAGGAACACTGGAAGGCAACAAATAGAGCAACAGCCTGGACTGTGCCAGAGCAAAGACCAGCAACGGCACCAACAACCAGAATAACAACAATCGGTTATCTCGCTGCCATTGAGCTGTAACGGTGAGTTCGACGGACGACTTTTTTCGCTGTTTCCCAACATACCGCTTGATCCACTGACCCACCGCCAACCAGGCCCAGGGGAAACAACCCAATAGTATTGCCGGAAGAAACACTCTAAGCAGCCCATACCAACCCGGGTTGCGATGAAATTTGTTACTGGCGACCCGATTGATCAACTCATCGGTAAAAAAATAGTGCAGCAAGTCCGGATTGCCTGCGATGACGACCACAAACCAGGACAGACTGGTCACCAGAAACAGCAACATACTACTCCAGGAAAAAAGCAGCCTTATTTCTTTCAGGCCGCCATTTCTGAGGCTGAATATCAGCAACCCAGACAGGGGTAACAGGCCCGGTGGCCCCTTGGTAAAAAACGCCAGACCAAAACCCAACCAACCAAGATAGCGCCACTGTCTGCGCTGCTCGGGTTGGGCACCCATGGTCATGATCAGACCATACATACCCAGCGTCTCCCAGCCGGTTAGTAGCGTGTCGGTAGTGATAACACTGGCACCTCCGAGCGGAAGTATTGAGGTGCCATACAACAACGGCACGAGCCACGGAGTACCAGGAAGAAAACGTCTACCCAATTGGTAGACCAAAAACAGGGTCAGAATAAAGGCCAGTGTATTGGGTAATCTAGCAGCCCATTCCTGGTGACCAAAAACCGCAATGGAAGTTGCAATCGCCCAGTACGTTAGTGGAGGCTTACTGAAGTGGGGTGTGTCCTGATCCAGTTGTGGGCGTAGATAATCCCCGGTTTCCAACATTTGCAGGGCAACGGTTGTATAGCGCCCTTCATCGGTTTCCCATAAGCCTCGCTGGTTTTGCAGCCACAGCAATGTGATGAACCCCAGGACCAGTAACAGGCCGGTTGCAAAATGGCTTTTTAATAGGTTCGATATGAGACGAACTCCAATAGATGGTAGGCAATACTCGACAGGCATTATAACGTATCGTACACACCCGGATTATCGGCGCTTCCCTGTCTATGAGGCATCGGGTCAGGTATTGATCTGCCCCATAATGCCGCAGCAAAACACGTGCTCTCTTACTAATAATGGGGGCCAGGATGTATCGCACAGCCTGGCCCCCTATGGAAATCACCCATTCAATCAATCAAATGATGGCTGTCCCTG
>CAYQAP010000062.1:0-13715 GCA_964415515.1 uncultured Gammaproteobacteria bacterium | reverse complement strand
GCGGAGAAATGGGCCAAAATAGCTTTTCCGCAGTAGGTTCTCTATTCTCGGACAGCCTCCTAGCACGGCCTTGCCGCGTTCAGAAGTACCCATGCAGAAGTACCCATGTACTACAGAAGATGGGCTTGCTGTGGATGGGAACGCCCCGCGTTGTCTGCCAGCTTATTCATGGCATTGATATAGGCACGACCTGAAGCGATCACAATGTCGGTATCGGCCCCGTGACCATTGATAATTCGGCCACCCTTCTCCACACGCACTGTGACTTCACCCTGTGAATCCGTACCACTGGTGATATTGTTGACCGAATACAGTTGCAAGGTACTGGCACTGTTGACAATCTTCTCGATAGCACGAAAAGTCGCATCCACCGGTCCGCTGCCACGGGCGACCTCGGTTTGTTCGCTTCCGGCAACCGCCACAGTGACCGTGGCTTGTGGAATCTCACCGGTCTGGGAACAAACGCTCATGGAAACCAATCGATAGGTATCATTCAAGGTTTCGATCGTGTGCTCTGACATGAGTGCATGCAAATCCTCATCGAAGATTTCATGTTTTTTATCGGCCAGCGCCTTGAACCGGGCAAAAGCCACATTCATCGTGGCTTCACTCTCGATCTCATAGCCCAGCGCTTGCAGGTGTTGCTTTAAGGCATTGCGTCCGGAATGCTTGCCCAACACCATGCGGTTGGCGGTCCAGCCAACATCCTCAGCACGCATAATCTCATAAGTTTCCCGGTTTTTGATCACCCCATCCTGATGAATGCCCGCCTCATGAGCAAAGGCATTGGCACCGACAATCGCCTTGTTCGGTTGCACCGAAAACCCGGTGATATTGGACACCAAACGACTTGCAGAAACAATTTCCGTGGCATCAAGCGCCGTGTTGCAACCATATTTTTCTGGCCGGGTACGAATTGCCATCACCACTTCTTCCAGTGCGGCATTGCCGGCCCGCTCACCCAAACCATTGATCGTACATTCCACCTGACGCGCTCCACCCATCACTGCCGCCAGTGAATTGGCCGCAGCAAGACCCAGGTCATTGTGGCAATGCACGGAAAAGATCGCTTTCGAGGAATTCGGGACTCGCTCCATCAGGGAATGGATCAACTGCCCAAATTCAGCCGGCATCGCATAACCCACCGTATCCGGAATATTGACCGTAGTAGCGCCCGCCGCAATCACTGCCTCAATGATTCGACACAAAAAATCCGGATCGGAGCGACCTGCATCTTCGGGGGAAAACTCAACATCATCGGTAAAGTTTCTGGCCTTTTTTACCGCCCAAACAGCCTGTTCCAACACCTGCTCAGCAGTCATCTTGAGCTTTTCCTGCATATGGATCGGTGACGTAGCGATAAAGGTATGAATACGCTGGCGTGATGCAGGCTGGACTGCCGCGGCGGCTTTTTCGATATCCCTTTCGATCGCCCGGGCCAGTCCGCAGACGGTACTCTCGGTTACCCGCCTGGCGATCTGCTGAACCGCGGCAAAATCGCCCGGGCTGGCAGCCGGAAACCCGGCTTCGATAATATCAACGTGCATACGCTCCAGTTGTACCGCAATTCGCAATTTTTCATCAGCGGTCATGGAGGCACCGGGGCTCTGTTCCCCGTCTCGCAATGTGGTATCAAAAATCAACAATTGATCAGACATCGTAATATCCTGTAGTTTGCTGGTTTAAAGGTCGCAGACATAACTTGCCATTGGTTCGGCAGCCTGTCTGGTGGCCGTTATGTACTACTGAATTGGGAGGGGGGGATATTGGGCGCCTAGCGGCGCAGCAGACGCAGGGACAGCAGGGGAAGAGAAAGTAGCGTGGTCTGAATCGGTCTCATGGGGCAAGTCTAGCCCAGCAAAATACAAACCACAAGACCTTTATTCTATATAGTGTCACGACGAATTCACTCTGGCATCCTCTACCAGGCAAGCAACTGTACGTGGATCGCCAAACCATGGCGTTTTATAGATGGACTATAATTCCTAGTCATTTCATATGACAAGTTGAACCGGGACACGCAGTGAATGAATTCAAAACTCTCCAAAAAGGCAATAATTATTTGGTGCCGAAAATCTTGTCACCGGCATCGCCCAGACCGGGCAGAATGTAACCTACCTCATTGAGGCAATCATCCACTGCAGCCGAATAGATCTCCACATCCGGGTGTTTGGCGACCACTGCCTTGATTCCTTCGGGAGCCGCGACCAGAAACAGGCCCTTGATAGTCTTGCAGCCGGCGGCCTTGACCATATCGACAGTGGCGTTAAAGGTGCCTCCCGTAGCCAGCATGGGGTCGACGATCAGTGCCATACGGCTGTCAATATCCTTGATGATCTTCTGAAAATACGGCACAGGTTCCAATGTCTCTTCATTTCGATACAGACCCACCACACTGATCCGGGCACTCGGGATCACTGTTAACACCCCATCGAGCATGCCAAAACCTGCACGCAGGATGGGTACAATGGAGATCTTTTTCCCGCGGACGCGTTCGATCACCACATCACCCGCCCAGCCTCGGATGGTGTGCGGCTCCATGTCCATGTTCTGGGTCGCTTCATAGGTCAGCATGGTACTGATTTCACAGGCCAGTTCGCGAAAATGCTTGGTGCTGATATCGTGGCGGCGGATCAACCCCATTTTATGGCGAATCAACGGATGTTCAATAAGATGCACGGTCATGCCTGGTATTCTCCCGGTTCTGGTTAGTATCTGGCTCAGTAGCCTGCAACTGACGTAAGTCTAACTGGATTATCTGCAGGGGGGTAGGTCTGACTGCAGGTTTTGCAGACTTTGCCCAATGTCAGGAACCTGTCATGAAACAGGATTCAATTTTCCAATCGCGCCGTGCTCAGACGTATTAAGTTGACCAATAGGTCAGGTTTATGCTACAAAAACATCTGCTAGTACTGCCTGGTCTACCGAGTCAACCGGATTCCCCGGTGGCAACAACTCCGGGCTCGAGGTAACTATGGAAACCATACAGCACATTCCAACCGCACTGCCGCCCGGACGCCTGGAAGAGAAGATTGGTGAATACCGGCCCGCACTCAATCCGGCGGGTGCTATCGCCGAAGCCAATCGTTGCCTGTACTGTCATGATGCGCCATGTATCGAGGCTTGTCCCACTGCAATCAATATTCCAGAATTTATTCGTAAAATTGCCACTGGCAATCTTCGCGGAGCTGCAAGAACCATCCTCACGGCCAATATTCTGGGACATTCCTGTGCCAGGGTTTGCCCGGTCGATGTTCTGTGTCAAGGCTCCTGTGTTTTTCACAACCTCCAACAGCCGCCGATCCAGATTGGCCGACTGCAACGCTATGCAACCGATCATGCGTTGGCCAAAGGCATGAAATTTTTTCGCAAAGGTGCCTCTACTGGACAACGAGTGGCCATTGTCGGTGCCGGCCCTGCCGGACTGGCTTGTGCCCATCAATTGACCCTACTCGGTCATGAAGCGGTTATTTTCGAGGCCTCAGCCTATCCCGGCGGCCTTAATTTTACTGGCATCGCTGCCTATAAAATGAAATCCGGAGCGATCCTGGAAGAAGTCCTGCAAATCATGGAAATCGGTTTCGAAGTACGATGTAATACTATGGTTGGAAAAGATATTTTTATGGAGGAACTGGATCAGAACTTTGCTGCAGTACTGTTTGCTACCGGCCTGGGTACAGACACTTTTCCCGAACTCGAAGGGGTTGACCTTGATGGCGTCACCGGTGCTGTGGCACTGATTAACAAAATCAAGCTTGATCCGAAATTCTCTCTTGAGGGCGTAAGCAAGGCAGTTGTAATCGGTGGTGGAAATACCGCCATTGATGCGGTGCGTGAACTGCTGCAGGTGGGGGTCCCCGAAGTCACGATGCTGTATCGTCGCGATGCGGCGGAAATGCCCGGTTATACCCACGAATGGAAGGCAGCACGCGATGAAGGTGCCCAGGTACTGTGGCAGGCTGTGCCTACAGCCATGACAGGAGATCATCATCGGGTTCAACGCCTGCATTGTGCACGCGTCCAGCAAGGATCCACACCTCGTAGCCTGGAAGTGATTCCGGATTCAGCTTTCGCACTGCCGGCCGATCTGGTGGTCTTTGCCGTCGGCCAACATCGCTTTGTTGATTTTTTTACCCGGCAGGGGATCGACGTTACAGCGGGAAAGGTTCAGGTTGACCCGATTACTGGTCAAACCAGTCATCCCCGATATTTTGCCGCGGGTGACTGCGTCAATGGGGCCAAGGAAGTCGTCAATGCCGTTGCTGAAGGCAAACGAGCCGCAATCGGTATTGACCTCAGCTTACGGAACGAATCGAGATGAACTCACCACTGCATACCCGGATGTACTCGCTACAAAACGCGCCATTCTGGACCATACTTGTGTTGCAAGGAGATCAAAATGACTGATTTATCAATTAATTTTTCAGGCATTAAAGCACCGAATCCGTTCTGGTTGGCTTCTGCTCCACCCACCAATTCCGGTGATCAGGTAAAACGAGCCTTTGATGCTGGCTGGGGTGGTGTGTGCTGGAAGACCTTGGGAGATCCGATTACCAATGTAACCTCACGCTTTGCTGCCTACGATTTTGCCGGTAAGCGCATGGCAGGTTTCAACAATATCGAATTGATTACCGACCGCCCCCTGGAAGTTAACTTTCGAGAAATTCGCCAGGTCAAACAACAGTTCCCGGAACATGCTGTGGTGGTCAGCCTGATGGTCGAAAGCCGTAAAGACTGGCAGGATATTATCAAACGTTCCGAAGACGCCGGTGCCGATGGCCTGGAATTGAATTTTGGCTGCCCACATGGCATGTGTGAGCGCGGTATGGGCTCAGCTGTTGGGCAGGAACCAAAGGTCCTCTCCGAGATCATTCGTTGGGTTATGGAGGCCGCTCACGTGCCTGTGATCGTGAAGCTAACCCCCAATATCAGCGATATCTGCGTGCCTGCTTTAGGAGCCCAGGCAGGTGGCGCCAATGCAGTATCTTTGATCAACACCATCAAGAGCCTGATGAGTGTGGATATTGACACCTTTTCACCACTGCCATCGGTTGCCGGAAAATCCACTAATGGTGGTTATTGTGGTCCAGCTGTCAAACCCATTGCCCTGCACATGGTTGCAGCCCTGGCCCGACACCCACAATTCAAGTTGCCGATCTCGGGGATTGGCGGCATTTCCAACTGGCGTGATGCGGTCGAATTCATTCTGCTGGGTGCCTCAACGCTACAAGTTTGCACTGCGGTCATGCACCATGGCTACGGCATTATCGAAGACATGCTGGAAGGCCTGAATAACTACATGGATGAGAAAGGCTTTACCAGCATTGATACCATGGTCGGCCGCGCCATCCCGCACTTTGTCGAATGGGGAGAACTGGATCTGAATTACCAGTTAACCGCTATCATTAACGAACAAACCTGTATCGGCTGTGAAAAATGCTACGTCTCTTGTATGGACGGTGCTCACCAATGCATTCACCTGCGTACTGACAGCATCGTGCCCCGGATTGATGAGACTGAATGTGTAGGATGCAACCTTTGTGCGCTGGTTTGCCCGGTACCAGACTGCATCACCATGCAGCCCTCTCGCAAAGGAGAGCCGGAAAGCTGGAATCAACGACTTGCCGATCAGGCCAATCCCTGATTATCTCGTTCCCAACCCTGCTTCACAGCCAACAATAGGTGGCAGCGCGGTCCCCAATACGAGGTAAAAAAAATACTAAAAAGTTGTTGACAAGAACCGCTGAGATCACTATGATGCACTGCAACAAATGCTGCATTGCATCATTTACTGCTGGCGAGTCAATTGAAGCCTTTATCAGCATCTACTGACTTGATCGGTAAAGAATTTATTCATTCATCGAAAACTAATCGATAAATGAGTCCTGAAACTGGACTTGTCGTAAAAATAGTCTATAGTCAAGATACGACCGAAAAGAATTCATCATCCTCCTCCTTGATGATTTGAGCCTGTCAACTCACGTTGACAGGCTTTTTTTTGCCCGCATGACGCTACGCAACAGGGCGTCTCACCCATTGCATCGCCAGCAACTTCGGCAGGCTGCTGCGTCGATCCAGGGCTGACTTTTTATGACGGCGTAAAAAAAGCAATTTGATCAGCTCGTTTCACTTGTATAATGTGGCAATGAACAATGCAGTACAGCGTATCGGCAGTATCATGAACCCGAATTGATCGATCCGTCACACTTAATGTTGCCATGAATTCTGCCTCTTTTATCGCCTCTATCTTTCTGTATGCCGCAACCCTTCTTTATGCTGCGGCCGGGATCCTGTCCTGGCGAAAGCTGATGGACGAATCGGTCTCAGCCCAGAATAAGCTCACCAGCCTCTTGATGCTGCTGATCGCTTCAGCTGTCCTATTACACGGCCTGCATATCGTCATTCTATGGCTAAGTCATGGTATTAATTTTGGGCTCAGCCAATCAGCCTCCTTAGTGATTTTCTTTATAACCCTGTTGTTATGGGTTATCGCACTGTATCGTCCTATTGTCAGCCTGGCTACTTTGGTGATGCCTACCGCCGCCATTATCCTGGCTGTTACCCTGATATGGAGCGGACCCGCCTACCTTCCGAAAGGCAACCGGCTGCTATTCAATACCCACTGGGTCGTCGCGCTGAGCGGTTTTGCCATGATCGCGCTGGCCGTTGCTCAAGCCTTGCTGTTGGCCAAACAGGAGAGTAGCCTCAGACAACGCCATACCAACAAACTGCTGGGTTCACTGCCACCGATCATGACCATGGACAGGCTGCTTTTTCAGTTTATTACCAGTGGTTTTATCCTGCTGTCAATCACCCTGATCACTGGCATATTCTTTTCCCATAGTTTGTTTGGAAAGGCCTTTGTCTTCAATCATCATGTGATTTTATCCATTGGTGCCTGGCTAATTTTTGCCATCCTGCTAACCGGCCGCAGATTGGCTGGGTGGCGTGGCAATACCGCGGTACGCTGGACACTGGGCGGATTTCTGGTTCTGGCACTCGGTTATTTTGGTAGCAAGTTTGTACTGGAAATATTGCTGCAAAGACCCGGATAACCAATATGATAATGAAACAAATCACTGCTCGATCCCTTCATAACAGATGATTCTCAAACTCAACAGCCTCTGATGATCGCCCCGAGGCGCTGCTTCGCTTGAATACACTATCGATCGGTGGGTTGGTATTGACGCTAGTCATTCTGCTGCTGCTTTCTGCCTTTTTTTCTGCCTCTGAGACCGCCATGATGGCGCTCAATCGCTATCGGCTCAGTCACCTGGCCAGTGAAGGACACCGTGGCGCACACCTGGCCTGCACCTTGCTGGAACGCCCGGACCGCCTGTTAAGCACCATTTTACTGGGCAATAATTTTGCCAACATCGCAGCCGCCTCAGTCGCCACAGTGGTCGCCCTGCGGCTTTATGGTGAGTCGGCAATTGCTATCGCCAGTCTGATATTAACCCTGCTGGTGTTGATTGTGGCAGAAATAGCCCCCAAAACTCTGGCTGCCCTGCACCCTGAATTTATTGCCTATCCGGCGGCATATGTTCTGACAGTACTACAAAAAATCTTTCTGCCCATCATTCATCTGACCAATGTTCTGGGCAACAGCCTGTTGCGCATCTTCGGTGTCTCCCTAAAACGGCGTCAATTTGATTTGAGTGCAGAAGAGCTGCGCACGGCTTTGAAAACATCGGCCATACAACTACCGCAATCACGCCGGGAAATGTTGCTCAGTGTTCTTGATCTGGAGCATATCACCGTGGATGACGTCATGGTCCCAAGGCAACAAATCGAGGCGATAGACCTCGATGATGACTTCGATGAAGTGGTCGAGCAACTGGTCACTGCCCACCATTCCCGCCTGCCCTTGTATCAGGCATCCATGGATCGAATTGTCGGGATCTTGCACCTGCGACGAATTCTGCATTTGATGCAACGTGAAGACTTCTGCAAGCAACATTTGCTGGAAGTGGCCTCACCACCCTATTTTATTCCCGAAGGCACCCCGCTGTCGAAACAGCTGGTCGAGATGCAAAAATATCGACGCACCACTGGCCTGGTGGTAGATGAATACGGAGACCTGCAAGGTCTTGTCGGGATGGAAGAGATTCTCGAAGAAATTGTTGGCGAATTTACCCGCTCAGTCCCCGCTATGGACGAAGAAATCGAACGGGAAGAAGACGGCAGTCTGGTGGTTGATGGCAGAATACATATTCGCGAACTAAATCGTAAATACGCCCTGCATCTTCCAACCAACGGACCAAAAACGGTCAATGGTCTGATCCTTGAAGTCTTTGAAGCCATTCCAGATCCTGGAACCACACTGCTGATTGCTGATTACCCTGTAGAAGTGATACGAACACGAGGAACATCAGTCACAGTGGTCAGAATTAACCCCCGGCGCACCAGCAGCCGACACTAGTGAAAGCTGTGCCTGCCTTTTCTTTTTTCCCAAACCTTCTATAATCTAGTGTCATACGTCGCTCCTTGAGAGATCTACCTCGCTCAAGATGAATAAACCGCAAAATTCACGGAGATTAATCAATGCGCAACCTATTCTGGCTGCTTCCGTTTCTGCTGACTGCCTGTACCAGTGCTGACAGCACCAGTTTTACCTCGAACATAACCGGGATCTGGATTGGCGTAATCGATGGGTTTATCAGCAGCACCAACAAAACACATCATGTTTCCTTTACCGCCAATACCGTGCATGATACGACTGCCGATACCGTCACGGGCACCGCGGCTATACCCAGTGAAGGCGATGCCTGTTTCGTTGGTGGTCCGATAACCGGCACGGTAACAGGATCAAAAGTGGAAATGCAGATTGCGGATGAAACGGGGGCTGCCATTTCACTTACCGGCGACGTCACTGCCAGCACCATGGTGGGTATCTTCTCTTCCAACGGCGGCAATTGCGGTGCCATGTCCGGCAGTTGGCAACTCTCGAGATAATCCCGTGTTCAGGGCAATACTACTCTCCCTGTCTCTCGCAGCCCTGCTGGCAAGCACCAGCATCCCGGCTCGCATCACCGAAATCAAAGCTTATCTAACCGCATCGGAAAAAGACGGCGTTCCAGCCTCAACAAGCAGTCTCGATTTTGCTTGTCAGGACCGAATTTTCGCTGTTCTTGAACTGGATGCCAAACCCCGAAGTCGCCACAAACTGGTATTTTTATGGCAAGATCCATCCGGCAAGGTGCGCGAACAAACCCAATATCCCTTCACCGCATTGCAACGCCATAATCGGGTCTGGGCCTGGCTGAAGCTCAGCGGCAGTAGAGGTTCAGTGTTCATGAAATGGCTTGACCCCAATGCCGGACTGGATGAATTTATCGGCGAATGGGTCATCAAGTATCGTCTTGACGGGCGTGAAGTGGCCAGAAAGCGCTTTCAGGTACTGTGCTGAGTTCAGGTAAAACCCCTCACAATGGATTACCTCACTTGTGCTCTGTTGGCCACCTTGTGGCGCAGATATGCCGGCTTTAGCGCATCTGCCTGAACCCCGGCTCCGGCTCTGAAACAATTCACTGCCAAACGAGCTGTCAGCGCACCCGAAGGTCTCAATTCAGCCTTAATCGAATCTTGCAACACATCTGGCATTTGTGATGGGTAAACCGACCAGGCAGAGCCGGCTCCCACCCACTGCCCCTGATCAGGACAGCAGACATGCTCGGGATCACTGACATACTCCCGGCCGACAAGCGTGGCGGCCATGACCGATCCGGGTGACTCATCAATCTTGTAGGCTCCCCAGTAGACCTGGCCCATCCGGGCGTCAAGTGCTGCCAGCACACTCGGGGAATGCGCCTGTGCCGCCAGTGAGGCCAGGCTGGATATCGGAATGACTGGCAAACCTGTCGCGAATGCCAGGCCCTGTACAGCCGCGATACCGATACGGATGCCGGTAAAGGAACCGGGTCCTCTGCCAACAGCCAAAGCATCAAGTTCGGGCAAACTGAGCGCAGCTCGTTGCAGCAAATCATGAATCATCGGCAGCAGGGTTTCAGCGTGATGATTGGCCTGTTTTTCTTCGGCCACGTACAACTCATCAGCCACCAGGAGTGCGACACTGCAAACAGCTGTCGATGTTTCTACCGCCAGTATGAAAGGATCCTTGGCAGACACAACTTGCTACTGACAGGGCCTCAGGCAGGCAATAACCACTGCTCTAAACAACCTTCCTGGAAACAAGTCATGCCAGCAAAGCGCTATTTGCAGACGCAAAGCTCTCTACTCGGCCTGGTCAGCATTTTTTTCCCGCAATTGTAGTTCCAGCGCCTTGACCTGTTCTTCCAGCTGCATCAATTGTTCTCGGGTTCGCGCTAACAGCACTTCCTGCACCTCCAGTTCTTCACTTGTCACTAAGCCCATTTTCTCGAAACTAGAGCGCACAGCCGCATCTACATTGCGACGGATATCATCGCTCAGCTGCTTCGGCAATAACCCCTGAACAGTTTTGGCTAATCGGTCAATCATTATCGGCTCCCTGGAAGATGAAACAGCATCAGGCACAGTATCTGATTGATATTCTACAGTATCATGGGACGAATGGCAGCAGAGATCTTCACTGGCATGACAACAAGCTGGAGGCTGAGGCCGGAATCGAACCGGCGTCAACGGCTTTGCAGGCCGCTGCATAACCACTCTGCCACCCAGCCCAGGAAACATTTGCTCGGGCAATAACGAGATAGCCTTGTCACGCTGTAATGGAGCGGGAAACGGGGTTCGAACCCGCGACCTCAACCTTGGCAAGGTTGCGCTCTACCAGCTGAGCTATTCCCGCTTGAGGAGCGCCATTGTACTGATCAAATCTTTTCCGTCAAGTTGCCCCTACAATTTACTTTTCGACTGTAGAACCACCTTGGCGGCACGCCAATAGGCAACCATCGACCACAGGGTCAGGATACCGGCCAGATATAGGGCCGTTTCGCCGGTACGAAACAACAGGTCATCCGCTGCGGCCGGCACATACAGCAACACAATAATTGCCGCCATCTGCAACGTGGTCTTGATTTTTCCCAGCATATTGACCGCTACACTGGTCCGGTTACCGAGCTCTGCCATCCATTCACGTAACGCTGAAATGGTGATTTCACGGCCAATAATCGTTGCTACCACCAGAATAAAAGCGATTTTACTGAACACGGCACGTTGAATGTCCGGATCAGCGACCAGCATTACCAGTGCAACACTGACCACCAACTTGTCTGCCACCGGATCAAGAAAGGCGCCAAAAGCCGAATACTGATTCAGATAACGGGCCAAAAAACCATCCAGCCAGTCGGTAATAGCGGCTGCTACAAAGATCCAGGCAGCCGCCTGATGGCCCCAGGGAAAGGGCAGATAATAAGCAATCGCCAAGATCGGAATCAATAAGATCCTGGCTAATGTCAAGCCATTTGGGATATTTATATGCACCGGTTTATAACGTTAATTCAATATACTATATTCATGTGTTAAAGTATTCATTGATCTTTACAGCCAAAGATCGACTGATCCCATCAACGCGTACCAGACTCTCCACCCCTGCCCGCTTAACCCCCTGCAAGCCACCATAATGACGCAGTAAAGCCTTTCTACGCTGATCTCCAACCCCGGGAATAGCAGCCAGGCTGGAAGTCTTGTGCGCCCTGCTGCGTTGTTTTCGATGCCCTGTTATAGCAAAACGATGTGCTTCGTTGCGCAGTTGCTGAGCCAGAAAAAGTGCTGGAGGATGCGTTGAAAGTATAGTGACCGAATTCTGTCCCCACAAGAACAGTCGGTCAAAATCTTCCTTGCGCCCCTGCCCTTTCACCACCCCTGCGATTGGGATATCGGATAACCCCAAGGCCTCCAACACTTCTGCAGCACTGCTCAGCTGGCCTTTGCCACCATCTATCAGCAATAGATCTGGACGCTTGCCCTCGATGGCGTTGAATTTCCTGAAGCGTCGTTCGATTACCTGGCGCATCGCGGCATAATCATCGCCCCCAGTAATCCCTTCGATATTGAAACGACGATACGCTGTCTTTGCCGGCTGGCCATCGATAAAGACCACGCAGGAAGCCACCGTCTTTTCCCCCTGCGTGTGACTGATGTCAAAACATTCGATGCGCCGGGGCGGGTGTTTAAGCCCCAGCGTTTGTTGCAGGGCCAGCAAACGTTGCCGCACACTGCTGCTGTCCTGCTGTGCTTTGATCAGATGTTCGCTGGCACTGGTAGTTAACAGTTTCAACCAGTGTGCGTACTGACCACGTTTGGGATAACGCAGGTTGACCTTATTGCTGGTCCGGGCACGCAACATCTGCAGTATCAAGCTGCTGTTTTCGGGCTCCACAGCACTCATCACTTGCCTCGGTATCACTTTATGCAGGTAATATTGTGGCAAAAAAGAGCCAAGAATTGTAGTCGGCGTCGCTTCGAGTCGAATCTGCAGCACAAAATGACGACTGCCCAGTAAGCGTCCCCCTCGAATAAACGCCACCTCGACACAGGCTCTGCCTTCGTCCATGGCCACAGCAAAGATATCCGCCTCACCGCCATTTTTCAGGCCCTGATGATGGCTTTGAATCACCTGCAAAGCGCTGATTTGATCACGGCAGGCAATCGCAGTCTCGTAATCAAGTTCCGATGCAGCGCGCTCCATTTTCCCCACTAGTGCCTGATGCAGGCTGCGATTACGCCCTTCGAGAAACATCTTGACATGCTGCAAATGTTCCCTGTATTTCGCATCACTGACCAAACCCACACATGGCGCACAGCAACGCTTGATCTGATACTGCAGGCAAGGCCGGGTGCGGTCACGAAATACACTGTCTTCACACTGGCGTACCGGAAACACCTTTTTCAACTCCATGAGCGTTCTACGCACAGCAACCACTTGCGGGAATGGCCCAAAATAACGACCGGGTTCCTTGCATGAGCCCCGGTAAAACGATAACCCGGGATAGGCATGGCTGTCATCAAGGCGAATATACGGGTAACTCTTGCCATCACGAAGAACCACGTTATAGCGTGGGTGCTCCTTCTTGATCAGCGTACACTCAAGCAGCAGCGCATCCTCTTCGGTATGGGTCACAGTGGTGTCGATCCGTGCAACTCGCTGCATCAAAGCCTGGGTTTTCGGCGCCATATTGGCGACCCGAAAATAACTGGCCAGTCGTTTTCTCAGATTCTTGGCCTTGCCAACATAGATGCTCTGGCCCTGGTCATCGCGCATCACATAAACCCCCGGCCGGGTCGGTGCATAACCCAGGGTTCGGGATTTCAGCTCAGCAAGCTTGTCCTGCAAGCTCGGCACGGAATCAGTAGAGGATGGCTGCATATGAAGATGGTCGCAATTCCGTAGAAATCTGATACGCTCCTACTGTTTTTTACCAGGAAATTTAAATTTCCCTGCACATTCGCAGCATTTATTTCGCTATCAAGAAATCCCTCAGCAATTGCATTGAATAGTACCGGCTTTTCATCGTGTGCATAGTGTACACAACCTGGGAGCACGGCAAGGCGCGTGTTGCGGATCCCGTGCCACAGTGCTTCAGGCTGACTCCAGCCATAGGACCGGTCCCGATCACCCCAAACCATCGGGGTAGACAAGGTCAGCGTGTTCAGCACAGCTGTACCATTCCATTTTTCTCAGGCACAAAGACCTGGTAATTAATCAACCAGTTAAGATCCGTACAATGATCTATAAACCGCCATACCAGGGTGGCACTCACAGGCAATATAATGAC